>NZ_JBHLWE010000041.1:0-195071 GCF_042432925.1 Paracoccus niistensis | reverse complement strand
TGTCAGGCTTCCTGCTTGCCGGGGGCGAGGTGCCCGTCCTTTTCCACGTCCCTGCGCGAGGATACGCGGGCCGCGCGGATCGAATCCTCGAGGATATCCAGCGCCTCCTCGAAGACGGCATCCGGCACCGTCAGCGGCGGCAGGAAGCGGATCACGTTGGCGTGAACCCCGCAGGTCAGCAGGATGAGGCCTCGGGCCAGCGCCTCCTCGCGGACGCGGTTGGTGAACTCGGGGCTGGGCCTGTCGCTGCCCGCCACGTTGAACTCGACCGCGTTCATCAGGCCGGGGCCGCGGATGTCCACGATCTCGGGCACGTCGTCGCGCAAGGAGGCCAAGCGCTGCTTGAGGCGTTGCCCCAGCCGCTCGGCGCGCTCGGCCAGGCCCTCCTCCTCGATGACGTCCAGCACGGCGTGCGCGGCAGCCACGCCCAGCGGGTTGCCGGCATAGGTGCCGCCCAGACCCCCGGGGTTCGGCGCGTCCATGATCTCGGCCCGGCCGGTCACGGCCGAGATCGGCAGTCCGCCGCCCAGGCCCTTGGCCATGCAGGTGATGTCGGCGGCGACTCCGTGCAGCTCCATCGCGAACAGCCGCCCCGTGCGGGCGAAGCCGGTCTGCACCTCGTCGGCGATCAGCAGCATCCCGTGGTCGTCGCACAGCTGGCGCAGCTTCTGCATGAAGCCCGAGGGGACGGGGTAGAAGCCGCCCTCGCCCTGCACGGGTTCCACGATGATCGCGGCCACGCGGGCGGGATCGACGTCGGCCTTGAAGAGCTTGTCCAAGGCCGCCAGCGCGTCCTGCTGGCTGGTTCCGTGCAGCTCGTTCGGGAAGGGCAGATGCCAGACGTCGGGCATCATCGCGCCGAAGCCCGCCTTGTAGGGCTGGACCTTGCCGGTCAGCGTCATGCCCATGAAGGTGCGGCCGTGGAAGGCGCCGGTGAAGGCAACAATGGCGCTGCGGCCGGTGGCGTAGCGGGCGATCTTGATGGCGTTTTCCACCGCCTCGGCGCCGGTGGTGGCGAAGATCGTCTTCTTGGGGAAGTCGCCGGGGACCAGCGCGTTCAGCCGCTCGGCCAGTGCGACGTAGTTCTCGTAGGGGACGACCTGATGGCAGGTGTGGGTGAAGCGGTCGAGCTGGTCCTTCACGGCCTGCACCACCTTCGGATGCCGGTGCCCGGTGTTCACGACCGCGATGCCGGCTGCGAAGTCGATGTAGCGGTTACCGTCCCTGTCCCAGATCTCGGCGTTCTCGGCGCGCTCGGCATAGATCTGCGTGGTCATCCCCACGCCGCGCGAGATGGCGGCGTTCTTGCGGTCGGTCATCGTGGTCATCGGCCTCTCCCTCGGCATCCGGCGCGCCCGGCGCCGACTGGCTTCATCTGTAGCCTGTGAACCGTCCTGCACAATGGGGTGTTTGGCTGTCAGGCCTGCGAAACCGGCCCCACATCCGACCCCTGAAAGGGCAGGCCATGTTCCCGATCCGAGACCACAACCCTTCCACGGGCACGCCCCATGTCACCCGCGTCCTGATCCTGCTGAACGTGGCGCTGTTCCTGCTGACGGCGCCTTGGGCGGGCGGCATGGTCGGGCTGTGGGAAAGGCTTGCGCTGTATCCCGTGGCGGTGGTGCATGGCGAACTGCTGTGGGGGTGGTTCACCCACATGTTCCTGCACGCGGGCCTGCTGCACCTCGGCGGCAACATGCTGTTCCTGTGGATCTTCGGGGACAACCTGGAGGACCAGATGGGCCATCTCGGCTTTCTGCTGTTCTACCTGGGCAGCGGGCTGGTCGCCGCCGGGGCGCAGGTCCTGGCCGAGCCTTACCTCGGCGTGCCCATGGTCGGCGCCTCGGGGGCGATCGCGGGCGTGATGGGGGGCTATCTGCTGATGTTCCCGCGCGCCAGGGTGGACGTGGTGGCGATCATCATCATCTTCATCAAGATGTTCACCATTCCCGCCTGGGTGATGCTGGCGGTCTGGTTCGCCGTCCAGCTCTTCTCGGGCTATGCGATGATCGGCGGGGACTCGGGCGTGGCCTACTGGGCCCATGCGGGCGGCTTCGTGGCGGGGATGGTGCTGGCCCTGCCGCTGTTCCTGCGGCGTGGAGGGCCGGCCTTCTGGCGCGTCACCCACGGCCAGCCGCCCCACCCGCCCGTGGAATATGCCCCGAGCCGCATTCCGCAGGTGCGCCGCTAGGGCTTGATCCCCCGGCTCATGTGGCGCTTGCCGGCAAAGCCGGGGGCACGCTCGACGGCGAAGCCCGCCGCCGCCAGCGCCCGGCGGACGTGGCCGGCGGCGGTATAGGTGGCGAAGCTGCCGCCCGGTGCGGTGTGGCGGCCGACCTCGGCCATCAGCGCGTCCGACCACAGTTCGGGGTTCTTCGCGGGCGAGAAGCCGTCGAGGAACCAGGCGTCCGCCCTCCCCTCCCATGTCGGCAGCGTCTCGCGGGCGTCGCCTGTAACGATCTCGGCGGTGACCTGGCCCACGCGGAAGCTGGGCGCATCCCAGCCCGCGCGCAACTCGGCCGCCAGCGCGGCGAGTTCGGGGAAGGCGGCATGGGCGCGGGCGAGTTCCTCCACCGTCATCGGGAAAGCCTCGAAGCTGGTGAAATGCACGGGCACGGTGGCAACCTGAGCCAGCGCAAGCAGGTTCAGCCCGGTGCCGAAACCCGTCTCGGCCACGTGAAAGCCGGGGCGCAGCCGCGCAGGAAGGTCGTTGCCTGCGAGAAAGACATGGCGCGTTTCCTCCAGCCCTCCGGCGAGGCTGAAATACGGGTCGTCGAAGCGCCGCGACACGGGGATCGCGCCGCGCCAGTCGAGCCCGCTCTGGTCGTCGTGGGTCATCGGCGCTAACTCCCTTCGGCGCGGCTCATGGGGAAAGGACGAGGCGATGGCAAGCAGGGTGACGGTGATCGGCGCCGGGATCTTCGGCCTGTCCTGCGCCTGGGAATGCCTGAAGCGCGGCACGCAGGTGCGGGTGATCGAGGCCGCTCGCATCGGCGCAGGCTCCAGCGGCGGGACGGTGGGGGCGCTGGCGCCACACGCGCCCGAGAACTGGAACGCCAAGAAGCAGATGCAACTCGACGCGCTCGTCGCCGCCGAAGGCTGGTGGGCCGAGATCGTTAAGGCCGGCGGCATCGACCCCGGCTATGCCCGCACCGGCCGCATCCAGCCCGTCGATCCCGCGACGCTGGACCGCCTCCGCGCCCGCATCGCGGCGGCGGCCGAGGTCTGGCCCGACCCTTTCCGCATGGAACTGACCGACGCGCCTGCCGGTCCGCTTCTGCCTGTCAGCGAAAGCGGGCTTTACCTCAACGACAACCTGACGGCCCGCCTTTCGCCGCGCCCCGCCGGTGCCGCGCTGGCGGCAGCGATCCGCGCACGTGGCGGCACCATCGAGGAAAACGCCGGTCCGCAGACGCCGGACACGCAGGAAGGCCCGGTGATCTGGGCCACCGGAGCCGCAGGACTCACGGCCCTTTCCTCTGACCTTGGACGCAGCATCGGGGGCGGGGTCAAGGGCCAGTCCGCCCTGCTGGCCCACGCTGCCCCGGATGCGCCGCAGGTCTTTGCCGAAGGGCTGCACATCGTGCCCCATGCCGATGGCACTGTGGCGATCGGCTCGACCGCGGAACGCGACTTCGACGATCCCACCGGCATCGACGCACAGATCGACGCCCTGATCGAGCGCGCCCGCACCCTCTGTCCCGCCCTGAGGGACGCCCCCGTGATCGACCGTTGGGCCGGGGTCCGCCCGCGCGCCGCCAGCCGCGCGCCCCTTCTGGGACCCTGGCCCGGCCGCCCCGGTCATTTCGTCGCCAACGGAGGCTTCAAGATCGGCTTCGGCATGGCCCCCGCGATCGCTGCCCTCATGGCCGACCTCGTCCTGCTCGAACAAGATGGCATCCCCGACGAGTTCCGCCTGAGATGAGGGATAACGGTGAGTGAAGACCACGCACTCTACGCTGACCCGAACGATCATAAAGGCGACGACGAAGGGTGCGCGCTCTGCACGCACCATCCGCCAAGGCGCGCTCCATGACGGAGCATGGAGCCCACGCACCCTGCGTTGCTGCAGAGAACCGCGCCCAGCGCCACGCTCAGGACTTCTTTCTGGCCCAAATACCCATCTTGGGGCGCAACCGCCGCCATACGCGTCAGCCGGCCGCGAAGCGCCGGCGCTGGTCGGCCGCCATGCCGCGTTTCAGTTCCAGCAGGGCGATCTGCTTCTGCAGGCGGGTGCGTTCGGCCTCGTCCTCGATCTGGTCCAGAACCGCGCGCTTGGCCTCGATGTCCTTGGCCATCTGCAGCTCGGGCGGCAAAAAGCCCGCGTCGGACATCATGCGGTACATGACATCCTCGGCCGTCTCGCGCAGGCGGTCCCGGTCCAAGGGCTTGCCCTCGCCCCGCAGCCCGCTCAACTGGCCCCGTGCTGCGGCCTCGTCGATGCGCCGCAGGGCGATGCGTTCAAACCAGTGTGTCAAAAAGTCCTCAGCTGCTCCAGCGCGGCGCGGGTGCGGGCGATGTCCTCGTCCAGATCGGCCAGCTTGCCGCGCGTTTCCTCGATGACCTCGGGGTCGGCGTTCTGGGCGAACTTGGGGTTCGACAGCCGCCCCCGCAAGCCCGAGGCGTCCTTCTCGACCTTGACCAATGCCTTCTCCAGCCGCGCCGTCTCGGCGCCCGCGTCGATCACGTCCCCGATGGGCAACGCGAAGGACGCGCCGGGCGCCGCGACCGCGATCATCCCGCGCCCCGCCGCGCCATCCACGGGCGCGTTCACCCGCGCCAGCCGCTCGACCAGCGGCGCATTGGCGGCCAGCGCCGCGCGGGCAGCCGCGTCGGCCTCGGTCACGACCAGGTCGAGCTTGGCGCCCGCTGGCACGCCCATCTGGGCGCGGGCGGAACGGATGCCCTCGATCAGGCCGATGACCCAGTTCATCTCGCGGTCGGCCTGCGCGTCGATCAGCTCGGCCCCGTAGGTCGGCCAGTCGCCATGCACCAGCATGGTCGAGCGGTTGCCGGTCAGGGCCCAGATCTCCTCGGTCACGAAGGGCATGATCGGGTGCAGCATGGTGATCGCCTGCTCGATCACCCAGCGCATCGTCTGACGGGTTTCCTCGGCATGTTCGCCGTCAAACAGGGGCTTGGCAAACTCGACATACCAGTCGCAGAGCTTGCCCCAGGTGAATGCATAAAGCCCCTGCGCCGCGTCGTTGAAGCGGTAGGCCGCCAGCGCCTCGTCCAGCGCCAGCCGCGCCCGCGCCGTTTCGCCCATGATCCAGCGGTTCACCGTGTGCCGGGGCGCGGGCTGACCGCTGGGCGCGTCGAAGACGCCGTTCATTTCGGCGAAGCGGGTGGCGTTCCAGATCTTGGTGACGAAGTTGCGGTTCGCCTCGACATGCTTCGGCCCGAGCTTGGGGTCGCGGCCCATCGCGGCCATGCTGGTCAGGGTGAAGCGCAGCGCGTCGGCGCCATAGGCGTCGATCAGTTCCAAGGGGTCGATGACATTGCCCTTGGACTTGGACATCTTCGCGCCCTTCTCGTCCCGGACAAGCCCGTGGACATAGACGGTGCGGAAGGGGACCTCGCCGACCACGGCCAGCTGCATCATCATCATCCGGGCCACCCAGAAGAAGATGATGTCGAAGCCCGTGATCAGCGTGTCGGTCGGGAAATAGCGGCGCAGTTCGGCGGTGTCCTCGGGCCAGCCCAGCGTGCCGATGGGCCACAGGCCCGAGGAGAACCAGGTGTCCAGCACGTCCGGGTCGCGCCAGACAGGATAGACGATCCGGGTCGGGTCGCCCGTCGTCTCGTATTCCGCAAGGCCCATGGCGAAAGCGTGTAGCGCGGCGTCGCGGTCCTCGACCTCGATCACCGAACCCGCCGCGATGGGCGCAGGCTGGGCCGCAAGCTCGTCGAAGAACTTCGCGCGGACCTCGTCGAAGCTGGCGGCGCAGTGCTGGATCTCGCCGGGGCGGACCAGCCGGTCGTCGTTCAGCAGGCGCAGCATTTCGACGGGGTCAAGCTCGCCGTCGCCCTGGTCGTCGCGGAAATCGGGCGCTTCCAGGTCGAGGCCGTACCACACCGGGATCTGGTGGCCCCACCAGAGCTGGCGCGAGATCGTCCAGGGCTCGATGTTTTCCAGCCAGTGGAAATACACCTTCTCGTGCTGCTCAGGGAGAATCTTCGTGCGGCCCGAGCGCACCGCGTCGATGGCGGGCTGCACGATCTTGGCCGTGTCCACGAACCACTGGTCGGTCAGCATCGGCTCGATCACCACGCCCGAGCGGTCGCCGAAGGGCTGCATGATCTTCTTGCGCTCGACATAAGGGTTGCCCTCGGCGTCGGTGACGGCCAGCCCCTCGGCGTTGATCGCCGCGACCACCCTCTCTCGGGCGTCATAGCGGTCGAGACCCCGTAGCTCCTCGGGGACGAGGTTCACCTGCGAGACATCGCCCACCTCCTCGCCCCGCGCCGCGGCCGTGGCGATGGCGGCGCTTTCGGCGTAGGACAGCCCGTCCTCGCGCATCCGCGCCTGACCGTCCATCAGCGCATACAGCGGGATGCCGTTCCGCTGCGCGACGCCATAGTCGTTGAAGTCATGCGCCCCGGTGATCTTGACCGCGCCACTTCCGAAGTCCGGGTCCGGGTATTCGTCGGTAATGATCGGGATCAGGCGGCGATGCTCCTTCGGTCCGACCGGGATCTCGCAGAGCTTGCCGACGATGGGCGCATAGCGCGCGTCATCCGGATGGACCGCCACCGCGCCGTCGCCCAGCATCGTCTCGGGCCGGGTCGTGGCGATCGAGATGTAGTCCCGCATCTCGCGCAGGGTCACGTTCCCATCGGCATCGCGTTCCACGTAGTCATAGGTCTCGCCGCCGGCCAGCGGATACTTGAAATGCCACATCTGGCCGTCGACCTCGCGGTTCTCGACCTCGAGGTCGGAGATCGCGGTCTCGAAGCGCGGGTCCCAGTTCACCAGCCGCTTGCCGCGGTAGATCAGGCCCTTCTCGTACATGTCCACGAAGACGCGGATCACCGCGTCGTGGAAGTTGCCGCCCTCGCCCTCGGGCGCGCCGGGGGCGCCCGACATGGTGAAGGCGTTGCGCGACCAGTCGAGGCTCGCGCCCAGGCGGCGCAACTGGCTGGTGATGGTGCCGCCGGATTCGCGCTTCCAGGCCCAGACCTTCTGCAGGAAGGCCTCGCGCCCGATCTCGCGCCGGCCAGGTTCCTGCGCGGCGGCCATCTGGCGTTCGACCACCATCTGGGTTGCGATGCCCGCGTGGTCCTGCCCCGGCTGCCACAGCGTGTCGTGCCCCTGCATCCGGTGCCAGCGGACCAGGATATCCTGCAGGGTGTTGTTCAGCGCGTGGCCGATGTGCAGGCTGCCGGTGACATTCGGCGGCGGGATCACCACCGAGAAGCTGGGCGCACCGGGCTTGGCGTTGGCGCCCGCGGCGAAGGCGTTGGCGCGGTCCCATTCGGCCGCGATGCGGGCCTCGGCTGCGGCGGCGTCGAAGGTCTTGTCCATGCTCATCGGTCGGTCCCCTTGCTTGGGGTCGGACTTACCGAAGCAAGGGCCACGGGCCAAGGGGCAAGCGGACGGGTCAGGCCGTATGCTCGCGCGGGCCGACAAGCGCGAACCACGCGCCCTGCGGATCGGTGCAGACCGCGATGAAGGCTCCGCCCGGCACCTCGACCGGACCATGGGAGACCGTGCCGCCCGCCGCCTTGACGCGGCTGATCGCGCCCACGATGCCGTTCGCGCCGAAGTACGGCAGCCAGACGGGCATGGGCGCGTTCCCCAGGCCCATCATCCCGCCGATGTCCGTCCCCTTGTGGCGGAACAGCTGGTAGGAGCCCATCGGCCCCATGTCCATCGCCTCGCCTTTGGTCCAGCCGAAAAGCCCCGCGTAGAAGGCGAAGCCCGCCTCGGGGTCGGTGGTCATGAGTTCGTGCCAGTTCCCGTGGCCGTCCTTGCGCTGGTCAAAGGCGCCTTCGCCGCGTTCCGCCTTGGCGACATCCTCGGCGCTCATGCCGCTCATGTCGGGCTCGAGGATGCCGAAGACCGCGCCCTGCGGGTCGGCCGCGATGGCGAAGCGGCCGGTGCCCGGGATGTCGGCCGGGCCGCGCATCACCCGGCCGCCCGCGCGGGTGATCTCTCCGGCGGTCCGGTCGCAGTCGTCGACGGCGAAGTAGATCAGCCAGTTCGGCGGCGGGGCGGATTCCTGCTCCGCCAGCGACATCATGCCCGCGACCATCTCGCCGCCCGAGCGCGCCAGCAGATAGGCAAAGTCCTTCATGCCCGCGTCCTCGATCTCCCATCCCAGCAGGGCGCCATAGAAGGCCTGCGCCGCGTTCAGGTCACCGGTCCCCAGCTCGTACCAGCAGGGATTGCCCTGATAGCTCATCCCCACTTCCCTCAAGCCCGGTCGCTGTCGAACAGCACCCCGAAGCCGCCCCAGATCATGCGCTTTCCGTCAAAGGGCATGTCGGGCATCGGCTGGCCGGCCATGGCAGCCTCCATCGCCCTTGCGGCGGCCTCGCAGGTGGCCCGGTCGGGCCAGGCGGTCCAGGAAAGGACAATGGCTTCGCCGTCCTGCGCGTCGGTGGCGCGATACATGTCGGTCTGCTGGCCGCGCGGCACGTCCTCGCCCCAGCATTCGAAGATTCCGGCGCAGCCGTTCGGCGCGAACATCGTCTCGTGCGCTTCGCGCGCGAGATCGGCATAGGCCTGCCGGTTCGCCTCGGGAACGGGGACCAGGAAGCCCTGGTACCAGCCCGCACCGCGGTCGGTGCCGGCCGTGAACAGCGGCGAGAAGCTGCCGAAGATCATGCGCCTGCCGTCGAATGGCACCTCGCCCAGCCGCTCGTGGAAGGATGGATCGCTCATCATCTTCTCGAAGCCGGCGTCGGCGGTGGCGCGATCGGGCCACTCGATCCACGAGAATACGGGCGTCTCGCCCTCCTGCGCCGCAACGGCGCGGAAGAAGTCGGTCTGCTTGCCGTGCGCCACATCCTCGCCCCAGGTCTCGACCATCCGTGTCGCCCCATGCTCGCGCATGAGCGGCCAGGCGCGGCGGGCGTGATCGACATAGGCCTGACGGTTGGCATCGGGCACGGGGGCAACCGAGCCGCTGTAATAGGTCATCGCATTTCCTCCCCAGATGAAGGAAGGCTGCCACATCGCTTGCAATTTGCAAGCATGAAGTCCTAAATCGAAACCTCACGAAAGGCATGTGGCGGAAAGTGGCTGAAAGGAAAACCTATGCCGAGGGCTGCCTGGCGGCCCATGCGCTGGACCTGATCGGGGATCGCTGGGCGCTTCTGGTCGTGCGGGAACTGATGCTGGGACCCAGGCGATTCGGCCTGATCCGCGCGGGCCTGCCCGGCATTGCCACCAACATGCTGGCCCGCCGGCTCGAGGATCTGGAAGCCGCCGGCATCGTGGTCCACCGCACCCTGCCCCCGCCCGCCCGCGTGCCGGTCTATGAGCTGACCAGCCACGGGCGCGCCCTGCGGCCGTTGCTGCTGGAGCTGTGCCGCTGGGGCGTCGGCGTGCCGGGCCATGATCCGCGCCTGCCGATCAGCCCGACATCGCTGATGCTGTCGATGGAGGCGATGATGCGGCCCGGACCCGGCAGCTTCACCGCAGGCTTCGACCTTGGGGCCGAATCCTTTGTCGTGACCGTTGAAGGCCCCAGGTTCGAGGCCCGGCCGGGCGAGGCAGCCCGGGCCGAGATGCGGTTTTCGGCCCCCCCAAACGACATGGCGGTGGCAATTTACGGATCCGCCCTGCTGGCGCAGGTGATCGCCAGCGGCCGGGTCAGCTTTACCGGAGACCCTAGCCGCGGACAGGCCTTCGTGGACCTGTTCCGGCTGGCCCGGCCATAAGCGCGGTCACAGGGCCCGGTCGAACTTGGTGGACAGGTGCACCAGGCTTTCGGACGACCGCACGCCTGTCAGATTGCCGATGCGGTCAAGCACCTCGTCCAGTTCGGACGTCGAAGCGCAGCCGAGTTGCAGCAGAAGATCGACCCGGCCGCTGGTCGAATGCACCTTCTCGACCGCCGGAATGGCCTTCAGCCGGCCCAGGATCGCCGCCTGGGCGCGTGGTTCGATCGTCAGAAGGCAGGTGGCGCGGATGCGCGTGACGCGCGCGGCCTCGCCCAGCCGCAGCGTGTAGCCCGCGATCGCGCCCGAGGTTTCCAGCCGTTCCAGCCGGGCCTGCACCGTGGACCGCGCGAGCTTCAGCCGCCGCGCGAGGACGGCGACCGACATGCGTGCATCCTGTCCGAGATGCGCGATGATGGCCCGGTCGGTGTCGTCCATTGTCCCCTCTTGTCGATGTGACGGCGTCGCCGGTCAGATTAACCGGCCAAGGGCGACGATCCATCCTTTTCATCGCGCCCAATGCACCCCATAGGGCGCCGTTCGCGTTGAGCGGCCGAACCCCCGGCCATGGAAAGGATTGCGCATGGGACTGACCGAAGGCCACCAGGCCAAGACCGTGTGGGAGAACCCAGCCGAGATCGTCCGCAGCCTCAAGCCCGAGAACCCGGTGATGGTCTTCGCGCCGACCGTGCTGCAGGACCGCGCCCGCGCCTTCCTGGCGGGCTTTCCGGGCCTTGTCACCTATGCCGTCAAGTCGAACCCCGACGAGGCGGTGATCCAGAACCTCGTGCAGGCAGGCATCCGCGGCTTCGACGTGGCCTCGCCGTTCGAGATCGACCTGATCGGCCGCCTCGCCCCCATGGCCGCGCGCCACTACCACAACCCGGTGCGAAGCCGCGCCGAGATCGCCCATGCGGTCGGCGCGGGCATCAAGGCCTGGTCGGTGGACAGCCGGACCGAATTGGACAAGCTCTTCGAGCAGGTGCCGCCCGAAGGGTGCGAGATCTCGCCCCGCTTCAAGCTGCCGGTGCTGGGCGCGGCCTATGACTTCGGGTCCAAGTTCGGCGCGACGCCGGAACTGGCGGCGGACCTGCTGCGGGCGGTCCAGGACCGGGGCTATACTGCCTCGCTGACCTTCCACCCGGGCACGCAATGCACCGATCCCCACGCGTGGGAGCAGTATATTCGCACCGCGGCCCAGATCGCCGACATGGCGGGCGTGCAGCCCAAGCGGCTGAACGTGGGCGGCGGCTTCCCGTCCTGGCGCGTCCACGGGGTCGAGCCCGACCTGGCCTCGATCTTCGAGCTGATCGGCCGCACCACGGCGGAAGCCTTCGGCGCGAACGCCCCGGAACTGGTCTGCGAGCCGGGCCGCGGGATCTGCGCCGATGCCTTCGCCATCATCACCCGCGTCAAGGCGGTCCGCGACGGACAGAGCGTCTTCCTGAACGACGGCGTCTATGGCGGCATGAACGAGCTGCCGGTGATCGGCAACCTCGACCGCATCGAGGTGCTGACGCCCGAGGGCCGCTTGCGTGGCGAGAACGGCCATGGCCGCGTGGTCTTCGGCCCCACCTGCGATTCGGTGGACCGCCTGCCGGGCGAGATTTCGCTGCCCGACAACATCCAGGAAGGCGATTACGTCGTCTTCCACGGCGCGGGCGCCTATTCGGTGGTGACCAACACCCGCTTCAACGGCTTCGGCGAACTGCGCCAGCTGACGGTGATGGGCTTCGACTGAGCCTTTCGCGGGCGTCACCCTTTCAAGGGGTGGCGCCCCGCCCTTCAGGCCACCTTTGCCCGCGCGGGCGCGATCCCCAGTCCCTCGCAGACCGCCAGCGTCATCTGCGGCCTGTTGACCGTGTAGAAATGCAGCCGGTCCATACCGCCCTCGATCAGCCGGCGGCACAGCGTCACCGCCATGTCCACGGCCAGCGCCCGCTCGCCCTCGGGGCCCGCCTTGGCGAAGGCCTCGTCCGCCCAGACGGGCACGCTCGCCCCGCAGCGGGCGGCGAACTTCTTCGCGCCCGACCAACTCTGGATCGGCAGGATGCCGGGGATGATCGGGGCCGAAACGCCCGCCCGTTCGCAGGCGTCGCGGAAGCGGAAAAACACATCCGCGTCGAAGAAGAACTGCGTGATCGCGCTGGACGCGCCCGCGTCCACCTTGCGCTTGAGCCAAGCCACGTCGGCGGCGGTATCGGGGCTGTCCGGATGCGGCTCGGGGTAGGCGCCGCAGCGGATCGTGAAACCGCCGCGCGCCGCAATGGCCTCGATCAGCTCGACCGAATCGGCGAAACCCTCGGCATGGGGCGCGAAGCGGTCGGCTCCCTGCGGCGGGTCGCCCCGCAGCGCCACGATCTCGCGCACGCCCGCCGCCGCATAGTCGTCCACGATCCGCATCGTTTCCTCGCGCGAGGCATCGACGCAGGTCAGGTGCGCCGCGACGTTCAGCCCGTAGTTCGAGGCCAGCGCCGTCACCGCCTCGTGCGTCAGCTGCCGCGTGGTGCCGCCCGCGCCATAGGTCACGGACACGAAGTCCGGCCCCAGCGGCGCCAGCGCATTCGCCGTTTCCCACAGCTTGAACGACTGGTCGAGGTTCCGGGGCGGGAAGAACTCGAAGCTGACAGAGGGCATGGTCATGGCGGGGTATCCTTTCACCCTTCTTGTGCCACGAGGCAGGCTGTGAGACAAATTCATCTTACACAAGTTCTACATGAATGCCATGCATCTTGAATTGCGTCACTTGCGGACGATTCGCGCGATCCACGACCAAGGTGGCCTCGCCCGCGCCGCCGAGGTGCTGAACATCACCCAGTCGGCGCTGTCGCATCAGGTCCGCGCGCTCGAGGATCAGGCGGGCACGTCCCTGTTCCTGCGCCAGACCAAGCCCATGCGCCTGTCGCCCGCGGGCCTGCGGCTGCTGGCGCTGGCACGGCAGGTGCTGCCGCTGGTCGAGGCCGCGGAGTCCGAGATGCGCGGCGTGACGCAGGGTCGGATCGGGCGGCTGCATATCGCGATGGAATGCCACGCCTGCTTCAACTGGCTGCTGCCGGCACTCGACGCCTTCCGCCATCTCTGGCCGCAGGTCGACATCGACGTGCGCGCGGGTCTGGCCTTCACCGCCCTGCCCGCGCTGATGCGGGGCGAGGCCGATCTCGTCGTCTCATCGGATCCCGAGGACTTGCCAAGCGTCGTGTTCGAACCGCTTTTCGACTATCACCCGCTGCTGGCCGTGCCTGCCGCGCATCCGCTGGCCGGGCGCGACTTCGTCGAACCCGCCGATCTCGCGACCGAAACGCTCATCACCTATCCGATGGACCGGGCGCGGCTGGATGTCTTCTCGCATTTCCTCGACCCTGCGGGCGTGCGTCCCGCCGGGGTGCGCGAGATCGAGCTGACCGACGTGATCCTGCTGCTGGTCGCCTCGGGGCGCGGGGTGTCGGTGCTGCCCGACTGGGTGCTGCAGCGCGAGGCGGACAACCCCGACCTCGTGACCCTGCCGCTGGGCCGCAGCGGCGTCACGCGCAGGCTTTACGCGGCGCTGCGCGAGGAGGACCGGAAGATGGGTTTCATGCAGGACATCCTGCGGCTTGCCCGCGAGGGGCGCTGAGGAACCGGAACCCGATCGCGGCGCGCGGGCGTTCCTGACCCGGACAATCAGGGAAAACCTCATGCTCGCCTCATTCCTCATGGGCCTTGTCGGGGGCCAGAGATCCATGACGCCGCTCGCCGCCGTGGCCGTTGCCGCCGCGCGGGACGGCCTGCCGCGCGGTTGCGCGGCGCCCGGTTTCCTGCGCGATCCGGCGATCGCCAGCGGCGCGGTCGCACTGGCCCTGGCGGAACTGGCGGGCGACAAGATGAAAAGCGCCCCCGACCGGATCGTGCCGGCGGGCCTTGCCGCGCGGCTGATCGTGGCGGGCTTCGCCGCCGGCGCGCTGGCCCCGCGCGGGCAGTTCTGGAAGGGCGCGGCGCTGGGCGGGCTGACGGCGGTCGCGGCATCCTACCCCGGCTGGCGCGCGCGCATGGCCGCGATGGAGGATCACGGCCAGACACCGACCGGGCTGGTCGAGGATGCGCTGGTCGTGACCGGCGCCGTCGCCATCCTTGCGGCCATGCGTCCCGACCGGGACGGCTGACGCTTCCCCCGCGTCACCCGCCTTCACTTTCGCCCCTGACCGGCCTAAAGGGGCCTGCCCCTCCCCCAAGCCCGTCCCGAAGGATCCCCCGATGCCCAGCGCCAACCTCAACGTGATGATCAAGGCCGCGCGCAAGGCGGGCCGCAGCCTCGTCAAGGACTTCCGCGAGGTCGAGAACCTGCAGGTTTCCTCGAAGGGCCCCGGCGACTTCGTCAGCCGCGCCGACCGCGAGGCCGAGCGGATCATCAAGGAGGAACTGCGCACCGCCCGTCCGAACTACGGCTGGCTGGGCGAGGAAACGGGGATGGAAGCGGGCGAGGACCCCACCCGGCGCTGGATCGTCGATCCGCTGGACGGCACCACCAACTTCCTGCACGGCCTGCCCCACTGGGCCGTCAGCATCGCGCTGGAGCACAAGGGCGAGATCGTGGCCTCGGTCGTCTTCGACGCGGCCAAGGACGAGATGTTCACCGCCGAGAAGGGCGACGGCGCCTTTGTCAACGACAAGCGCCTGCGCGTGTCGGGCCGTCGCGACATGAACAGCGCGATCTTCGCGACCGGCGTGCCCTTCGGCGCCAAGACGACGCTGCCCGCGACGCTGAAGGACCTCGCGCGGCTGATGCCCATCTGCGCAGGCGTGCGGCGCTGGGGCTCGGCGGCCCTCGACCTGGCCTATGTCGCGGCGGGCCGCTACGACGGCTACTGGGAACGCGGCATCCAGCCTTGGGACATCGCGGCGGGCATCCTGCTGGTGCGCGAGGCGGGCGGCTTCGTCGAGCCCCTGCGCGAGCACGAGGGCGCCATTGCCGATTCCAGCACGATCGTCTGCGCCAACCCGCAGCTGTTTGAAGGCTTCGCCGAGATCGTCCGCAGCCGCGACTGACGCCTTCCCGCACCCTGCACGGGATTTTCGGCGCAATCCGGCGGGCGGGCGCTTGACACTCGCCTCCCGGGGGTAAAGGCGCAGGGGTGATCCCTGCGCGGTGACCCCATGATTCATTCAAAGCCCGGCCCGGGCGCTTCGGCGCCGTCCCTTTCCTCGAACCTGCCACCGGGGCAGGCGGGCGACCGGCAGGGGCTGGCGATCCTCCTGATCTGCTTCGTCAGCATGGTCTTCGCGGTTCAGGACGCCGTTTCGCGCCACTTGGGCGCGGCCTATTCGCCCATCTTCGTGACCATGGTGCGCTACTGGTTCTTCGGGATCTTCGTCATCGCCATGGCGGCGCGGGGCCCGGGCGGCCTGCGGGCCGCGAGCCGCAGCCACCACCCGCTGCTGCAGATCATCCGCGGCCTGCTGCTGGTGTTCGAGATCGTCATCATGATCGTCGCCTTCGTGAAGCTGGGGCTGATCGGCACGCACGCGGTCTTTGCCGCCTATCCGCTGCTGGTCGTGGCGCTGTCCGGCCCGGTTCTGGGCGAGCGCATCGGCTGGCGGCGCTGGGTCGCGGTCGCGGCGGGCTTCGCGGGCATCCTCATCATCCTGCAACCGGGGGTGGGGGTCTTTTCCCCCTGGGCGATCCTGCCCCTGATCTCGGCGCTGATGTTCGCGATCTACGGGCTGCTGACGCGCATGGTCTCGGCCAGGGACAGCGCCGAGGTCAGCTTCTTCTGGACCGGCATCGCCGGGGTCGCGGGCATCACCGTTGTCGGCCTGTGGCACATGGAGCCGATCGCCCGCGCCGACTGGCCCTGGATGGCCGCGCTCTGCGTGACGGGCACGCTGGGGCATTACCTGCTGATCCGCGCCTACTCGCTGGCCGAGGCCTCGAGCCTGCAGCCATTCTCCTACCTGCAGCTCGTCTGGGTCAGCGTGATCGGCGTCCTGATGCTGGACGAGCGGCTGGCCCCCAACGTGGCCGTCGGCATGGCCATCGTCGTGGGCGCCGGGCTGTTCACCTGGTGGCGGTCGGTGCAGAAGGCGCGGACAGCGTCACCGCCCCGCTGACCATCCCCGCAGGCCAGGCAAAGGCCGAAACAGGCTCGGGGGCGGATGCCGGAAGAGGCTCGGCTGCCGGGGCAGAGGAGACCTCGGCCGCGGGAACAGGACCGGGCGAAGGATCGGCGGGACCGGGACCCGCCGGTGGCGCGGCACCTGACGCGGCACTTGGCAGGGGGGCCGCGGGACGGGGCTGCGGCGCGGGCGCAAGGCCGACCCTGGGAGGATCGAGGCTCTGCGCCACCGCGGCGATCTGCGCCTCGGGACGGGGCGCCTCGTCGGTCGCCCCGGACAGTGCCTCGGCCACCGCTGCAACCCCCTGCGCGGCCGCCCCCGGGTCCGTGGCCATCGCCAGGCGCAGCGCGTGGTTTGCGGCCTCGGCCACCCAGGCGGGCGGCGCGGGCGGGCGGGCCGACAGGGCCAGCATCAGCGGCCCTTCAGCCCGCTGGGGCTTCGAGACACCGCCCCGCAGGTCCCAGCTCGGCACGAAGGGCACGGTGTGACCCGCGATGCGGGCGCGGTAGATGGGCAGCGCCTCGGCCACGCGCATGACGTAGTTGCGGGTTTCGTCAAAGGGGATCATCTCGACCCAGTCCACGGGATCGACACCCTCGTCCCGCAGGTCGCCGAAGTCCCGCAGCCAGCGCGCGGACCGCCCCGGCCCGGCGTTGTAGCCCGCCGCCACCAGCGCGACCGAGTTGCCGAAGCGGTTGCGCAGCCCCTCCAGATAGGCCGCGCCCAGCCGGGCGTTGTAGCCCCCGTCCCGCGTCAGGCGCGCGAGTTCAAAGGCCTCGCCGACGACGCCCGCCATCTGCCGCGCAGTGTCGGGCATCACCTGCATCAGCCCGCGCGCGCCGACCGGGGACTGGACGGTGTGGTTGAACTCGCTTTCCTGCCGGGCGATCGCCATGACCAGCTCGGGCGGCAGGCCGAAGCTGCCCTCCTCCAGCCCCGTCAGGGGGTAATGCAGCGCCGGATAGACGGCCCCCTTCGCGGCCGCAGCCTTGGACAGCCGCAGCGCGTCCCAGGGGCGGCGCAGTTCCAGCATCACGCGGCCCAAGCGGGCGATGTCGGCGGGGGCGGCGGTCTGCGCGAGATGCAGGAAGAACCGCTGCGCCTGCGCGGGCTCTCCGGCCGCGATCAGCCACAGCCCGGCCTGGAACAGGCGGTTCCCCGACAAGGCCGAGTTGCGCCAGTCGGGCAGGGTCTCGACCGCCGGTCCGGTCACTGCCAGTATGGGCTGCATCGGCGCGCCGATCCGTTCGGCGGCCAGCTGGCCGTAATAGGCGGTCTGGTGCGCGGCGGCCTGTTCATAAGCGGCCCGGGCTGTGGCCTGGTCATCCAGCGCCTCGGCCGCGCGGCCCTGCCAGTAATGGGTGCGGGCGACGGTGATCCCGTTGTAATCCGCCACGGGAAGGCGGGCGAAATGCGCGGCCGCCCGGTCCGGGGCGCCTGCGCGCAACGCGGCGTAACCGGCGATCCAGTCCAGATCGACGGCGGCACTGTCGCCCTGGGGCAGGAAGTGGCTGGCGGCAAAGCGTTCCGCCAGCGCCCAGTCGCCCTTGCGCAGCGCCTCGCGCGCATAGTCGCGGCGTAGGCTCGCCCAGGCGGCAGGATCGCGCAGGGCCTCGGCCCCCGTCGAGCGTTCCAGCATCAGCTGCCGCGCCAGATCCCCCTGCCTCGCCGCCACCCGCCAGCGGAAGCGGTCGAGCGCAAGGCCTGCGTCGTTCCTCAGGTCGTCGGGCAGCGCAAGGATCAGGGAATCCACGCCCGGACGGCGCGCCTGCACGGCGATGCGGGCGCGGGCAAGGTCGGCCAAGGGGCCGGTCACGCGCGGCAGCATCCGTTCGGCCGCCGCCCATTCGCCCGCGTCCAGCAGCGCCTGCAGCCGGGCGGGGTGATGGTCCGCGACCGCCGCGCCATGGGCGGCCAGGAAGTCCGTCTCGCCTGCCGCGTCCAGCGCGGCGTCGTGGGTCCAGAAGCGGGCAGCGGCCTCGGCCCGCTTGTCCTCGGGCTGGGCCGCGATCCAGGCAGTCGCGCCGTTCAGGGTTTCCGGAAGGCGGTCTCCGAACCAGGCGAGCACTTCGCTCGCGGGCAGGTCGGGACGCAGAAACGCTTCTCCGCGCCGGAACAGAAGCTCCATCCCCGGCCAGTCGGGATTGCGCGCGGCAAAGTCGCGATAGTCGGGCCATGTCCCCTGCCCTGCGCGCAGGCGCTGCCACAGGACGAGGTCGGTGGCGATGGGCCCCGACCGGCGGGCGGCCGTCTCGGCCCCCGTCCAGTCCTTTGCGCCCGCCGCCGCAAGCGCCCGGCGGATCGCCCCCGCATCCTCGGCCAGCGCGGGCGGAACAAGGCAGGCCGTCGCCAGCGCCAGGGCGGCCAGTCGGGGGATCAAGCGGTTCATGCGCGACAATCTGGGGGCGGCAGGCCGCCGGGGCAACTCACAAGCGCGGCAGGCGCGCTTGGCAACCCACGTGCCCGGTTGTATGCCGCACGCGAAACAATCGTCAGGATCGTGTCATGTTCCAAGGGTCCCTGCCCGCGCTCGTCACCCCGCTGACCGGAGAGGGCAAGATCGACTGGCCCGCGCTCGAGCGGCTGGTCGAGTGGCAGATCGAACAGGGCAGCAACGGCCTGGTGCCCGTTGGCACCACCGGCGAAAGCCCGACGCTGAGCCATGACGAGCATCGCCAGGTGGTCGAGGCCGTCGTCCGCCATGCCGCCGGAAGGGTGCCGGTGATCGCGGGCGCAGGCTCGAACAACACGCACGAGGCGATCGATCTGGCGAGCCACGCCTGCCAGGTCGGCGCGGACGGGCTGCTGGTGGTGACGCCCTATTACAACAAGCCCACGCAGGCGGGGCTGATCGCGCATTTCACCGCCGTCCATGACGCGACCGACAAGCCGATCATCATCTACAACATCCCCGGCCGGTCGGTCGTGGACATGACGCCCGAGACGATGGGTGAATTGGCGAAGCTGCCGCGCATCGTGGGTGTCAAGGACGCGACCGGCAAGCTTGAGCGGGTGTCCTGCCAGCGCATCACCTGCGGCCCCGACTTCCTGCAGCTGTCGGGCGAGGATGCAACGGCGCATGGCTTCAACGCCCAAGGGGGGCGGGGCTGCATCTCGGTCACGGCGAACGTCGCGCCCGCTCTTTGCGCGCAGATGCAGGCGGCCTGCCTGGCGGGCGACTATGCCGAGGCGCTGCGGCTGCAGGATCTGCTGATGCCCCTGCATATCGCGATCTTCATCGAGCCGGGCCTCGTGGGCGCCAAATACGCCCTGTCGCGGCTGGGCATGTGCGAGGAGACCGTGCGGCTGCCGCTGACGCCGCTGACTGCCGGAACCCGCACCCGCATCGACGCCGCAATGGCCCACGCCGGGCTGATCTGAGACCAGCGCCGCGGCCTATGCCGCCCTGACCGCCGCCATTGTCCTCGAGGTGATCGGCACCTCGAGGCTGATGCTGTCGCAGCAGTTCACGCGGTTCTGGCCAACGGTGGGGGTGGGCGCGTCCTGCCTCCTGTCCTTCTACTTCCTGTCTCGGTCGCTGACCTACCTGCCGCTGCGCGTCGCCCATGCGCTGTGGAGCGGGCTGGGAACCATCCTGACGCTGGGGATCGGCATCCTCGTCTTCCGGCAAGTGCCGGATCTGCCCGTAGTGGTCGGCATCGCGCTGATCCTGGCGGCGTCGTGGTCATCAACGGCTTCTCGCAGACCACTGGGCATTGGGGACGGAACGGTGCGCGCCGAGCACGCACCCTACGACGCCGGATCGTTCCGCGGTGCGTGCTTGGCACGCACCGCTCACTCCCGCGCCTGGGCCAGCGCTTTCGGCAGCGCCTCGGCGAAGGCATCCAGTTCGTCCTTCGGCCCGCAGCTGACGCGGATGCAGCGGTTCTGGGGCGCAACCCAGGGCATCCGCGCGAAGATCCCCTGCTCGCCCAAGGCCGCCAGCACCGCGCGGGCGAAGTCGCCGTCGCGGCCGCAGTCGATGGCGACGAAGTTCGTGGCCGAGGGCAGCGCCGCAAGGCCGTTCTCGCGGGCGATGGCGGCGATGCGCTCGCGCGCCTCGGCAACGCGGGCAACGGTTTCGGCCAGATGCGCGCCATCGCCCAGTGCGGCCAGCGCCCCCGCCTGCGCGATGCTGTTCACGCCGAAATGGTTGCGAACCCGGTCAAAGGCGCGGATCACCTGCGGCGCGCCAATGGCATAGCCGATGCGGGCGCCCGCCATCCCGTAGGCCTTGGAAAAGGTCCGCATCCGCAGCACCTGCGGGTCTGCCGGGTCGATGCGCGGCAGGGCGGGGGCGAACTCGGCATAGGCCTCGTCGAGGATCAGCAGGATGTCTTCGGGCAGCGCCGCGACGGCGGCCTCGATCGCGGCGGGCGGATGCCAGCCGCCCATCGGGTTGTCGGGGTTGCAGAGATAAACCATCCGCGCGCCGGTCTCGGCGGCCTTGGCCACCAGCGCGGCCGGATCCTGGCGGTCGTCGCGGTAGGGGACGCGGACCAGTTCGCCCCCGAAGCCCGTGACGTGGAAGTCGAAGGTCGGGTAGCCGCCCGCCGAGGTCACGACGGCGTCGTCCGGTGCAATCATCAGCCGAACGGCCAGGCCCAGCAGCCCGTCGATCCCCTCACCCACGACGATGTTCCCGGCCTCGCAGCCGCAATGGGCAGCAAGAGCGGCCTTCAGGTCGTGGTTCGTGGGGTCGCCGTATTTCCAGACCTCGGCGGCGGCCTTCCGCATCGCCTCGATGGCCAGCGGCGAAGGGCCGAACCCGTTCTCGTTGGCGCCAAGACGGGCGCGGAAAGGTGCGCCGCGCTGGCGTTCCAGCGTTTCCGGCCCGACGAAGGGGACGGCATCGGGCAGGCTGGCGGGAAGGGGCGCGAGGGTCGGTGTCATGCGCGGATCAGAAGCGCAAATCCGCCGCCCTCGCAAGGGCCCGGTTCAGCGACCGAAGAGACGGCCAAAAAGGCCCCGCGGCGGCTCGGGCGCAGGCACAGGGGCCAGGACCGGGGCGGGCGCAGGTTTCTGCTCGGGCGCGGCCCTGGCGCGCAGGGCGGCTTCACCTGCCGCGCGCACCTCGGCCAGCGTCGCCCCCGCGGTCAGCGCCTCGGGATCAAGCCGCAGTTCGATCACGGCCAGCGTGCCTGCCGCCTGCGCGCGGTGGAAGGCGGCGGCGAAGTCCTCGTCGCGCTCGACCAACTCGCCATGCCCGCCGTAGGCGCGGGCCAGCGCGGCGAAGTCGGGATTGAACAGGTCGGTGCCCGAGACGCGGCCGGGATAGTGCTTCTCCTGATGCATTCGGATCGTGCCGTAGCGGCCGTTGTTCGCCACGATCACGATCACCGCCGCGCCTTCCTGCGCCGCCGTGGACAGTTCGTTCACCGTCATCTGGAGGTCGCCGTCGCCCGCCACGCAGACGACTGTCCGTTCCGGGTGCCGGATCTTGGCCGCCACGGCCGCCGGAAGCCCGTAGCCCATCGACCCCGAGGTCGGCGCAAGCTGCGTGCCCACCCGCTTGAACTGGTGATAGCGGTGGATGAAGGTCGCGAAGTTGCCCGCGCCGTTGGTGAGGATGGCGTCCTCGGGCAGGTTGTCCGAAAGCCAGGTCATCACCCGCTCCATCTTCACCGCGCCGGGGGTCTCCTTCGGCTGGCGCCACGCCTCATAATTCGCCCGCAGGCGGGCGGTCCAGTCGGACCACTGGCGCGGCGCCGGGGCCTCGGCCAGCGCTGCCAGCGCGGCGCGCGGGCAGGCGGCGATGCCGGGATCGGCGCGCCACAGGTGCCCGATCTCGTCGGGGTCAGGATAAACGTGGATGATCCGGCGGCCCTGCGCGGCCGGGCTCATCAGGTCATAGCCGTTCGTCAGCGTGTCCCCCAGCCGCGAGCCGAGCGACAGGAGGCAGTCGGCCTCCCGCAGCGCCTCGCCCAGCTTCGGGTTCATGCCGACGCCAAGGTCGCCCACGTAGTTCGGCAGCCGGTTGTCGAACAGGTGCTGGCGGCGGAAGGGCACCGCGACCGGCAGGCCCCAGTTCTCCGCGAAACGCGCGAGCCGGTCGGCGTCCTCCTGCGTCCAGACCGAGCCGCCGGGGATCACCAGGGGCCGCTCGGCCCCGGCCAGCGCCCCTTTGATCGCGTCCAGCTGCGCCTGCGAGATGCCGGAAACCGGGCGCGGCGCGGGCGTCAGATCGGGGGCATGGGATTCGGCCGACAGCATGTCCTCGGGCAGTGCCAGCACCACCGGGCCGGGACGGCCGGACATGGCGAGGTCGAAGGCGCGAGCGACATATTCGGGGATGCGGTCGGTCCCGTCGATCTCGGCCGCCCATTTGGCGAGGCCGCCGAACATCTGGCGGTAATCGACCTCCTGGAAGGCTTCGCGGTCGCGGTCGGACCGCGCGATCTGCCCGACAAAGAGGATCATCGGGGTCGAGTCCTGTTTCGCCACGTGCACCCCGGCGCTGGCGTTGGTGGCGCCGGGTCCGCGCGTGACAAAGCAGATGCCGGGCCGCCCGGTCATCTTCCCCCAGGCCTCGGCCATCATGGCGGCCCCGCCTTCCTGGCGGCAGACGGTGTTGGGAATCCCTGCATCGTAAAGCCCGTCCAGCGCGGCAAGGAAGCTTTCGCCGGGCACCGAGAAGACCCGCTCGACCCCCTGCGCCTTCAGCGCCTCCGCCAGTATCCGTCCGCCGTGCCGCATCTCGCCTCTCCTGCCGTTCAACCGCGCGGGCGGCACCTTGTGCCAGCGCGCGCAGGGCGGCAAGCCCTTGGCGTCACACCTCTTCGTGCCCGGCGCGATGCCCCTGCCGGGACGACCGGCTGCGCGACTGCCGGATTCGCAGGTCGCGCACGCCTTCCATCAGCACCGCCGTCATCAGGCCGAAGTTCAGCAGCCCGTTCGCCGCCGCCATGCCGGCCAGGATGCGCCAGCGCGGCGGCGCCAGAACGTCGCCGAAGCCCAGCGTGGTGAAGGTTTCCAGCGCGAAATAGACCGCCAGTTCCCAAGTCGGGAAGACCGACAGCGCCCTGAAGGCCGAGGCCCACAGCCAGACGCAGACCCCCATCAACCCCAAGGCCCACAAGCTCGCCGCCATGACCATGATGAACATCTTGGGCCAGTGGGGTTCGCGCAGCAGCCAGCCATGCACGCGCCACAGCACGATCTCGACCAGATACAGGCTCAGCGAACCCGCGACGATGGTCGTCAGGATGAGGACGGACCCGAGCGCGATCTGGAACAGCATCGACTCCCCCCATTGCCCGGCGGCGCCTTTACTTGCCCGCCCGCGCCCCTTATCTCACGCCGATCATGGCCCAGGCAAAGACCGATCCGAACTACAAGGTGATCGCCGAGAACCGGCGCGCGCGCTTCGATTATTTCATCGAAAGCGACATCGAGGTCGGCATCGTCCTGACCGGCTCCGAGGTGAAGGCGCTGCGCACCGGCCAGTCCAACATCGCCGAAAGCTACGCCAGCGTGGAAAACGGCGAGTTGTGGCTGATCAACGGCTACATCTCGGCCTACAAGCAGGCGGGCGTCTTCGGGCACGAGGAACGCCGCCACCGCAAGCTGCTGGTCAGCCGCAAGGAACTGTCGCGGCTGTGGCAGGCCGTGGGCCGCGAAGGCATGACGCTGGTGCCGCTGGTGATGTATTTCAACCATCGGGGCGTGGTGAAGCTGAAGCTGGGCGTCGCCAAGGGCAAGAAGAACCACGACAAGCGTGCCACCGA
This sequence comes from Paracoccus niistensis, assembly GCF_042432925.1. Taxonomy (NCBI): domain Bacteria; kingdom Pseudomonadati; phylum Pseudomonadota; class Alphaproteobacteria; order Rhodobacterales; family Paracoccaceae; genus Paracoccus; species Paracoccus niistensis. Next base: position 171,363 of record NZ_JBHLWE010000041.1, on the reverse strand, counting down.
GGCCAAGCGCGACTGGGGTCGCGAAAAGCAGCGCCTTCTCAAGCAGGGCTGAGGGTCCGTTGCAGCGCCCGCGCGGGGGCGCTAAGGCTGGGCCCGCAGAAAGGCGCGAGGGGGTGGCCATGACCGACGATCCGAAGACGCTGGTGTCGACCGAGTGGCTCGCCGCGCATCTGGACGACCCCGACCTGCGCATCGTCGACGCAAGCTGGCACATGCCCGCGGCCGGCCGCGACGCCCGCACCGAATACGAGGCCGCCCATATCCCCGGCGCGCGCTTCTTCGACATCGACGCCATCGCCGACAGCCGCAGCCCCCTGCCCCACATGGCGCCCCCGCCCGAGCTGTTCATCAGCCGCCTGCGCGCCATGGGCATCGGCGACGGGCACCAGGTCGTGGTCTATGACAACTCGGACACCCATTCGGCGGCCCGCGTCTGGTGGACCTTCCGCCTGATGGGCAAGACCGACGTCGCGATGCTGGACGGGGGCTTCGCCAAATGGCAGGCCGAGGGACGGCCCGTGGAGGACATGCCGCCCATCACCCGCGACCGCCACATGACCGTGCAGCGGCAGGCGGCGCTGGTCCGCGACGTGACGCAGGTGGCGGCCGCCGCCAAGCTGGGCGACCACCAGATCGTCGATGCCCGCAGCGCCGCGCGCTTCCGCGGCGACGAACCCGAGCCGCGGCCCGGCCTGCGCGCGGGCCACATCCCCGGCGCGCGGAACGTCCCCGTGGGCCGGCTCTACAACCCCGACGGCACGATGAAGCCTGTGGACGAATTGCGCGCCGCCTTTGAATCCGCGGGCGTGGACCTGTCGCGCCCCGTCATCACCACTTGCGGCTCGGGCATCACGGCGGCCAGCCTCGCGCTGGCGCTGGAACGCCTGGGCAAGCGCGACTGGTCCCTTTACGACGGCAGCTGGACCGAATGGGGCAGCTACCCCGACCTCAAGATCGCAACCGGAGACGCCTGAATGTTCGGCAACCTGCAGCCCCAAGCCCCCGACAAGATCCTTGCCCTGATGGGCGAGTTCCGCGCCGACACGCGGCAGGGCAAGATCGACCTGGGGGTCGGGGTCTACAAGGACCCGACCGGGCTGACCCCGGTGATGCGCGCCGTCAAGGAAGCCGAGCGCCGCATCTGGGAAACCGAGACGACCAAGGCCTATACCGCGCTGGCGGGCGAGCCCGCCTATCTGCAGGCGCTGTCCTCGATGGTGCTGGCCGACGCGCGGGACGACGCGCGCACGGCGATGCTGTCCACCGTCGGCGGCACCGGCGCGATCCGGCAGGCCCTCGAGATGGCGCGGATGGGCAACCCCGACCTGACCATCCATGTGTCGGACCCGACCTGGCCGAACCACCTGTCCATCCTGAAGTTCGTGGGCATTCCCTTTGTCGAATACCGCTATTTCGACGCCGGGACGCGTGGCGTGGATTTCGAGGGGATGAAGGCCGACATCGCGCGGGCAAAGAAGGGCGACCTCGTCCTGCTGCACGGCTGCTGCCACAACCCCACCGGCGCGAACCTGACGCTGGACCAGTGGGCCGAGATCGTGGCGATCCTCGACAAGACCGGCGCGGTGCCGCTGGTGGACCTGGCCTACCAAGGCTTCGGCGACGGGCTGGAGGAGGACGCGGCGGGGACGCGGCTGGTCCTGCGCTCGCTGCCCGACGCGCTGGTCGCGGCCTCCTGTTCCAAGAACTTCGGCATCTACCGCGAGCGCACGGGCCTGCTGATGGTGCAGGTGGCGGATGCGGCCCAGAAGGACCTGGCGCAGGGCGCCTTGGCCTTCCTCGGTCGCCAGAACTACAGCTTCCCGCCCGACCACGGCGCCCGCATCGTGCAGACGATCCTCGACGACGAGGATCTGGCCGCCGACTGGAAGGCCGAGCTTGAAGAGGTGCGGCTGGGGATGCTGGGCCTGCGCCAGCAGCTTGCGGAGGAACTGCGCAACCTGACCGGCAGCGACCGCTTCGACTTCATCGAGCGGCACCGGGGCATGTTCTCGCGCCTGGGCGCGACGCCCCAGCAGGTGCAGAAGATCAAGGAAGACAACGCCATCTACATGGTCGGCGATTCGCGGCTGAACATCGCCGGGCTGAACCGAGACAGCGTGCCCATCCTGGCCCGCGCCATTGTCGAGGCAGGGGTCTGAGGATCATCGCCGTGGGGGCCATCCGGCCCCCGCCGCTTGCAGACATGAAAAAGCCGGGGTCCGCACAGGCGGCCCCGGCTTTTTGCTGGCATGTGGACGGGCTCAGAAGCCGCGCGCCACGCGCTCGATGTCACCGCGCACCAAGCCGATGTCGCTCAGTTCGCGGTCGGACAGGGCGTTCAGTTGACGGCGGGTTTCGCGGACGTCCGACCAGTAGCGGAGGGTCGCGGAAACGCGATCAAGAATGCTGGGGTGACGCGCCGCCGAAGGGGCGCGGAGGGTATCGATGGCAGCCATGTCAGAAACCTGTTTTTCTTGCGGCCCGCCTGTTGCGGGCGATCTTCGTCGGTGACGCTGATATAGGCAGATGCCGCCATTCCGACCACGGACGAAGCCGAAATCCAGCTATGTCGCCGGCGCATAACCTGTTGTAAGTAGTAAATTCTTCACATAACTCTCTTTTGTGTGAGGCTGCGAAGAAAAAATCGTCCGCATCGGTCCGGACGCATGAAAATTTGGTTAACTGGAAGTGTTGCCGAACAACCTTTCTCCTAGTGGCAAATTTGTCGCAGGGCTGCGCCATTTGCCTGCTGTGATGGAACGCAACGTCACCGCCAGTCCCCCAGGGACGCCTGCCACAGCGTCAGCGCCGCGACGGCTGCCGTGTCCGCCCGAAGGATTCGCGGGCCGAGGCTGATACGGTGCACGCAGGGCATCGCGGACAGCCGCCGCCGCTCGGCCTCGGACCAGCCGCCCTCGGGGCCGATCAGGATCGCCCAGGGGCCGCCGAGCAGCCCCGCCAGCGTCTCGGCGGGCCCGACCAGAGCCTCGTCGGCCCAGAGGATGCGGCGGCCCATGTCCCAGCCGTCCAGAAGACGCGACAGCGGCACGAGGTCCTCGACCGCCGGCACGAAGGTGCCGCCGCATTGCTCGGCCGCCTCGACGGCATGGGCCTGCAGGCGGTCGCGGCGGATGCGCTCGGAATTGGTGTGGTCGGTCTGGACCGGCAGGATGCGCGCGGCGCCGAGTTCCGCCCCCTTTTCCACGATGAAGTCGGTCCGCACCTTCTTGATCGGCGCAAAGACCAGCCACAGGTCGGGCGGGTCCAGTTGCGGCGCGGATTGTGCCACCGGTTCGACCGTGCCGCCGCGCTTGCCCGCCTGCAGCAGCCGGGCGGTCCATTCGCCCTGCCGCCCGTTGAAGACGGCGATCTCGGCGCCGGGGGCCAGCCGCATCACCGTCGAAAGATAATGTGACTGGTCCGTGTCTAGGGGCACGGGTTGTCCCGGGTCGAAGCGGTGATCTATGTAAAGCCTGATCTTTCCCATGACGGCGGACCCTATGCAGTCTGATGTCTCAACGCCACAGGTCACTGCAACGGTTGCGGACGCACCGCGCGGCAACTGGGTGGACCGCCTCGCCCCGCCCGGCTGGAGGCCTTGGCTGCGCCTCAGCCGCGCCGACCGCCCCATCGGGACCTGGCTTCTGCTGCTGCCCTGCTGGTGGGGCACGGGGCTTGCAATGATGGCCGACCGCCCGGCCTGGGTGGACCTGTGGGTGGTCCTGGCCTGCGCCATCGGCTCGGTCGTCATGCGGGGCGCGGGCTGCACCTGGAACGACATCACAGACCGCGACATCGACGGCGAGGTGGCGCGCACCCGCTCGCGCCCCCTGCCCTCGGGGCAGGTCACGTTGCGGGGGGCCCTGGCCTGGCTGGGGGCGCAACTGGCCGTGGGCGCGCTGATCCTGTTCACGATGAACTGTGCGGCGGTCCTGCTGGGGGTCGCCTCGCTGGCGCTGGTCGCCATCTATCCCTTCGCCAAGCGCTTCACCTGGTGGCCGCAGGTCTTTTTGGGGCTGGCTTTCAACTGGGGCGTGCTGGTGGCCTTCGCGGCCCACGGCGGCACCCTGCATCCCGCGCCGATGCTGGCCTATGCGGCGGGCATCCTGTGGACGCTGTTCTACGACACGATCTACGCCCACCAGGACGCCGAGGACGACGCGCTGATCGGCGTGAAGTCCACCGCGCGGCTGTTCGGCAAGGACAGCCCGCGCTGGCTTCTGGGCTTTGCCGCGGGCGCGGTCCTGCTGCTGGCGGCGGCGGTGGCGGCGACGCGGCCCTCGCCCTTGCCCGCGCTGATCGCGATGGTGGGGGTCGCGGGTTTTGCCGCGCACCTGTGGTGGCAGCTGCGCCAGTTCGACCCGGACAGCAACCCGCTGCTGCTGCGGCTGTTCCGGTCGAACCGGGATGCCGGGCTGATCGTCGCAGGCGCCCTGGCCCTGGCCGGGCTGATGTGATGGAGGCGGTTCGTCCCCATATCGGGCGCATGATCGCCCCCGAGGGAGAGGCTCGCTGATGGCCGGACCGGCGTCCTCGCGCTCCCGCTCGCGCTTTCTCGGCCTTGTCCTGCTGGGCTGGGCCGCGGTCGGAGCCTACGAGGCCGCGCAATGGGCTTTGCCCCAGGTCGAGGAATGGCTTGAGGACCGGGTCGAGACCGCGCTCGCTGCCGGGGGCTTCGGCTGGGCGCGGGTGGCCGGGGACGGGCTGACCGTCCGGATTGAAGGCACTGCGCCGGATGCGGTCGCCCATCTCCGCGCTGTCGCCACCGCGACGGGGGCGGCGACCTTCGGCCGGATCGAGGACGCCATCACCGTTCCCACCCCCGCTGATGCCGCGCCTCCGTCCTTCCGGATCGAGGTCCTGCGAAACGAGCAGGGCACCTCGGTCATCGGCCTGGCGCCGCGCGCCACCGACCGCGAGGAACTGGTCGCGGAACTGGCCCGCGCCGCCGGGCCGGGCCGACTGACCGACCTGGTCGAACTGGTCGAGCAGCCCGCGCCCGAGGGATGGCAGGAAACCGTCGCTTTCGCGGTTCAGGCAGCCGCCCGGATGCCGCGCGCCAAGGTCTCGGTCACGCCGGGACAGGTCCGCATCGACGCCGTGACCGACGGGCAGGCCGAGAAGGCGCGGCTGGAACAGGCCCTGGCCGACACGGTGCCAGAGGGTGTGGCGCTGGTGACGAACATCACCGCGCCGCGCCCGGTCATTGCCCCCTTCGCGCTGGAACTGGTGCGGACGCCCGAAGGCACGCGGCTGACCCGCTGCGCCGCCGACGGCGAGACCGCACGGGACCGCATCCTTGCCGCGGCAGCCCAAGCGGGGGCCGACACGGCGGGCTGCGACCTGGGCCTCGGTGCCCCCTCGCCCGAGTGGGAAAAGGCCGCGTTGGCCGGGATCGGGGCGGTGGACGCCCTACCCGCCGGACGGCTCGAGATCAGCGGTACGCGGGTCACGCTGACCGCGCCCCATGACGTGCCGCAGACCGATTTCGATGGCGCCCGCGACCGGCTGACACGGGAACTGCCGCGCGCCTTCACGCTGGCGGCGATGCTGGACCCCGCGCCCGAGGAGGCAGACGACCAGCCCCTGCGCTTCGAGGCGTCAATGACGCACGGGGGTGTCCGGCTGCAGGGCGCCATTCCGGACGACAGCATGGGCGCGGCGCTGGAAAGCCTGGCCACCGCCCGCTTCGGCACGGTGGAAAGCGACCTCGACCTGCGCGGCGACACGCCCCCGGGCTGGACCGCGCGGGTCATGGCGGCACTCGAGGCGATGGACGGCCTGCAGGAGGGCGCAGCGGCCGTCACGCCCGACCTCATCCGCATCGGCGGCACGACCGGCAGCCCCACGGCCGCGCAGGCCATTGCCGAGCGCCTGGGCACGCGGCTGGGCAACGGGGTGCCTTATGAGCTGGCGCTGATCTACGATCCCCGGCTTGACCCGGCGGTGGACCTGCCCTCGGGCGAGGATTGCGTGGACGCGCTGAACGCCACCATGCAGCAATCCGCCATCGGATTCGAGCCGAACCGCGACGTGATCGCGGGCGACGCGGCGCCGGTGATCGAGGCGCTGGCCGCCACCATGCAGCGCTGCGCGGGCTTCCGCATCGAGATCGGCGGGCATACCGATTCGCAGGGCGCCGACAACATCAACCGCGAGCTTTCCGCCGCCCGCGCCCGCGCAGTCCTTGCCGCCATGGGCGAAGGGGGGATCGACACCGCCAACCTGGCCGCCGTGGGTTATGGCGAAACGCGTCCCTTGGCCCCCAACGACACCGAAGCGGGCCGCGAGGCCAACCGCCGGATCGAGTTCCGCCTGATCTCGCCCCATCCGGTGAACGAACGGCCCGCCACGCCCACGCTCACCCGCGGCGTGACCGGCGGCCCTGCCCCGGCCGGGATGGCGCCCGCCCTGCCGGTGCCGGAAGGGGTGCCCGAGGACGCGACCGAGCAAGAACCCACGCCCGACGAGGTCGCGGCCTCCGAGGGGATCTCGATCCGCCCCGAGACGATCACGCGCGACGGCGCGCGCCTGACGACGCCGGTTCCGCCGCCCCTCTTTCAAGGACCGATGCTTCCCGAGGATGCCGAGCCGGAACCCGACGGCATCCGCCGCCCCCGCGCCCGGCCCGAGGAATAGGCACGGGCGCGCCGGACCCTGCGCCCGCAGTCCGGCTCAGCCCTCGGCGGGCTTGCCCACGACCAGCGTGGTCCATTCCCCAAGGTCGTCGCGGCGCAGGACCGGGACCTTGGCCTCGGCATAGGCCTCGGCCACGGCGTCGGCCTGCTCCACCAGGATGCCCGACAGGATGGCCTTGCCGCCCGGCGCGAGATGGCGGGCCATGTCGGGCGCAAGCTCTATCAGCGGCTGCTTGAGGATATTGGCGAAGACGAGGTCATAGGGCCCGGCGTCATGCAGCAGGGGGTGGCCGAAACCCTCGGCCATCACGCATTCCACCCGCCCCTCCAGGCCGTTGGCGATCACGTTGGCCTGCGCCGTCTCGACCGCGACGGGGTCGATGTCCGAGGCAAGGATGACCCCGGGCAGCACCTTGGCCGCCGCCATCGCCAGGACGGCCGTCCCGCAGCCGATGTCGGCGATGCGATGCGGCGTCTCGCCCGCGGCGATCATGCGGTCCAGCGCCAGCAGGCAGCCGCGCGTCGTGTTGTGGTGACCCGTGCCGAAGGCCATCGCCGCCTCGATGCAAAGCGCCTCGGACCCATCGGGGACCTTGTCGGCGTCATGGGCGCCGTGGACGAAGAAGCGCCCGGCCTCGACCGGGGACAACTCGCGCCGGACATGGGCGACCCAGTCCACCTCGGGCAGTTCCGAGATGGCGAAGGGTTGGGCGCCATGGGCGGCCGCCAGCAGCGCCAGCGCGATCTCGTCGGGCGGGTCGGTGAAATAAACGCCGACCTCCCAGCGATCCGAGCCGTCCTCGATCTCGAAGACGCCGCTGCCGACGGGCTCGGGGGTCAGGTCCTCGCAGTCCTCGGCCAGCGCCTCGGCGGCCTCGCGGCCCTGCAGGTGGGTCAGCGCGGTCCAGGTCGCCATCAGGCCGCCCCGCCGGCCACGACCGAGCTGCCGCCGGTGGAAGAGGGCGAGGGCTCGGGGTTGCCGTCGATCCCGCCGGTGGCCGCGTCATGCAGGGCGCTCGCGCTGGAGGCCTGGACGCCCGTGCCGCGCAGGGCGCAATAGCCGTCCGGCACCTTGTGCAGATACTGCTGGTGCAGTTCCTCGGGCGCGCGCCAGAAGTGATCCAGCGGCGCGATCTGGGTGGTGATGCGGCCATAGCCCTCGACGGCCAGGCGGTTGCCATAGTCGATCTTCGTTGTCTCGGCGGCGGCGGCCTGGCTGTCGTTGGTCGTGAAGATCACCGAGCGGTACTGGTCCCCGATGTCGTTGCCCTGCCGGTTGCCCTGGGTCGGGTCGTGGTTTTCCCAGAAAAGCTTGAGGATCTGTTCCGTGCTGATGCGGCTGGGGTCATAGACCACGCGCACGACCTCGGCATGGCCGGTGTTTCCGCCGCAGACCTGCTTGTAGGTGGGGTTCTGGACGGTGCCACCGGCAAATCCGACCTCGGTCAGGAAGACGCCCGGCTGCTGCCAGAACAGCCGCTCGACGCCCCAGTAGCAGCCCATCCCGAGGACGATCTCCTCGAAGCCCGGAGGGGTAGGGGTGTCGAGCGGGCGGTTGTAGATGGCGTGGGTGGGGGTGGGCATGGCGTGCTCCTGTCGCTTTGCGGGATGATCTAGGGTGCGGGACGGTCCTGCACAACGGCTTGCGCGGGCAGGCGGTTCGGCGCGAAGTTGCGCTGCCACAGCGGGGCGCTGCACCATCGGCGTCTACGACGACCCCGGAAAATCTGGACAAAGGAGAATGAAGATGCGTCCCGGACCGCTGAACCTGATCTCGGACGTCGCGGGGTTGCGGGTGGGCAATGCCCAGGACGCACGGCTGAAGTCGGGCGTGACGGTCCTGACGGCGGACGCGCCCTTTGCCTGCGGCGTCCATGTGATGGGCGGCGCGCCGGGGACGCGGGAAACCGACCTGCTGGCGCCCGACCGGCTGGTGCAGGCGGTGGATGCGCTGGTGCTGTCGGGCGGCTCGGCCTTTGGCCTTGGCGCGGCTGAAGGGGTGATGGCAGGGCTGCGCGCGGCCGGCCGGGGCTTTGCCGTGGGCGAGGCGCGGGTGCCGATCGTGCCGGCGGCGATCCTGTTCGACCTGCTGAACGGGGGCGACAAGGACTGGGACGGAAGCCCCTATCCGGCGCTGGGGCGGCAGGCCTTCGAAGCCGCCGGGACGCAGTTTGCCCTGGGCACGGCCGGGGCGGGCACAGGGGCCATGACGGCGTGGTGGAAGGGCGGCCTCGGCTCGGCCTCGGCGGTGCTGGAGGACGGGACGACCGTTGGTGCGCTGGTGGCGGTCAATGCGCTGGGGTCCGTGACGGCGCCCTCGGGGCAGTTCTGGGCCGCGCCCTGGGAGATGGGGGCCGAGTTCGGGGGCCTCGGCCTGGGCGGCCCCTTTGATCCGGGATATGAGCCCGTGCCGCAGAAGCGGCAGGGCGAGGCCACGACCATCGCCATTGTCGCGACGGATGCGAGCCTGGACAAGGCGGGGCTGACGCGGATGGCGGTGGCGGCGCACGACGGATTCGCCCGCGCGATCCTGCCCTCGCACACGCCCCTTGACGGGGATCTGGTCTTCGCGCTGTCCACGGGGCAGCGGGCGGCCGATCCCTTCCGGCTGGGCCATGCGGCGGCCTGCGTGCTGGCGCGGGCCGTGGCGCGGGCGGTCTTCGAGGCGACGCCCTTGCCCGGCGACCTCCAGCCCTGCTGGCGCGACCGGACATGACAAGGGGGCGAGGCCACTGGCCCCGCCCCGGTTGCGCCTGAAGAGGGAAGCTTCAGGCGATCAGCGGTAAACGTAGACGATGCGGCGGTCCTGGTTCACCAGCACCGGCAGGTCGTTCACGACCACATAGCGATAGTCCGGCTGGCCGGGGACTTCATACAAGGTGACCGACTCGGGAATGCCCGCGCCGACCACGACCTCGCCCTCCAGAACCACCGGCTGCTGCGGGTTCGCGGTGATGTAGGTGCGCACCTCGGGCGGCGGCTCGGGCGTCGCGGCATTGCCCGTGGCGCCCCCGATCGCGGCGCCGACCAGCGCCCCCACCGGGCCGCCCACGACCGCGCCCATCGCCGCGCCGCCCGCCGCGCCGACGGCGGTGTTCGGGGCCTCGGCCGGGTTCGTCGCGGGCGTCTCGATCACGGTCACGCCGACAGCCTGGCGGTTCGGGTAAAGCGGCTGCGGCTGCTCGCCGACCTGCGCGGTCAGGTAGTCGCCATAGGCCCAGCCCTGCTGGTCCTTGTATGTGACCTGGCACCAGTTGGCGGATTCAAGGCAGCCCGCGACCGACACCTCGTCACCATTGGCGATGACGCCCAGGATCGAGGCCGTCGATTGGGGGGCCGAACGCAGGTTCAGGTCGGTCGCGGCCGTCGCCGTGGTCGGCGCACCCGTCGCGGTGACGGCCGGGGCCGCGGGATCGGCAGCGGGGGCCGCAGGAGCGGCGGCGGTCTGGGCCGAGGCGGCACCCGCCAGCGTCAGGGCGGCAAGGGTAGTGGTCGCAAGCAGCTTGCGCATGGGTAGTCTCCGTCGTTGCTCGGGCCGGGGCCCGTCATGGGGCACAATGTCTGCCGAGGCGGCGGGGTTCATCCGCGTCCGATGACGGACGCTCACGATCCCGTAGACTTGCGCTGGACATCCGCCCCCGCTGGTGCTGACCTCTCGGCCGACCGCAACACACGCGCGACCGACCGGAGGACGCCATGACCGCCCATTCGACCGACCTGAAGATGCTGCTCAAGGACCCCTCGCTGCTGGAAACCCGCGCATTCGTGGCAGGCGAGTGGGTGGATGCCGACGACGGCAAGACCTTCGAGGTGAAAAACCCCGCCCGCGGCGACGTGATCGCCCGCGTGGCCGACCTGTCGCGCGCCGAGGTGAAGCGCGCCATCGAGGCCGCGCAGGCCGCCATGAAGGACTGGGCCGCCCGCACCGCAAAGGACCGCGCCAAGGTGATGCGCCGCTGGTTCGAGCTGATGATGGAAAACCAGGACGACCTCGGCACCATCCTGACCGCCGAGCAGGGCAAGCCCCTGCCCGAGGCCAGGGGCGAGATCGCCTATGGCGCCAGCTTCATCGAGTGGTTCGGCGAGGAGGCCAAGCGCGTCTATGGCGAGACGATCCCCGGCCACATGGCCGACAAGCGCATCACCGTGCTGCGCCAGCCGATCGGGGTGGTGGCCTCGATCACGCCCTGGAACTTCCCCAATGCCATGATCACCCGCAAATGCGGCCCGGCGCTGGCCGTGGGCTGCGGCTTCGTCGCGCGTCCCGCCGCCGAGACGCCCCTGTCGGCGCTTGCGCTGGCCGTGCTGGGCGAACGCGCGGGCCTGCCCAAGGGCATCCTGTCGGTCGTGACCTCGTCGCGCTCCTCGGACATCGGCAAGGAGTTCTGCGAGAACCCCCTGATCCGCAAGCTGACCTTCACCGGCTCGACCGAGGTGGGCCGCATCCTTCTGCGGCAGGCGGCCGACCAGGTGCTGAAATGCTCGATGGAACTGGGGGGCAACGCGCCCTTCATCGTCTTCGACGACGCCGACCTCGATGCGGCGGTGGAAGGGGCGATGGCCTCCAAGTTCCGCAACAACGGCCAGACCTGCGTCTGCGCCAACCGCATCTACGTGCAGGCGGGCGTCTATGACGAGTTCGCCAAGCGCCTTGCACGCGCCGTGGACAAGCTGACCGTGGGCGACGGGCTCAAGGACGGCACCACCACCGGCCCGCTGATCAACGCCGACGCCGTGGAAAAGGTCGAGGAGCATATCGCCGACGCGCTGGGGCGCGGCGCTCAGGTCGTCACCGGCGGCAAGCGCCACGACCTCGGCGGCTCGTTCTTCCAGCCGACGGTGGTGACGAACGTGCCCGCGGACGCCAAGGTGTCCACCGAGGAAACCTTTGGCCCGCTCGCGCCCTTGTTCCGCTTCGAGACCGAGGACGAGGTGGTCGCCAAGGCCAATGACACGATCTTCGGACTTGCCGCCTATTTCTATGCCCGCGACATCGGCCGCATCACCCGCGTGCAGGAAACGCTGGAATACGGGATCGTCGGCGTGAACACCGGCATCATCTCGACCGAGGTCGCCCCCTTCGGCGGCGTCAAGCAGTCGGGCCTGGGCCGCGAAGGCAGCCGCCACGGGATCGAGGACTACCTGGAAATGAAATACGTCTGCCTGTCGATCTGACAGCGGCGGCAGCGGCGGCGGAAGGGGCCCGCCCCTTCCGCCCGTGGCCTTGAAGCTTCCGAGAATACAGAAACCGCCCGAGGGAGACCCGGGCGGTTTCGCATTTTCAGAAATGAACTTGCCTCGGGACCAGGGCTGGGCACCCGCGCCGGCTACCTCAGGCGACCAGCAGGTCGTCCTGCAGCGCGTCAAGGGTGATGCCGTCGATCCGCACCAGCCCGCCCGCGAGGCGCAGGTCCACGCCGCCATCACGCTCGGCCGCGTCCGCGATCAGCGCGGCGGCCGTCAGCCCGCCGGCCGTGCGCGCGTCGATGCGGATCAGGTCGATGTCATCCTGGAAGTCCGTGACCCGGCCGCCCTGCCCGGCCGCGAAGACAAAGACGTCGTCGCCGTCCCCGCCGGTCAGCTCGTCATTGCCGCCGCCGCCGACCAGGACATTGCGGGCGCCGTTGCCGACCAGGATGTTGTCCTGCGCGTTGCCGATCACCTGCACGGCCGCGGTGCCTTCGACCAGGACCCGCTCGACATGGGCGCCCAGCACGATATCGCGCGAAGTGACGATGGTGTCGAAGCCGCCGTTCGCGGCCTCGACGATCGTGTCGAAGGTGTCGCGAAGATAGGTGTCGTTGCCGTCGCCGCCGACCAGCCGGTCCGCGCCCGAGTTGCCCGCCAGCGTGTCGTCGCCCGCCATCCCGAACAGCGTGTCGTTGCCCGCCCCGCCGGACAGGTAGTTCACCTGGCTGTTACCGACGACCGTGTTGGCGACCGTATTGCCCGTGCCGTATTTCGCGAAGGACTGGATCAGCAGCAGCGCCTCGAAATGCTCGGCCAGGGTGAAGTTGAATGTCGCCCGCACCCGGTCGATGCCCTGCCCGGCCAGTTCAACCAGCGTGTCCAACGCGTCGATGACATAAAGGTCGTCGCCCAGCCCGCCCAGCAGCCGGTCGGCGCCCGCGCCGCCTTCCAGCGTGTCGTTGCCGCCCTGGCCCTGGATCGTGTCCGCCCCGGCCCGGCCCGCGATCAGGTTCGCGGCCGCGTTGCCCCGGATCATGTCGTTGCCGCGCCCGGCGATGACGTTCTCGATCACCGTGCCTTCCGCGATCGACAGGTTGCCGACCAGCCCGTAGACGCTGGAAACCGCCCCGCCCGCAAGATCGATGTGCTGCGCGGTCGTGTCCGAGCCCAGCTTCAGCCAGTCGGTCCCGCCCTGGTCGAAGATCGTCATCGTGATGGCCGCGCGCGACACCATCAACCCGTTGGCCATGCCGAAGGCGCCGGTGACGTTGCTGCCTTCGCCCCAGACGGAATTGCTGCCGTTCACGTTGCGCGGCGCGCCGTAAAGGTCCTGGATCGCGATGATGTCCGCGATCATCGGCGTCACCGCATAGGCGTAGCTGGCATCGACGACCGTGTTGTCGATCTGGCTGAAATAGGACATCAGCGTCGCCTGCCAGCTGTCGTTGGCATAGCCGTTGTGGATGCCATAGGTGGCGCTGCCGTTGTAGGGCCCGGCATGGCCCAGGCCCAGCGCATGGCCGATCTCGTGCAGGTAGGTCTGGTAGAAATAGGTGTCGAAGCCGGCCGAGGGGCCCTCGGACCAGTTGGCATCGATGTTGATGCGGACCGACTGCAGGGTCGATCCCGTCCAGGACGTGGGCACGGCATAGGCGCTGCCGAACTCGTCGTTGACGAACTGGATGTTGGCCGAGGCGCCCGCGCGCGAACTCGTGTCGAAGCGGATGCCGGTCAGTTCGCTCCAGGCATTCAGCGCCATGCGCGCGACGCGCTGCTCGGCCGCGCCCAGGTCCGAGATGTCGCAGGTCAGCGTGGACCCCTGGGTTGCGGCGAAGCTGCGCCGGGTCTGGCCGTTGTCCTCCCAGAAACCGTCGGTCAGGTAGTCGGCGATCTCGGTCATCGTCAGGATGTCCGAACCGGGTCCGGGGTTCGGCTGGTCCTCGGAATAGGTGACCTGGTAGGTGCCCCTCGAGGAGCCATAGCCGGTGGCAATCAGGTAATAGGTCCCGGTTGCGCCGGCGGTGTAGGTGAATTCCGAATGGTCCCAGGACCCGCTGTCGTCGTTGGAGCCCAGCGTATTGCCCGAGGCATCCACCAGGGTGAGGACGGTGTCCGACAGCGAGACCCCGTCCATCTCGAAGGTATAGGATTCACCGGCCGTCAAGTTGACCGCGATCCAGTCCGCGTCGCCCGAAACGCCGATGCTGCCCCGGAACACGTCGTCCGGCGCGATGCGGTAGCGGGTGCCGCTGTTCGCCGGCGCATCGGCGCCCTCGGAAATGGTGGCATAAAGGGGATCATGGTCCAAGAGGGCGGGCGCTCGGCCCCGGGGGAATGCTGCAGTCATGACGGAGCTCCGGGTAAAATGATACTGGCAAACCGCGTCAATATCCTGCGGCCGACATTTCTCGTTTTATCCCTTGCCGCAAAACCGGGCAATCAAAGCCACCAGGGGCCTGCCTGTCTTTCCGGACAGGTCACATCAGCTCGACCGCCAGCGCCGTGCCCTCGCCTCCGCCGATGCAGATGGCAGCAACGCCGCGCGTCTTGCCCGCCTGCCGCAGCGCGTTGATCAGCGTGACGACGATGCGCGCGCCCGAGGCGCCGATGGGATGGCCCAGCGCACAGGCGCCGCCATTGACGTTCACCACATCGGGGGACAGCCCCATCTTCTGCATGAAGGCCATGGGAACGACGGCAAAGGCCTCGTTCACCTCCCACAGGTCCACGTCGTCCTTGGACCAGCCCAGCTTCGCCAGCAGCTTTTCCGCCGCGGGCACCGGCGCCGTCGGGAAGTCCGAGGGTGCCTGGGCGTGACCGGCGTAGCCCACGATCCGGGCGATCGCGCCCTCGGGGTTGTCCGACAGCACCAGCGCCGCCGCCCCGTCCGAAATCGACGACGAGTTCGCCGCCGTCACCGTGCCGTCCTTGCGGAAGGCGGGCTTCAGCGACGGGATCTTGTCGGGGCGCGCGTTGCCCGGCTGCTCGTCGGTATCCACCACCGTCTCGCCGCCGCGGGTCGCGATCTTCACGCCCACGACCTCGTCGGCGAAGCGTCCCTCGGTGATCGCCGCCTGCGCGCGGGTCAGCGAGCGCAGGGCGTATTCGTCCTGTGCCTGCCGGGTGAACTGGAATTCCTCGGCACAATCCTCGGCGAAGGTGCCCATCAGGCGGCCCTTGTCATAGGCGTCCTCGAGCCCGTCGAGGAACATGGAATCGATGACCTGCCCGTGCCCCAGCCGCGCGCCGCCGCGCATCTTGGGCAGAAGGTAGGGGGCGTTGGTCATGCTCTCCATCCCCCCCGCGACGACCGTGCGGGCGGACCCCGCGCGGATGGAATCCGAGGCCTGCATCAGCGCCTGCATCCCCGAGCCGCACATCTTGTTCAGCGTGACGGCGGGCACCGACTGCGGCAGCCCTGCGCCCAGCGCGGCCTGG
Source organism: Paracoccus niistensis (assembly GCF_042432925.1). Classification (NCBI taxonomy): domain Bacteria; kingdom Pseudomonadati; phylum Pseudomonadota; class Alphaproteobacteria; order Rhodobacterales; family Paracoccaceae; genus Paracoccus; species Paracoccus niistensis. The sequence goes on along the minus strand of NZ_JBHLWE010000041.1, from coordinate 156,097 downwards.
CGCGCGGGCGCCTGGCCCTGGCCCGCGGGCAGGACGCAGCCCATCAGCACCTCGTCCACCTGCGCGCCGTCCAGGCCCGCGCGCGACAGCGCCTCGGCGATGGCGGCGGCGCCGAGTTCCGGGGCGGTCAGGGGCGACAGCGCGCCCTGCATGCCCCCCATGGGGGTGCGGACGGCGGCATGGACATAGACGGCGGTCATGGGGATCTCGCGTGCTTACGGTTTGGCAAGGAATCTTCGGTAACCATGCCGGGAAGGACGGATTCGCTGCAAGGGGCAGGCATGAACATCACGATCGAGGAGATTGAAGGCGGCGTCCGCGTCCGCGTGGCCGAGCCGCGGCTGGACGCTGCGCTGGCGATCCGCTTCAAGGACCGGCTGCGCGAGGTGGTGGGCGGGCACGGGCCGCTGATCCTGCTGGACCTGTCCGACGTGGGCTTCATGGACAGCTCGGGCCTGGGCGCGATCCTGGCCATCCGGCGCGCCCTGCCACCGGGCCAGCGGATCGAGCTGGCGGGGCTCACGCCCAACGTGGACCGGGTCTTCCGGCTGACGCGGATGGACATGATCTTCACCATCCACGGCAGCGCCGCCGCGGCTGCCGAAACGGAGGCCGGGGCATGAGCCGCGCCGCCCTTCCGCCGAACCGCTCCCCTTCCTCGCGCGGAGAGCCGATGTTCCACCGCATCCTGGACGCCGACACCACCGCGGTCCAGCAAGCACTCATGGACGTCCGCGCGCGTTTCGAGGGCACGGTCCCGGACGACGCCCTGGCGCGGATGGAACTGGTCATGGCCGAGGTCCTGAACAACATCGCCCAGCATGGCACCGGCGCGGGGAAGGAGCCCCTGCCCGGCGCGCCGCCCCGCCGGGCCGTCACGATCCATCTGACCGTGACCCGCCACGCGGGGGGCCTCGCCTGCGCCGTCACCGACGACGGGCCGCCCCTTCCGCCCGGCTGCCTGGTGGAACCCGAGCATCTTCCCTCGCCCGAGCTGTCGGCGCTGCGGGCGGGCGGCTTCGGCTGGGTCATCATCCGTGACCTCACCCGCTCGCTGTTCCATTACCGCGAGCTGAGCCGCAACGTCCTGTGCTTCAACATCCCGCGCAGCGACGATGGCGATATGCCGGTGCCGGGCGGGGACGCCGACAGCGCGGCCGCCGACGTGGCCTGACGCCTACCCCTCGGGGTGGAAATGGTCGTGGATCGTCTTCGCCATCGTGGCCGAGATGCCCGGCGCGGCCTGAAGATCCTCGAGCCCCGCGCGCGCCACCGCCTTGGCGCTGCCGAAATGCGCCAGCAGCGCCCGCTTGCGGGCCGCGCCCACCCCCGCGATCTCGTCGAGCGGGTTCGCCATCGCCTGCTTCGTGCGCCGAGCTCGGTGGGTGCCGATGGCCCAGCGGTGGGCCTCGTCCCGCAGGCGCTGGATGAAATACAGGACGGGATCGTTCATCGGCAGCGCCTTGGGCCGCTGGCCGGGGCGGTGGAACTCCTCCTTGCCGTGGTCGCGGTCCTCGCCTTTCGCCACGCCGATCATCGGGATGTCCTCGACCCCCATCTCGGCCATGATGCCGGCCACGGCGGACACCTGCCCCGCGCCGCCGTCGATCAGCAGCAGGTCGGGCCAGGCGTCGGACTGGCGATCGGGGTCCTCCTTCAGCAGGCGCGAGAAGCGGCGCGTCAGGACCTCGCGCATCATGCCGAAGTCGTCGCCGGGCGTGATCTCGGTGCCCTTGATGTTGAACTTGCGGTACTGGCTTTTCATCCAGCCCTCGGGGCCCGCGACGATCATGCCCCCGACCGGGGCCGCACCCTGGATGTGGCTGTTGTCGTAGACCTCGATCCGGCGCGGCACGACCGGCAGGTCGAAGGCCTCGGCCAGACCCTCCAGCAGCCGCCTTTGCGTGGCGCTTTCCGCCAAGCGCCGTGCGAGGCTTTCCCGCGCGTTTCGCAGGGCGTTCGCCACCAGCGCCGCCTTTTCCCCCCGCTGCGGCACGCCCACCGCCACGCGGCGGCCCGCGCGGTCGGACAGCAGCCGCGCCATCAGGTCGGCGTCCTCGGTCCCGTGGCTCAGCAGGATCAGCCGCGGCGGCACCTTGTCGTCGTAGAACTGCGCGAGGAAGGCCTGCATGATCTCCTCGGCCGACTCGGACCCGCCGGTGCGGGGGTAGAAGTCGCGGTTCCCCCAGCTCTGGTTGCCGCGGATGAAGAAGACCTGCACGCAGGCCTGGCCGGCTTCCATGTGCAGCGCCACGACATCGGCCTCGGCCACGCCCTTGGGGTTGATGGCCTGCACCGACTGAACGGCGGTCAGCGCCTTGATCCGGTCGCGCAGGGCGGCGGCGCGTTCGTATTCCATCGCCTCGGCGGCTTCCGCCATCTCACCCGCCAGCCGCGCCTGGACCGAGGTGGACCGCCCCTGCAGGAAGCGTTCCGCATCCGCGACCAGATCCGCATAAGCGTCCTGATCGATGCGGCCCACGCAGGGCGCGCTGCAGCGCTTGATCTGGTGCAAGAGACAAGGCCGCGTGCGGGATGAAAAGGTCGCGTCCGTGCAGGATCGCAGCAGGAACACCCGCTGCAACTGGTTCAGCGTCCGGTTCACCGCCCCCGCGCTGGCGAAGGGGCCGTAATAGTCGCCCTTCTCGGACTTGGCCCCGCGGTGCTTCTTGATCTGCGGAAAGGCATGGGACTTGGACACGAGGATGTTCGGGAAGGACTTGTCGTCCCGCAGCAGCACGTTGTAGCGCGGCTTGAGCTGCTTGATGAGGTTCTGTTCCAGCAGCAGCGCCTCGGTTTCCGTGCGCGTGGTCAGGAACATCATGGAGGCCGTCTCGCGGATCATCCGCGCGATGCGCCCTGAATGGCCCGAAGGGCGCGCATAGTTCGACACCCGCGCCTTCAGGTTCCGCGCCTTGCCGACGTAAAGCACCGCCCCCTGGGCATCGAGCATCCGGTAGACGCCGGGGCTGGAATCGAGTCTGCGGCAGTAATCCGCGATCAGCCGGTGGCCGGTCAGCGGGGCGTCAACAGGGGGTGCGGTGTCGTCCATGGAGCCTAGAAAGTGATTCCTGTCTCAGCCCGCAAGTGCGGGTGGGGCGCAACCCGATTTGTGTCCACGGAATCTGTGGACAAGTTTGTGGATCGGCTGCGGACGAGGATGCGCCCAAGCAGGAATCCCAAGGGATTTCCACTTTTGCACAAAAATTAGGCAGATATTCAGACCACTGTTTTCGTTGAGTTTTTTCTTCAGCACGGCCAAGCCCATGATTCAGCGAAAGGATTCATGAAGGTAGCGTGACGCCCCTTTGGCGCGTGGACAACCTGCCGCAGCGTCACCGCGGCGGGCTTCAGGCGCCCAGGATGTCGGGAGTCTTCCAAGCCAGGTGCTGGCCGCCGTCCACGCAGATCAGCTGCCCCGTGACCGCCTTGGCGTCGAGCAGGTAAAGCAGCGCCCGGACGATATCCCCCGCATCCGCGCCCCGCTGCAGGATGGTGGCGGCGCGCTGGCGGGCGAAATGCTCGTCGCTCTGCCGGATGCCCTGCATCGTCGGCCCCGGCCCGATGGCATTGACGCGGATGTGTGGAGCCAGAGCCTGGGCCGACGTCCGCGTCAGCGCCCAGAGACCCGCCTTGGCCAGCGAATAGGTCATGAAGGCCGGCGTCGGCTTCAGCACCCGCTGGTCCACCATGTTGACGACCAGTCCGTGCGCCACCGGCTCGCCTTCCGGCACGGGCGCGGGCGGCAATTGCGCCGCGAGGGCTTGGGTCAGCACGAAGGGAGCCCGCAGGTTCGAGCCGATGTGCCGGTCCCAGCTGTCGCGGGTGGCCGTTGCCAGCGTGTCATGTTCAAAGATCGACGCGTTGTTGACCAGCACGGTCAGCGGCCCCATCGCCTCGTTGACCGCAGGGATCAGCGCGGCGGTCTGGCCCTCGTCCAGCAGGTCGGCGTGGAAGGCCTGCACCCGGACGCCGAAGGCGCGGGCCTCGGCGGCGGTGGCCTCGGCTTCCTCGGCGGAACCGTTGTAGTGGATGGCGATGTCATGGCCCCGCTCGGCCAGCGCCAAGGCCATGGCCCGGCCCAGCCGCTTCGCGGCGCCGGTGACCAGCGCCGCGCCCTCAGCGGCCACGGGGCAGTCCCAGAAGTCGGGCGATCAGGCGGCGGAAGCCGGGGCCAAAGGCCAGCGCCATCGCCACCATGATCAGCAGGAACAGGATCACAACCTTCAGCATTCCTCAGCCTCCCGGCGTCAGCCGCGAGAATGCGGCGCGCTCGGCGGCCGCGTCGATGAAGTCGTCGGCCGAGATGCCGAAGCGGCGCAGGAAAGGCACCCGCTGACCATAGGTCTGGAAGCGGACCTTGTCGCCGAAAAGATCGCGCATCACCGGCTCGAGATGGCCGATGCCGTCGGCAAGGCCCAGCGACACCGCCTCGCGCCCGACCCAGACGTCGCCGGTGAAATAGTCGCGCGCGGGATCCAGCTTGTCGCCGCGGCGCGCGCGGACCTGCGCCTTGAAGGCCTCGTGGATGGGTTCAAGCAGGCGGTGCAGGCGGGCCACGTCCTCGGGCTTTTCCGGGCGGAAGGGGTCCAGCCAGGACTTGGCGGTGCCGGCAGTATGGACGCGCCGCTCGATCCCGTAGCGGGCGATCAGGTCCGAAAAGCCGAAGCCCGCCGAGATCACGCCGATGGAACCCAGCACCGAGGACTCATCCGCCCAGATCGTGTCGGCGGCGGTGGCGAGCCAGTAGCCGCCCGAGGCCGCGACATCCTCGACAAAGGCATGGACGGGGATGTTGTGCTTGTCGGCCAGCCGCCGGATGCGGGCGGCGATCAGCGAGGACTGGACAGGCGAGCCGCCGGGAGAGTTCAGGGAGATGGCCACCGCGACCGGCTTGCCCCGAGTGAAGGCGCGCGTCAGCAGGGGCGCGAGGCCCGCGTCCGAAAGCCCGGGGCCGCCGCCCGTCCGCGCCGCCACGCCGATGGCGCCCTGCAGTCGGATGACGGAAACACTCGGGCGCCGGGGCGACAGGAAGGGGATGCGCATGGGTCCGAGATAAGCCCTGCATCCCCACCGGGCAAGCGGCGTGCAACCGATGCACGGGCAATGCACATCCGATGCACGCCGGATGCACGGCCAGGGGGTCCGGCCATCCGCCCCTGCCCCGCGCAGGCCGGCGCGGACCCGCCTGCCGTTGCCGCGCGGACGATTTGTCACGCGAATGGCACCCGGACAGGCGAAGAAAAGGAAACCAGTCCGCCTGCCGGGAACTTGTGACAATGATTTCCCCGGGCGCGGGAAAAGCCGGACGCCGATCCGCGACTGCCCCGGCGGCTCGCAGAAAACGGTTCCAGAGCGGAGATTTCGCGTTTCCCGGCAATCCCTTGTTGCACTGAACGGTGCGGATTAGATGCGCCTTGGACCAGAACGGAAGCCCCTCGCATGACCATCGAGATCGCGCAGATGACCAGAAGCTTCGGCAGGACCGCCGTGCTGCGCGGCATCGACCTGACGGTGGGCGACGGCGAGCTGGTGGCGCTGCTGGGGCCGTCCGGCTCGGGCAAGACGACGCTGCTGAAGATCATCGCCGGGCTCGACTGGCCCGATGCGGGTCGGCTGACGGTGGACGGGACGGACTGGCTGAAGCTCGACGCGCAGGACCGCCGCATCGGCTTCGTCTTCCAGAACTACGCGCTGTTCCCGCACATGACGGTGCGCGACAACATCGCCTTCGGCCTGACCGTGCGGCCCCGGGCCGAGCGGCCCTCGCGCACTGACATCGCCCGCAAGGTCGATGAGTTGCTGGGCTTCCTGCAGATCGGCGCGCTGGGCGACCGTTATCCGGCGCAGCTTTCGGGCGGCCAGCGCCAGCGGGTGGCCCTGGGCCGGGCCCTGGCGATCGAGCCCACGGTGCTGCTGCTGGACGAGCCCTTCGGGGCGCTGGACGCGGCCGTCCGGCGCGACCTGCGCCAATGGCTGCGCGGCGTCCATGACGCGACCGGCACCACCACGATCTTCGTGACCCATGACCAGGAGGAAGCCTTCGAGCTGGCCGACCGCGTGGTTGTCATGGACCACGGCCGGATCGTGCAGACGGGCGACGCCGCAACGATCCACGATTCCCCCGCTACGCCCTTTGTCGCGGATTTCATGGGCGCCTCGATCCAGTTGCCGGTGACGGTGCAGGGCGGGCGGCTGGCCGCGCCGGGGCTGGACGCGGACCACCTGCCCGCCCGTCTGCCCGACGGCCCCGCGCGCCTGTTCGTGCGCCCCGAGGACCTGACCCCCGTTCCCGATCCCCGCGGGCCCTGGACCGTGGCCTCGCTGTCCAACACCGGCGCGCATCTGCGGCTGGTCCTGTCGGACGGGGCAGGCACCGAGATCCCCGCCGACCTGCGCCGGCGCAGCCCGCGCGCGGCCCAGATCGCCCCCGGCATGAGGGTGCACCTGCGCCCGGAACATGCCTCTGTCTTTCCCGCTGAAACCGCCTGAAAGGGTTTTCCGATGAAACTGAGCGCAATCAAGGCGGCGGTCGCCGCGCTGGTGCTGGCGGCGACGCCCGCCCTGGCGCAGGACAAGCTGCTGAACGTCAGCTATGACATCAGCCGCGAACTGTTCGAGGCGCTGAACCCCGTCTTTGCCGAGCACTGGAAGGCCAAGAGCGGCAATGACGTGACCATCGAGCAGTCGCACGCGGGTTCCTCGAAGCAGGCGCGGTCCATCCTTGAAGGGCTGCCGGCGGATGTGGTGACCTTCAACCAGGAAACCGACGTCAACATGCTGGCCAAGGGCGGCATGGTGGCCGAGAACTGGCGCGAGGCCTTCCCCAACGGCGCCTCGCCCTGGTATTCGGCTCCGGCCTTCCTGGTGCGCGAGGGCAACCCCAAGAACATCCGGAACTGGTCGGACCTCGCGCGCGAGGACGTGCAGGTGGTCTTCCCGAACCCCAAGACGTCCGGTAACGGGCGTTACACCTATCTCGCCGCCTATGCCTTCGGGTTGCGCGAGAACAACGGCGATCACGCGGCCACGCAGGAGTTCGTCCGCAAGATCATGGGCAACGTGCCGGTCTTCGACACCGGGGGGCGCGCCGCGACCCAGACCTTCGTGGAACGCAACATCGGTGACGTGCTGGTGACCTTCGAGGCCGAGACGCGCCAGATCGCCGCGCAATATGCCGACCGCGGGCTGGTCGCGATCACGCCGCCGGTCAGCCTGTTCTCGGCCTTCCCCGTCGCGGTGGTCGAGGAGAACACCGAGAAGAACGGCACCACCGAACTGGCGACCGAGTACCTGAACTGGCTGTATTCGCCCGAGGCGCAGCGCATCGTGGCCGAGGGCGGCAACCGCACCGCCAACGAGGAAGTCACGGCCGAGTTCGCCGACAAGTTCCCGCAGGTCGAGCTGCTGACCGTGGATGACGTCTTCGGCGGCTGGGACAAGATCGAGACCGAGCATCTCGCCTCGGGCGGCATCCTCGACCAGGTGTTCACCAACCAATGAGCCCCGCATCCGCCCCGGCCGTCCGGGCGAGGGCCGTCCTTCCCGGCTTTCGCCTGACGCTTGGCACGACGGTCCTGTACCTGTCGATCATCGTGCTGATCCCGATCATCGCCCTGGTCCTGACCGGGGCGGGGATCGGGCCGGGGCGGCTTTGGGCGATCATCACCGCGCCGCGGACGCTCGCGTCCCTGCGGATCACCATCACGGCGGCGGCCCTGGCGACTGTCATCAACGCCCTCTACGGGCTGCTGATGGCCTGGGTGCTGGTGCGCTACCGCTTTCCGGGGCGGCGGCTGCTGGACGCGCTGATGGACATTCCCTTCGCGCTGCCCACCGCGGTCGCGGGCCTGTCGCTGACGGCGCTTTATTCCGCGAACGGCTGGTTCGGGGCGGTGCTGGAGCCCGCAGGCATCCAGGTCGTCTACACGCTGGGCGGCATCGTGCTGGCGATGTCCTTTACCTCGATCCCCTTTGTCGTCCGCGCCGTCCAGCCGGTGCTGGAAGAACTTGACCCCGCGCTGGAACAGGCGGCGGCGAGCCTCGGCTCGCGCGGCTTCACCACCTTCCGCCGGGTGATCTTCCCGGCGGTCATGCCGGCCTGGCTGGGGGGCGTCACGACCTCCTTCGCGCGCTCGCTGGGCGAGTTCGGCGCGGTCGTCTTCATCGCCGGCAACCTGCCCTTCAAGACCGAGATCGCCTCGCTGCTGGCCTATATCCGGCTTGAGGAATACGACTACGAGGGCGCGGCGGCGATCGCGCTGGTGCTGATGGTGCTGGCGCTGGTGCTGCTGTTCCTGTCGAACCTGGTGCAGCTGCGGGCCGCGCGCCATGGGGCGGTGACGGCATGACGCGGGCGCTGCTGATCGGCGCGGCCTGCGTCCTGACGGCGATCCTGGTCGTCGTGCCGCTGGTCTACATCTTCGTGCAGGCGCTGTCGGCGGGATGGGGGGCTTACGTCGCCAATATCCTCGACCCCGGCACGCTGCACGCGATCTGGCTGACCACGCTGGTGGCGGTGATCGTGGTGCCGGTGACGGTCGCCTTCGGCATCGCGGCGGCCTGGCTTCTGTCCAAGTTCACCTTTCCGGGGCGGGGGGTGCTGGTCACGCTGATCGAGCTGCCCTTCTCGATCTCGCCTATCATCGCAGGGATCTGCTACCTGCTGCTCTATGGCCGACAGGGATACCTGGGCGGCTGGCTCGCGCAGAACGACATCACGATCCTCTTCGCCCTGCCGGGGATCGTCATGGTGACGATGTTCGTCACGACCCCCTTCGTCGTGCGCGAGGTGCTGCCGCTGATGCAGGCCCAAGGGTCCGACCAGGAACAGGCGGCCGTCACGCTGGGCGCAGGAGGCTGGCAGGTGTTCCGCCGGGTCACCCTTCCCAACATCCGCTGGGCACTCCTTTACGGCGCGGTGCTGACTACCGCCCGCGCCGTGGGCGAGTTCGGCGGCGTCGCCGTCGTGTCCGGCAGCATCCGGGGCAAGACCAACACCCTGCCCCTGCAGGTCGAGCTGCTGTTCAACGACCTGAACGTGGTCGGCGCCTTTGCCGCCGCCACCGTGCTGACCCTGATCGCCCTGGTGGTGCTGGTCGCCAAGACCGTGCTGGAACGGCGGGCCGGGCGGCACTGAGGCAACCGCGAGCAGCTGCTACGATGACTGCATGGCTGTCCCGGTGATCCCGGACCTGACCCTGCCCGCGACAACCCCAGAACATCGAGTCCGAAGGCCCCGGAACGCGGACCTGATCCGTCGGTGAACGGCGCCCGGTTCCCACCTTCTGACCCTCGGACCTTACGCTGCCCCCGGCTCACCTCTTCGACCCCTGCGCGGCAAAGGCCTGCCCCCCCTCGCCTCGCTCTCTGTCCGAAGCCGCGACCCGAGGGGCAGGATCAGCCCCGCACTCCTCTTCTTCGTCCAAATATCCCGGGGGTGCGGGGGCTGGCCCCCGCCCTTCTGGCGCTCTGCCGATCACGCAGCCCCACAGGGACCAAACGAAAACGCGCCCCGGAAGGGGCGCGCTGTCATTTCACCGGATGCGGGCCTTCTCAGAGGCCGTCGCCGGGCACGTCCTTGCGGTGCTTGAGCGGCCACCACAGGCGCTTGTTGGTCAGGTACAGCAGCACCGTCAGCACGACCAGGAACAGCACCGAAACAAGGCCCGCCTGCTTGCGCTGCATCATCTTGGGCTCGGCCGTCCACATCAGGAAGGCCGAGATGTCCTTGGCCAGGTTGTCCAGATCCGTGGGAGAGCCGTCCTCGAAGGTCACGGCGTCGTCCGACAGGGGCGGGGCCATCGAGATCCAGCCGCCGGGGAAGGCGGTGTTCTCGTAGAAGACGGTGCCCGCCTGCTCCTTTTCCTCGCCGGTGTAGCCGGTCAGGATCGAGTAGATGTACTCGGGCCCGCCGATGCCGTTGACCAGCTGGCTGATGCCGGTGCCGTAGGGGCCGTGGAAGCCCGCGCGGGCCTTGGCCATCAGCGACAGGTCCGGACCCATGCCCTCGCCCACGATGGTGGGGAAGTGGTCGGTGGGCACGCGCGGGCGCTCCTCGCCGGTCTCGGCGTCGACGACACTGAGCTGGCCGGCATAGGCGCGGACCTGGTCCTCGGGCAGGCCGGGGCCGCTGGTGTCCGACAGGGTGCGCAGCGGCACCTGCTTCATCCCGTGGCAGCCCGAGCAGACCTCGGTGTAGATCTGCAACCCGCGCTGCAGCTGGAACTGGTCGTATTTGCCGAAAGGCCCCTCGAAGCTGAAGGCGACGTCGTGGATTTCCTGGTGATGCACCGCCTCGCCGCCATCGGCCGCGACGCTGTGATCGGCAGGAACCTCGCCCTCGGCCCCTTCAGCGCCCTCGGTCTCGGTCGCGGCGGCGGTATCCACCGGCGCGCTTTCGGCCTGGGCCTCGTCAGGGTTCTGGATCGCGGCCGGCGCCTCGTCGCCGGGGGCGACGTCCAGCGCGGCATCGGCACCGGCGTCCGCACCGGCCTCGGGCTCGGCCGCGGCTTCCGCGTCGGCCGCGGGGGTGGCTTCACTGGCCGGCTCGGCCTGCGGATCGGCGGTGCTGCCCTCGGCCGGCGAGCCGGGGACGTCCGTGTCCGGCGCGTCGACCTGGGCCGCGCCCTCGGCGGCCGGAACGGGCGCGGTGGTCTGCGCCTCGGTCGCCTGGTCGGGCAGGCCGAAGCTCGGCGCGGCCGGAGGCTCGCCCGGCTCGGCCGTGGGGGTCGGCGTGATGACGTCGGTGGTGCGGTCCTCGACCACGTCCGGCTCGGCGCCGGTCGGCTCGGGGATGTCCGCGGCGGGCGCGGGCTGGTCGGGCGTCGCACGCTCGTCGGCCGTGGCCTCCGCCTCGGGGTTGGCGGGGGTCGAGGTCGCGCCGTCGGTCGCGCCGCCGGCATCCTCGTCGCCCACGTCCGCGCCCGAGGGCGCGCCGCCGCCCGGCGTGACGCCGGTCGTATCGGCGACCTCGCCGGTCAGCTCGCCCTGGCCGATCTGGCCGGTGCTGCCCGCGCGGGGCTGGCCCACGCGCTGCTGCACGGGGCCGGTGCCGCTGGTGTCCATCGGCGCCGAGGTGCTGGGCAGGTCCGGGGTGGCGCCGGTGAAGCCGATCTCGGGCGGCTGCGGGGCGACGCCTTCGGGCCGCGGCACGGTGCCGGTCGATTCGACCGTGCTGGTGCCGTCGGGCTGCCGGGTGACGGTGGTGCCCGGCCCCGAGGGGGCCGGAGCTTCGGTGCCGGGCTCGTTCAGCGGCACCGTCATGGTCGTCTGGGCATTCGCCGCCATCCCGAGGGACAGGGCCGCGACCGCCGTGAGCGTGACGTTTCTCAGGGACATTCGCGCCTCTCCTTACTCGGCGGGGGTGGTGAGACGCTCGTAATGAGCGTTCCAGTCTTCTTCGATGGTGTTCGGGATCGGCGCGGGCCGCTCCATCACGCCGAGCAGCGGCAGGATCACCAGGAAGTAGGCGAACCAGTAGGCCGAGCCCGCCAGCGCGATATAGGGATAGATCCCCTCGGCCGGCATCGCCCCCGCCCAGGTCAGGACGACGAAGTCCACGGCCAGGATCCAGAACCACCACTTGAACGACGGCCGGTAGCGGCCCGAACGGACGCGGCTGGTGTCAAGCCAGGGCACCAGCGCCATCACGATGATGGCGCCGAACATCGCCAGCACGCCGAAGAACTTGGCGTCGATGATGCCGAAGGACAGCCAGTTGGCGGCCATCACGACCCAGACGTCGGCGGTGAAGGCGCGCAGGATCGCGTAGAAGGGCAGGAAGTACCATTCCGGCACGATATGCGCGGGCGTCGCCAGCGGGTTCGCCTCGATGTAGTTGTCGGGGTGGCCGAGGTAGTTCGGCATGAAGCCGACGACCGCGAAGAACAGGATCATGATGAAGGCCAGCGCCAGCAGGTCCTTGATCACGAAGTAGGGCCAGAACGGGACGGTGTCGCGGTCGGCTTCCTCGCGCGAGGTGCGGCGCACCTCGATCCCCGTGGGGTTGTTGTTGCCGGTCGTGTGGAAGGCCCAGAAGTGGACGACCACTAGCGCGGCGATCAGGAACGGCAGCAGGTAGTGCAGCGAGAAGAAGCGGTTCAGCGTGGCGTTGTCCACGGCCGGACCGCCCAGCAGCCAGGTCTGGATCGTCGCGCCGATGCCGGGGATCGCCCCGAAGAGGCCCGTGATCACGGTCGCGCCCCAGAAGGACATCTGGCCCCAGGGCAGCACGTAGCCCATGAAGGCGGTCGCCATCATCAGGATGAAGATCAGGATGCCGACGATGTAGGTGATCTCGCGCGGCGGCTTGTAGCTGCCGTAGTAAAGGTTGCGGAAGATGTGCAGGTAGACCGCGAAGAAGAACAGCGAGGCGCCGTTCGCGTGCAGGTAGCGCAGGAAATGCCCGCCGTTCACGTCGCGCATGATGTGCTCGACCGAGCGGAAGGCCATGTCCACATGGGGCGTGTAGTGCATCGCCAGGACGATGCCGGTGACGATCTGCACCACGAGGCAGAAGGTCAGCACGATCCCCCAGATCCACATCCAGTTGAGGTTCTTGGGCGTGGGAAGGGTGGTGAAATCGACGATCAGGCGGACGATCGGCAGGCGCCGGTCGATCCAGCGCTCGGCCGAGGTCTTGGGTTCGTAGTCATCGGTCGGAATACCGGCGGACATCGTCGCGCTCCTCAGCCCAGCTTGATGGTGGTGTCGTCCACGAAGGACGCAACGGGAATATGCATGTTCTGCGGTGCGGGGCCGCGGCGGATGCGGCCCGAGGCGTCGTAATGCGACCCGTGGCAGGGGCAGAACCAGCCGCCGAAATCGCCCGCGCCGTCACCGATCGGAACGCAGCCGAGGTGGGTGCAGACGCCGATCTGGACCAGCCAGCGGCCTTCCTCGTCCAGCGAGCGGTTCGCGTCGGCGGCGCTGGCGTCGGGCTTGTTGGCATTCTGCGACAGCGGGTCGATCAGGGTCGCGCCGTCGTCGGCGCGCGCACGCTCGATCTCCTCGGCCGTCCGGTGGCGGATGAAGACCGGCTTGCCCAGCCATTTCACGGTCAGCTGCGTCCCTTCCGCGACGCCGCTGATGTCCACCTGGATCGAGGACAGCGCCTGCACGTCGGCCGAGGGGTTCATCTGGTTGATGAGGGTCCAGGCGGCTGCCCCGGCCGCAACCGCGCCGGCACCGGCGGTCGCGTAATAGAGGAAGTCCCTCCGGGTGGCGCCGTGGTCTCCTGCGTGGTCTTCAGCGTGGGACACGGTCAATCTCCAATTCGGGGCCGACCTGCGGGCCGGGCCGATACGACGGGTCGGGCCGTCCTTGGGACAGCCCTCGCAGCGGCGGTTCTAGCGGGACGGATTGCGCCCGTCCAGCGGCCAGCCGGGTCCGGCCTGATGCATTTGGCCGCATGTGTGCGATTTGTGACGTGCCGCGGGCGGTCAGGGCCGGGCCGCTGCGGCGCGCGGGCCTTGCGCGCGGGCGGCGGGCAGCAGGGCGATGGACAGGCCGAGCAGCCACCAGGCGGCGAGCTCCAGCCACTCCTCGGCCTGCCCCGCCCGCGCGTCCAGGTGGGGCGCGAGCGTGATCCCGAAATCCAGGAGCTTGCGCCCCAGCCCGTCCAGCGTCTTGCCCGTCACCGTCAGCGCGGCCGCCAGCAGGATCGCCAGCGCATGGGGCTGCCCCCGGCGCAGGGCGCGCCACCAGCCGGGCGCGTTCCGCCTGAGGATGCGCCAGATGACGAGCAGCGAGAAGAGGATCGCCCCCGCCCCCAGCAGCCTGTCGTCCAGAGGCGCGTCCCCGGTGTAGGTGCGCAGCTTCAGCAGGCCCGCGTCGGTGAGTCGCTTGTCGAAATCCATCTCGCGCGCGGCGAACAGCACTAGCAGGGCGGGGATCTGCCACTCGCGCCAGCCCTCGCGGCCGCAGAGGGCGAACCAGCAGAGGACGCCCTGGAGCAGCAGCAGGACCGAGGCGGTCTCGACCGTGTGGCCTTCCTTGAGAAACAGCGCGGGATCGTCCAGCCAGAACCATCCCACAGCCAGAAGGATCATGGCCGGAAGGGTGACAAAGGCGGCCAGACGCTGCGCCAAGGTCCAGCGCGACATGGCGGACTCCCTGCTGCGGAACTGCGGATGTGTAGCAGGAGTCCGGCCGGGGGCGCCACCCTCGGGGACGCCCTGCCTGCCTGCCGCAGCGTCGGGGGATCATCGCGCGGAGGCCCGGAAAGGGCGGGGCGCAGGCGGGGCTATGGCCCTTGTCCCACTGCGCAGGGCGTGCCGCGAATCATCCGGCCGGTTGTGGTCGCGCCGGGGTCGTGGCCGAGCCGGGCTTCCGGCCTGTCCCTGGCGCTGCGGGCCGCTCAGCCGCGCGTGTCCTCGCCGTCCGGCCCGCCCTCGTCCGGGGGCGGTGCCGGGACCGCCCCTTCGGCCGCGGGTCCGCCCGTCGCGGGGGGCGACTGCGCCGCGCCCTCGCTGGCGGGATCGGCCGGCAGCGCGGCCGAGGGCGCCGCCGCCTCGCCTTCCGAGGCCAGCCGGTCGTCCTGCCATTCCCCTTCGGCCACGCGGCCGCTGGCGTAGCGCATGACGCCCATGCCCTGCCGCTTGCCGCCGACGAAGCTGCCATCGTAGACGTCGCCGTTGGCATAGGTGGCGATGCCCTGGCCGTCGATCTCGCCCGCCTTCCAGCCGCCCTCGTAGCGGAAGCCGTCGGGGGTCATCAGCACGCCCTGGCCTTCGCGCAGTCCGTTCACGAAGCCGCCACGATAGGTGGTGCCGTCGGGATAGGTGGCCGCGCCCTCGCCGTGGCGCTGGCCGTCCTTCCAGGCACCCGTGTAGACATAGCCGTCGGGGTGCGACATCGTCCCCAGCCCGTCGTTCTTGGCGTCCTTGAAGCCGCCCTCGTAGCCGAGGCCGTTGGCGTAAGCCGCCTTGCCCTGCCCCTCGATCACGCCCGCGACCCAGTCGCCTTCATAGGATGCGCCGTCGGGATAGGTGATCTTGCCGCGGCCGTCCGGCTGGTCGGCCCTGAGGCTGCCCTCGTAGACCGAGCCGTCGGGATACTGGATGCGGCCCTGGCCTTCCATCCGGCCGTCCACCCAGTCGCCGTCGTAAAGGTAGCCGTCCGTGCCGGTGAAGACGCCCTTGCCGTGGCGCTTGTCGGCGCGGAAGCCGCCCTCGTAGACGTCGCCGTTCACATAGGTCGCGCGGCCGTGGCCTTCGCGCCGGTTGGCGACCATGGTGCCCTCGTAGATGTCGCCCGAAGGCTGGACGAGCCGCCCCTGCCCCGACATCTGCCCGGCGGCCCAGACGCCCTCGTAGGACAGCCCGTCCGGCATGGTCAGCTTGCCCTGGCCCGCGCGCATCCCCGCAAGCATCCCGCCTTCGTAGACGGACCCGTCGGGATAGGTGATCTTCCCCTTCCCTTCGCGCACGCCCTGCACCCAGTCGCCGTCATAGCGGTAGCCGTCGGGCTGGCTCAGCAGGCCCTTTCCGTGGTGCAGCGCCTTCTCGAACCCGCCCTCGTAGGTCGAGCCGTTGGCATAGGTGGCGCGGCCCTGGCCGGTGATCTCGCCCTCGACCCAGTCACCCTCATAGGTGCCGCCGTCGGCATAGGTGATCCTGCCCTTGCCATGCGGCTTGCCGTTCTCGAACTGGCCTTCATAGACCGAGCCGTTGGGATAGGTCGCACGGCCCTGGCCCCGCACCTCGCCATCCACCCAGTCGCCCTCGTAGCGATAGCCCGAGGGCAGCGTGTAGGTGCCGCGCCCGTGCTGCAGGCCGTTGCGGAAGGTGCCCTCGTAGACGCCGCCGTCGTCATACTGCTTGGTCACCACGGCGGCCGCCTGCGCATGGGCGGAAGGAACGCCCAGGGGGATCGCCAGACCGGCAAGCGCCGCGAGGAGGACTGCGGGTTTCATCGCCTCAAGCCTTTCGTGGTCGCGGGTCTGCCGCCCGCTGTTCGGCGCCGGTCTAGCGCAGCCGGCCGCCCCGCGCAAAGCCCGAGACCGTGAGCGGGCGTCTTCCCCTTGCCCCGCCCCCGCCCTATCGTCGCGGAAAACCGCCCGGAGACACCGCGATGACTGACCGCTTCCGCCTGACCATCGCGCAGCTGAACGCCACCGTGGGCGACCTGGTGGGCAATGCCGCCAAGGCCCGCGCCGCCTGGGACGAGGCAAAGGCCGCGGGCGCGCAGATGCTGGCGCTGCCCGAGATGTTCCTGACCGGCTACCAGACGCAGGACCTGGTGCTGAAGCCCGCGTTCCTGGACGACTGCCTGGCGGTGGTGGACAAGCTGGCCGCCGACTGCGCGGACGGCCCCGCCATCGGCATCGGCGCGCCCTGGCGGCTGGACGGCAAGCTGCACAATGCCTGGCTGGTGCTGCAGGGCGGGCGGATCACCGCGCGGGTGTTCAAGCACGAGTTGCCGCACAAGGAGCTGTTCGACGAATACCGCCTGTTCGATCCAGGCCCGATCAGCGGGCCCTTCGCGGTCGAGGGTGTCCGCATCGGCTCGCCGATCTGCGAGGACGCCTGGTGGCCGGGCGTGGCCGAGACGCTGGCCGAGACGGGGGCCGAGATCCTGGTGGTGCCGAATGGCAGCCCCTATCACCGCAACAAGCTGGACCTGCGGATGGGCCACATGGTTTCCCGCGTGGTCGAGACGGGCCTGCCGCTGGTCTATCTGAACCTCGTCGGCGGGCAGGACGACCAGGTTTATGACGGGGGCTCCTTCGTGCTGAATCCCGGCGGGCACAAGGTCGTCCAGCTTGCCCCCTTCGAGGAGGCGGTGGCGCATATCGACTTCACCCGCACCGATGAAGGCTGGCGGGCCGAGCGCGGCGAGATGGTCCCCCAGCCCGACGAATGGGAACAGGATTACCGGGCGATCTGCCTGGGGCTGGCGGACTACGCGCGCAAGTCGGGCTTTCGCAAGGTGCTGCTGGGCCTGTCGGGCGGCATCGATTCGGCGCTGGTCGCGGCCATTGCCGCCGATGCGCTGGGGCCGGAAAACGTGCGCGGCGTGCGGTTG
This sequence comes from Paracoccus niistensis, assembly GCF_042432925.1. NCBI lineage: Bacteria > Pseudomonadati > Pseudomonadota > Alphaproteobacteria > Rhodobacterales > Paracoccaceae > Paracoccus > Paracoccus niistensis. Next base: position 139,069 of record NZ_JBHLWE010000041.1, on the reverse strand, counting down.
CCGTCCGAATACTCCAGCCAGGGTTCGCTGGACGATGCCGAGGACCTGGCGCAGCGTCTGGGCATCCGCTTGGACACGCTGCCGATCAACGGGCCGGTCGGCGCGGTGACGCAGGCGCTGTCCGAGGTGATGGCCGGCACAACGCCCGACCTGACCGAGGAGAACATCCAGTCCCGCCTGCGCGGCGTCCTGCTGATGGCCGTGTCGAACAAGTTCGGCGAGATGCTGCTGACCACGGGCAACAAGTCCGAGGTCGGCGTGGGCTATGCCACGATCTACGGCGACATGGCGGGCGGCTACAATCCCATCAAGGACCTCTACAAGACGCGCGTCTTCACGACCTGCCGCTGGCGGAACGGGAACCACCGCCCCTGGATGAAGGGCCCGGCAGGCGAGGTGATCCCGCCCGCGATCATCGAGAAGCCGCCCTCGGCCGAGCTGCGCCCGGACCAGACGGACCAGGACAGCCTGCCGCCCTACGAGGTGCTGGACGCGATCCTTGAAGGCCTGGTCGAAAAGGACGGCTCGGTCGCGGACCTCGTGGCGCGAGGCTTCGACCGCGACACGGTGCGGCAGGTCGAGCGGCTGCTCTACGGCAGCGAGTGGAAGCGGTACCAGGCAGCGCCGGGGCCGCGTGTCTCGCCCCGATCCTTCTGGCTCGACCGTCGCTATCCGCTGGTCAACAGGTGGCGCGACCCGGCAGGCGGTTGAACGGAAGGCACAGGTGAACTAGATTGGGTTAGTCCACCACCGGGAGCTACCATGAAGACCGTCAACATGCACGAGGCCAAGACCCACCTGTCCCGCCTCGTCGAGGGCGTGGAAAAGGGAGAACCCTTCATCATCGCCCGCGCCGGCAAGCCGGTGGTCAAGGTGACGCTGGTCGAGCAGCCTGCGCCGCGGCGCACCGGCTTCCTCAAGGGGCAGGTCGATATGCCCGACGACTTCGACACGATGTTCGAAGACGAGATCCAGGCGATGTTCGAAGGGAAATACGACGGCAGCGGGCTTTACGTCCCGCCGGGTGAGTGCAAGCCCGGCGGGTCGCAGTGAACTATCTGCTGGATACCCACCTGCTGATCTGGTCGGCAGGCCGCGACGACCTGATGACCGCCAAGGCGGACCGCATCATCAAGGACCCGGCGAACACGCTTTGGTTCAGCGTCGCCTCGATCTGGGAGGTCGCGATCAAGCGGGCGCAGAACCGCGCCGACTTCCGCACCGATCCCGGCACGCTGCGCGCAGGCCTTCTGGCCAATGGCTATCTTGAGCTGCCGGTCGAGGGGCGGCATTGCCTCGCCCTCCCCACACTGCCACCGGTGCATGGCGATCCCTTCGACCGGATGCTGGTCGCGCAGGCCATGACCGAGGGGATGCAGCTTCTGACCGCCGACCGCCGGGTGGCGGAATATGGCGGGCCGGTGCGGATGGTGTGATCCGGGCGGCGACGGAGCGGCGGCGCGTGGGGACCACCCGACGGTTGCGTGCATCAGGGCCCGCAGGGCACGCGCCCTGCACGCACCATGCCCCTGCTTATACCACCAGGTCGAACCGCTGCCCCTCGGTGGTGCCGAAGACCTGCCGGTAGTGGCGGATCAGCTCGGCAGGACCGGTCGATTTCTCGGGGTTATCGGACAGCTTGACCGTGGGGCGGCCGTTCGCGGCGGCGGCCTTGCAGACCAGGCTGAAGGGCGCGAGCCCGTCGCCCGGCACCAGCCCGCGGAAGTCGTTCGTCAGCAGCGTGCCCCAGCCGAAGCTGACCTTGATCCGGCCGTGGAAGCGGCGGAACAGCGTCGTGATCTCGTCCACGTCCAGCCCGTCCGAGAAGATCACCAGCTTCTGCGTGGGGTCCTCGCCCCGCGACGTCCACCAGTCGATGGCATATTCGGTCAGCGCCACCGGATCGCCCGAATCGATGCGGATGCCGGTCCAGCCCGCCAGCCAGTCGGGCGCGTTCCGCAGGAACCCCGGCGTGCCATAGGTGTCGGGCAGGATCACGCGCAGGTTGCCGTCATGTTCCTCGTGCCAGTCGGCCAGCACGCGATAGGGGGCCTGGCGCAGGTCCTCGTCCGTCTCGGCAAGGGCGGCATAGACCATCGGCAGTTCATGGGCGTTGGTGCCGATGGCCTCGATGTCCCGGCGCATGGCGATCAGGCAGTTCGAGGTGCCGGTGAAGCGCTCGCCCAGGCCCTCGATCATGGCTTGCACGCACCAGTCCTGCCACAGGAAGCTGTGGCGCCGCCGCGTGCCGAAATCGGCGATCCGCAGGTCGGGACCAAGCTCGCGCAGCGCCTCTATCTTTTCCCAGATGCGGGTCATGGCGCGGGCGTAAAGCACCTGCAGCTCGAACCGGCCCAGGTCCTTCAGCACCGCGCGCGAGCGCAGCTCCATGATGATGGCGAGCGCCGGGATCTCCCACAGCATGACCTCGGGCCAGCGGCCCTCGAAGGTCAGCTCGTACTGGCCGTCGCGCTTTTCCAGGTGATAGGCGGGCAGGCGCAGGCCTTCCAGGAACTCCATGAAGTCGGGGCGGAACATCTGGCGCTTGCCGTAGAAGGTGTTGCCCCGCAGCCAGGTCGACTCGCCGCGCGTCAGCGAGACGCTGCGGACATGGTCCAGCTGCTCGCGCAGCTCGCCCTCGTCGATCAGATCGGCCAAGCGGATCGCCTTCGAGCGGTTGATGAGCTTGAACGTGACGTTCACGTCCGGCCGGTAACGGAAGACCGACTGGCACATCAGCAGCTTGTAGAAATCCGTGTCGATCAGCGACCGGACGATCGGGTCGATCTTCCACTTGTGATTGTAGACGCGCGTGGCGATGTCGACGGTCGGGGTCATCATGCGAGTGTCACTCCTGCCTCGCGCATGGCGGCCTGCGCGGCCTCGCGCGAGCCGTTGAGGTCGATGGCGCGGGTCGCCTGCTCGATCACGGTCGCGGAAAAGCCCAGGCGCGCCGCGTCGATGGCCGACCAGGCGACGCAGAAATCATGGGCGAGGCCCACGAAATGCAGGTCGGTCAGCCCGCGCTCGCGCAGGTAGCCCGCCAGCCCCGTGGACGTGCGACGGTCGTTTTCGAAGAAGGCGGAATAGCTGTCGATTTCCCGCCGGAAGCCCTTGCGCAGGATCAGGTCCGCGCGGTCGAGATCCAGGCCGGGATGGAAGGCCGCCCCCTTTGACCCGATGACGCAATGGTCGGGCCACAGGACCTGCTCGCCATAGGACATGGTCATGGTCCCGAAGGGCTGCGCGCCGGGATGGTTGCCGGCAAAGCTGGAATGATCGGCCGGGTGCCAGTCCTGGGTCAGCACAACGGCATCATGATCGGCCATCAGGGCGTTCACGGGGCCCACGATCTCATCGCCGCCCGCCACCGCCAGCGCGCCGCCGGGACAGAAATCGACTTGAAGATCAACGACGATCAGGGCGCGCATGAGATTTCCCGCAATGGACGCCGAACCTTAGGAAGCCTGCCGGGTTGCGTCAACGTGAAGCCCGGATCGGCCACAGCACTCCAAGTATTGCACCATATGCATAACTGGCCTGCGCTAGAAACTGGATGCAAAGCTGCTTAACGGATCGGCGAATCATTGGAACCATAGGGGGAGCAAAGGGATGGCCGACCACAGCCGGATGGAAACAGCCCGCGATTTCGAGGAGGACGGACCCGGAGGACGCTCGGCAAGGACGCTCTGGACGCTGCGGGCACTGGGTCTGATCGCCGCCGGAGTCGTTTATGTCGCGCTCGGTCCGCAGGCCGACCTGCCTCATGACGCCCGCATCGTTGCCACCATCATGGCGCTGATGGCTGTCTGGTGGATGACCGAGGCGATCCCGCTGGCCATCACCTCGCTGCTGCCCATCGTGCTGATCCCGGCACTGACCGAGCGCACGATCTCGCAGGCGACGGCGCCCTATGCCAGCTCGACCGTGTTCCTGTTCCTCGGCGGCTTCCTGATCGCCATCGCCATGGAGAAATGGAACCTGCACCTGCGGATCGCGCTGCTGACGCTGCGCCGGGTGGGGGTGTCACCGCGCCGGATCGTGCTGGGGCTGATGCTGGCCACGGCCTTCCTGTCGATGTGGGTGTCCAACACGGCGACCGCGCTGATGATGCTGCCCATCGCCACCTCGGTCCTGGCGCTGGTCCTGGCCCGCAGCGGCACTAGCACCGCCGCCCAGCAGCAGGCGCTGGAAGGGGGCGCAACCATCACGGAAGCCGTGGACGACCCCAACGTCGCGCGCTTCGGCACCTGCCTTGTGCTGGCCGTCGGCTGGGCGGCCTCGATCGGGGGTCTGGGCACGCTGATCGGCAGCCCGCCCAACGCCATCGTCGCGGGCTATGCCTCGTCCGAACTGGGCCGCGAGATCGGCTTCCTGAACTGGATGATGATCGGGATGCCCTTGGCCTTCGCCTTCATCTTCATCGCCTGGTTCCTGATGACGCGGCTTTTGTACCGCTTCGACCTGCCCGCCATCCCCGGCGGGCGCGAGATGATCGACCAGCAGATCCGCGAACTCGGCCCGCTGAGCCAGGGCGAGAAGATGGTGCTGTACGTCTTCCTGGGCGCGGCCTTCTTCTGGATCGTGCCGGGCATCCTGGGCTCGATCCCGGCGGTCAGCGCGGCGATGCCCTGGGTCGGCAGCTTCGACGACACGGGCGTTGCCGTCGCGGCGGGGATCCTTCTGTTCATCCTGCCGGGACGCGGCCGGACGCAGATGGTGCTGGACTGGAAGGACGCCGAGGAGGGCCTGCCCTGGGGCGTGCTGCTGCTGTTCGGCGGCGGCCTGAGCCTTGCCTCGGCAGTGGGCTCGACCGGGCTTGACGCCTGGTTCGGCCAGCAGGTCACGGGCCTTGGCACCCTGCCGACGCTGGGGCTGGTCGCCGCCATCACCGCGATCGTCCTGATGCTGACCGAGATCACCTCGAACACCGCCACGGCCGCGACCTTCATCCCGATCCTGGGCGGGGTGGCGCTGGGGATCGGGGTCGATCCCTTCCTTCTGCTGATCCCGGCGACGCTGGCCGCGACCTGCGCCTTCATGCTGCCGGTCGGCACGCCGCCCAACGCCATCGTCTTCGGCACCGGCAAGGTGACCATCGCGCAGATGGCCCGGGGCGGGGCCGTGATGAACATCATCGGCGTCCTCCTGATCGTCGGCATCATGTATCTGCTGGGCGGGATCGCGATGGGCGTCGCGTTCTGATCCCTGCCCGCTTGCCTTCAGGGGCGCGGCTGGACTAGGCCGCGCCCATGTTCACAGTCGCCGCCCTTTACCACTTCGCCCCCCTGCCCGACCCGGATACGCGGCGCGAGAGCCTGCTGGCGCTCTGCCAGGCGCAGGGCGTCCGGGGCACGCTGATCCTCGCGCCCGAGGGGATCAACGGCACGGTCGCCGGCCCGCGCCCGGGCATCGACGCCGTGCTGGAGCATGTCCGCACCTGGCCCGGCTTCGAGAGCCTGGAATGGAAGGAAAGCGCCGCCGAGGCGATGCCCTTCGGCCGGATGAAGGTCCGGCTGAAGCCCGAGATCGTGACCATGGGCCAGCCGCAGGTGGACCCTGTCGCCCGCGTCGGCCGCCATGTCGCCCCCGCCGACTGGAACGCCGTCATCGGCGACCCCGGCACGGTGGTGATCGACACCCGCAACGATTACGAGATCGCCATCGGCAGCTTCCGCGGCGCCATCGACCCCGGCACCCGCAGCTTCCGCGAGTTTCCGGACTGGTGGGCAGAGAACGCTGACCGATTCGCCGGAAAGCGCGTGGCGATGTTCTGCACCGGCGGCATCCGCTGCGAAAAATCCACCAGCTTCCTTGTCGGGCAGGGCGTGACCGAGGTCGTCCACCTGCAGGGCGGCATCCTGAAATATCTCGAAGAGGTGCCCGAGGGCGAAAGCCTCTGGGACGGCGCCTGCTTCGTCTTCGACCGGCGCGTCAGCCTGACCCACGGTCTTCGGCCCGGCGGCCACATCCTGTGCCACGCCTGCCGCAGGCCGCTGGCGCCCGGGGACGCCGCCCGCCCCGAATACGAGGAAGGCGTTCGCTGCCACCTTTGCGCCGATGACTACAGCGAGGCCGACCGCGCCCGCTTCCGCGACCGCCAGCGGCAGGCCGAGCGGGGCGAGCTGATTTAACGGGATCTTAGACTCTGCCCTGTAAAGCAAGGGAATATCCTTCAAGGGGCAACCATGACGACCTTTCCTCGCGGCACGGGCCTTGGCCCGAACGGTGCCGAGATCCTGTTTCCTTTCCTTGCGGCCTCGCCCCTTCTCGCCCTCGGGGACGATGACGATCCCTCCGGTGCGGGTCGGACCTGGGACGTCGGGGCGCCCGTCCGGGCCAAGGCAGGCCTCGGGACGCATCCCCAAACAGCCGGGACGTTGCGCGACGCCGGGGAAATGCCGGTGGTCGCGATGCCAGCCCGCGCCCTGCCCTGGGCCGAGGCGCCTGGCATGGGCCGGCTCAAGCACGGCTTCGCCACCGAGCCGCTGCACGGCCTGCCCGCCCGCGAGTCGCCTTGCGCACAGGCACGTCAGGACCTGCCGGAGGTGTCGGACCGCGACTGGCTCGACCAGGCCGCGCAGGCGGACGCCTTCATCTTCCTGCCGGCATCGGACAGCCGTGATCCTGCCGACGGCGCGGGCTCTCCGGCCATACCGCTGGGGACAGAAGCCTGGTTCGACCTGCTGATCCTTCAACCGCTGCCCGATCGCGGCCCCGACTTCGGCCCGGAGCCGGTGTTCCTTCCCGATCATGGGCCGTTTGCGCCGGATCACCTCCTTCTCTGACGTGGGCCGCGCCTCAGGCCACCTGCCCCACCCGGCCTGCCGCCATGGCCGCCATGTTGAGGATGTCGTTCACGGTGGAGCCGATGCCGCAGATCTGGATCGGCCGGGGGATGCCGGTCAGGATCGGGCCGATCACCGTCGCGCCCGCCATTTCCTGCAGCAGCCTGACGCTGATCGAGGCCGAATGCCGCGCGGGCATCACGAGGACGTTGGCGGGTCCCGTCAGGCGACTGAAGGGATAGCGCGCCGCGGCTTCCGGGTTCAGGGCCACGTCCACGGTCATCTCGCCCTCGTATTCGAAGTCGGCGCCCTGCCGGTCCAGCACCTTCGGCGCCTCGGCCATCTTGATCGCACGCTCGCTGATCGGGTGGCCGAAGGTGGAAAAGGACAGAAAGGCCACGCGCGGTTCCAGCCCCAGGGCGCGGGCGACATGGGCGCCGCGCGTGGCGATCAGGGCCAGGTCCTCGGCCTCGGGCCATTCATGGACCAGCGTGTCGGCGACCAGCACGATGCGGCCCTTGTGCAGCACGCCCGTGATGCCCACCGCCCCGTCCTGCGGGCGGACGTCGAAGACCTGCCCCACCTGCGACAGGACGTGCGAGGCCTTGCGCGTGGCCCCCGTCACCAGCGCGTCGCCATGCCCATGCGCCAGCATCAGGGCGGCGAAGACATGGCGGTCGCGGCGGGCGAGCTTCAGCGCGTCCTCGCGGTCCACCCCCTGCCGCTGCAGCCGCTTGTAGAGCGTCTCGTGATAGGCGTTCAGATGCGGGGAGGTGAGCGCGCTGACGATTTCAAGCTCGCGCAGGGCATCGGCCATGCCCTCGGCCGCCAGCTTCTCGGCCACGTCCTCCTCGCGCCCCACGACCAGCGCCCGGCCCAGGCCCCCGCGCTGCCAGGCGACGGCGGCACGCAGGACGCGCGGGTCGTCGCCTTCGGCGAAGATCATCCGCGCCTGCGCCTGCCGTGCCCGCGCATGGATGCCCTGCAGGATCGAGGCGGTCGGGTCCATGCGCTGGCGCAGCGACTGGACATAACCCTCCATGTCGATGATCGGGCGCCGCGCGGCGCCGGTGTCCATCCCCGCCCTGGCCACGGCGGGCGGCACCACATGGATCAGCCGCGGGTCGAAGGGCGTCGGAATGATGTAGTCGCGCCCGAAGCTGAGCTTGCGGCCATAGGCCACCGCCACCTCGTCCGGCACGTCCTCGCGCGCGAGTTCCGCCAACGCCCGGGCGCAGGCGATCTTCATCTCGTCATCGATCGCGCGGGCGTGGATATCGAGCGCGCCGCGGAACAGATAGGGGAATCCCAGGACGTTGTTGACCTGGTTGGGATAGTCCGAGCGGCCGGTCGCCACGATGGCGTCGGGGCGGACGGCATGGGCCTCTTCCGGCGTGATCTCGGGATCGGGGTTCGCCATGGCGAAGATCACCGGATTCGGCGCCATCGACTTCACCATGTCCTGCGTGACCGCGCCCTTGGCGGACACGCCCAGGAAGACGTCGCAGCCGACCATGGCGTCGGCCAGCGTGCGGGCCTCGGTGGCGACGGCATGGGCCGACTTCCACTGGTTCATCCCCTCGGTCCGGCCCTGGTAGATGACGCCCTTGGTGTCGGCCATGATGCAGTTCTCGTGCCGCGCGCCCATGGCCTTGAGCAGTTCGAGGCAGGCGATCCCCGCCGCGCCCGCGCCGTTCAGGACGATCCTCACGTCCTCGATGCGCTTGCCCGACAGTTCCAGCGCGTTCAGCAGCCCGGCCGCGCAGATCACCGCGGTCCCGTGCTGGTCGTCATGGAAGACGGGGATGTCCATCATCTCCTTGAGGCGGCTTTCGATGATGAAGCACTCGGGCGCCTTGATGTCCTCGAGGTTGATGCCGCCGAAGGACGGCCCCATGAGGCGGACGGCCCGGATGATCTCCTCGGGATCCTCGGTGTCCAGTTCGATGTCGATGGCGTTCACGTCGGCGAAGCGCTTGAACAGCACCGCCTTGCCTTCCATCACCGGCTTCGATGCCAGCGCGCCCAGGTTCCCCAGCCCGAGGATCGCGGTCCCGTTCGACACGACCGCCACCAGGTTGCCCTTGGTGGTGTAGTCATAGGCCGTCTCGGGCCGCGCCGCGATCGCCTCGACCGGGACCGCCACGCCGGGGGAATAGGCCAGGCTCAGGTCGCGCTGGGTCGCCATCGGCGTCGAGGGCACGATCTCGAGCTTTCCGGGGCAAGGCTCGAGGTGATAGGCCAGCGCCTCCTCGGGCGTGATGCGCGATCGCTGCGGCTGGTTGCTGTCGGTCATGGTTGTTTTTCCCCGTTTCTGTCCCGCCAGAATGGCCGGGTACGCGCAACGCGCCCCGGTGCCCTTGCCGGCGCCTAGTCCACCAGCCGCGCCGTCACCGTCATCGGCTTGCCGCCGACCTGGTAATCGGCCGTTACCGTCACGCCGGGCCTGGCCTCGACCAGCGGGCTGAGCGAGCCGAGCGAGATCACCTGCCCCGGCTCCAGCCGCGCGCCGCCATGGCCGATCAGCCACAGCACCACGTCCAGCGGGTGGCCCAGCAGCATCTCGCCCTTTCCCTGAACGGGCTCGGCGCCCTCGGCTTTCAGATCGACTGTCAACGCGGCAAGATCCGCCACGGGGTCCGCCAGATCGGTCATCGCCACGCCTTGCCCGATCACCCCGCGCCACGGGATCACGCCGTAGGAGGCCATGATCGGCCCCGTGGGCTTCACCCCCTCGGCCAGCGCCATGTCGGGAAGCTCGATGAAGGGCCGCACATCCGACAGCGCTGCCGCGACCTGTTCGCGCGAAGTGGCCTCGTTGATCGCGGCATCCCTGACGGTCACGATCAGGTCGGCCTCGTAGAAGGGCGAGCGGCTGCCGGTCAGCGAGACCTCCGCCCCGTCCTGAAGGATCATCGGCGCAAACAGCGCACCCGCGACCGGAGCGGTCACGCCAAAGCGTTCCTGCGCGGGCTTCGAGGTGAAGCCGACCTTCCAGCCGACGGGGGCGCCCATCTCGGATTCAAGCGCCGCTCGGAAAGGGGCATAGGCGCAGGCGGCGTCCTCGACGGTAGCGACGCCGGGGTCCGGCAGGCGCTCGCCGTCCATCCAGGCACGCGCGGCGTCCTGCATCTGTGCGGGTGGCGGGCAGTCGGCCAGCGCCGGCCCCGCGGCCAGCACCAAGGCGGCGGCGATCAGTTTCATGGGAACCTCCCCTTTCCCGTTCCCCTCGACGCTGCCAGCGAGCCGGGCCCCTGTCCAATGGAATCCGGCAGCCCGGTTCCAAAGCCGCGCGGGCCCCACTAGAACGGCGGGGTTCCGAGCGAAGGCCCCTGCCCATGACCGACCAGCCGACCCCGATGATGGCCCAGTATCTCGCGATCCGCGAGGCCAACCCGGGGGCGCTGCTGTTCTACCGGATGGGGGACTTCTACGAAATGTTCTTCGAGGACGCCGTGGCCGCCGCCGCCGCGCTGGACATCGCCCTGACCAAGCGCGGGACGCACATGGGCGAGCCGATCCCCATGTGCGGCGTCCCGGTCCATGCCGCCGAAAGCTACCTGCTGACCTTGATCCGCAAGGGCTTCCGCGTGGCCATCGCCGAGCAGATGGAAGATCCGGCCGAGGCGAAGAAGCGCGGCTCCAAGTCGGTCGTCGCCCGCGACGTGGTGCGGTTGGTCACGCCCGGCACGCTGACCGAGGAAACGCTGCTGGAGGCGCGGCGGCACAACTTCCTTGCCGCCTTTGCCACGGTGCGCGACGACTGCGCGCTGGCCTGGGTGGATATTTCGACCGGCGCGCTGCGGGTCGCCCCCTGCCCGCAGGTGCGGCTTGGGCCGGAACTCGCGCGCCATGCCCCGCGCGAGTTGCTGGTGCCGGACGGTTCGCGCCTTGACGACATCGCCGCCGAGGCCGGCGCGGCCCTGACCGAGCTTTCGGCGGCCAGCTTCGATTCCACCGCCGCCGTCCGCCGCCTTTGCGAGCTTTACGGGGTCGAGACGCTGGACGGCTTCGGCCAGTTTTCCCGCGCCGAGCTGTCGGCCATGGGTGCCATCGCGGATTACCTGATGCTGACCCAGCGAGGCCGGATGCCGCGCCTGTCCCCGCCCGTGCGCGAAAGCGGCGCGGGCGTGATGCAGATCGACGCCGCCACCCGGCGCAACCTGGAACTGACGCAGGCATTGTCGGGTGGGCGCGAGGGATCGTTGCTGGCCGCCATCGACCGCACCGTGACGGCGCCGGGGGCACGTCTGCTGGAACGCCGGATTTCTGCGCCAAGCCGCGATCTCGCGCTGATCCATCGCAGACAGGCGGCGGTGGCGGTACTGGTCGAGGACGCCCGACTGACCGCCGATCTGCGGGACGCGCTGGCGCGGGTGCCCGACATGGACCGGGCGCTGTCGCGGCTGGCCTTGGAACGGGGCGGGCCGCGCGATCTGGCGGCGGTCAGAAACGGGCTGACGGCGGCCGTGCGGATCGCCGCGCTGATCGGCGGGGACGGTCCGCTGCTGGCCGAGGCCGCCCGCGATCTCGTCGGCCATGACGCCCTGATCGACCTGCTGGACGAGGCGTTGGTGGCGGAACCCCCGCTGCTCGCCCGCGACGGCGGCTTCGTGGCGCCGGGCCATGACGCCGAACTGGACGAAACGCGGGCTCTGCGGGACGAGGGCCGGGGCGTGATCGCCCGGATGCAGGGCGACTATATCGCCGAAACCGGGGTCCAGAGCCTGAAGATCAAGCACAACAATGTGCTGGGCTATTTCATCGAGACAACGACCACCCACGCCGAGCGGATGCTTGCGCCCCCTCTGAACGCGCGCTTCATCCACCGCCAGACGACGGCGAACCAGATCCGCTTCACCACGGTCGAGCTGTCCGAACTGGAAACCCGCATCCTGAACGCCCGCGACCGCGCGCTGGAACTGGAGCGCGCCACCTTCGACCGGCTGGTCCGGGCGGTGCTGGACCAGTCCGCCCGCATCGGGCAGGCCGCGCGGGCGCTGGCCGAGATCGACGTCGCCGCCGCCTTCGCGGACCTCGCCACCGGCGAAGGCTGGACCCGCCCCCATGTGGACGACAGCCGCGCCTTCGTGATCGAGGGCGGCCGCCACCCCGTCGTGGAACGTGCGCTGAAACGAAAGGGAGAGCCCTTCGTCGCCAACGACTGCGCCCTGACCGATGGGCGCACCCCGGCAATCTGGCTGCTGACCGGGCCGAACATGGCCGGGAAATCGACCTTCCTGCGCCAGAACGCGCTGATGGCGGTGCTGGCGCAGGCGGGGGCCTTCGTGCCCGCGGCCCGCGCCCATATCGGGCTGGTCTCGCAGCTGTTCAGCCGGGTGGGGGCGGCGGATGAACTCGCGCGCGGGCGGTCCACCTTCATGGTCGAGATGGTCGAAACCGCCGCGATCCTGAACCAGGCCGATCCGGGCGCGCTGGTGATCCTGGACGAGATTGGCCGCGGCACCGCGACCTGGGACGGGCTGTCCATCGCCTGGGCGGTGCTGGAGCATCTGCACGGGGCGAACCGCTGCCGGGCGCTGTTTGCCACCCATTACCACGAGATGACCCAGCTTGCCGCCAAGCTGGAGGGCGTGGAAAACGCCACCGTCGCCGTGCGCGAATGGAATGGCGAGGTGATCTTCCTGCACGAGGTCCGCAAGGGCGCGGCCGACCGCAGCTATGGCGTGCAGGTCGCGCGCCTCGCGGGCCTGCCGGATACGGTCGTGGAGCGCGCGCGCGAAATCCTCGACGCGCTGGAAGCGGGCGCCCGTGATGGCGCGGCGCGGCCGGCCGCCCTGATCGACGACCTGCCGCTGTTCCGCTCGGCCCCGCCCGCGCCCGCGCCGACGGCACGGGAATCAGCCGCCGAGAAGCGGCTGCAAGGGATCCAGCCCGACAGCCTCAGCCCGCGCGAGGCGCTGGACCTGATCTACGAGCTGGTCGCGCTGGCGCGGGGCTGAAGGACCGCGATCAGCGGTCCTCGGTCTCGTCCTCGTCGCCACTGTCGGGCAGGTTGAAGAAGCTGTCGGCGTCGAGGTCGGCCTGCGGCTTCTCCTCATCACGGGTCAGCGAGAAGTTCTCCAGACCCGCGATCGAGGACGGCAGGCGCGGCTCGTCCGGCATCGCCAGGCTCGACTCGGTGGAGACGAGCTTGCGGCGCTCGTCGTCCGACATGACCTCGGCCTTCGACTTCGCGGCCTTCTGGACGGCGGCGTCCAGTTCCGACTGGCGGCAGAGGCCCAGCGCCACCGGATCGATCGGCGTGATGCTTTGGATGTTCCAGTGAGTCCGGTCGCGGATCGAGGCGATGGTGGGCTTGGTGGTCCCCACCAGCTTGGCGATCTGCGCATCGGCCAGTTCGGGGTGGAACTTGACTAGCCACAGGATCGCGGCGGGCCGGTCCTGGCGCTTCGACAGGGGCGTGTAGCGGGGGCCGCGGCGCAGTTCCTCGCCCTCGGCGGCGGGGTTGTGCTTGAGCTTCAGCTTGTAGGCCGGATCCTTCTGGCCCTTCTCGATCTCGACAGGATCAAGCTGGTTCGAGGCCACGGGATCGAAGCCCTTGACCCCCATCGCCACATCGCCGTCGGCAATGCCCTGCACCTCAAGCTCGTGCATCCCGCAGAAATCCGCGATCTGCTTGAAGCTGAGCGTGGTATTGTCGACCAGCCAGACGGCGGTGGCCTTGGCCATCAGCGGCTTGTTCATCGGTTGCTCCTTCGCAATATCTCTCTCGGCCGGGAAACCGGGGTCGGCCGCGGGGCCAGTCCACAATTTCGGGGGGGAATTGCCGTCCCATATACGTCCGCAGCCCCGATGTTTGAACCCCCTTTTTCGGGGAACGCGCGGGCCCTAGCTTCGGACGCATGAAGCGCCTTCTCTCTGTTGCCCTTCTGATGCCCCTGCAGCTTGCCGCCGAGGACGTCCCGGGCGAGTTCGACTACTACGTCCTTGCGCTCAGCTGGTCGCCCACCTGGTGCGCAACGGAGGGCCAGGGACGCGACGCCGCACAATGCGCGCCCGACCGGCGCGTCGGATTCGTCGTCCACGGCCTCTGGCCGCAGCACGAACGTGGCTGGCCGGACTGGTGCAAGACGCCCCAGCGCGACCCCTCTCGCGCCGAAAGCCGGGGGATGGAGGACATCATGGGCTCGGCGGGGCTCGCCTGGTACCAGTGGAAGAAGCACGGCCGCTGCTCCGGCCTGTCGGGGATGGACTACTACCAGGCGACTCGCGAGGCGGCGCAATCGGTCGCGATCCCGCCCGTGCTGCGTCTGCTGCCGCGCGACGTCCGGGTTGAGGCCGCGATGGTCGAGAAGGCCTTCATCGACGTGAACCCCGACCTGACCCGCGAGGCCATCACCGTGACCTGTGACGACGGACGGCTGGACGAGGTCCGCATCTGCCTGACCCGGGACCTGCAGTCCCGCGCCTGCGCCCCCGATGCCCGGCGGGACTGCCGGTCTCCGATGCTGGTCGAGGCGCCGGGCTGAGGCACCGCAGCGGGGGTTTTCCACCCCCGCGAATGGGGCCCCTGCCCCATTCACCCCCGGAGGATATTTTCAGACAGAAGATGCTTTCTTAAGCGCCTGTTAGGATCTTCTCTGCAAGACTGCGCCTGTGGTACAGGCGGGGACGCCGATGACCGCGACAGGAGATGCCGCACCCCGGTCGGACGAGCGCCGGGCCGGGGTGTGTGCATGACTGTCCATGCGGAATCTTCTGTCCTGAAATATCCCCGCCGGAGGCTCCGGCAGGGACGTTAGCAAGACGGTGCAAGGAAGGGAGGCGGCCTCACTCCCCCACCCGCAGCACGATCTTGCCGATGTGATCGCCCGCCTCCATGTGGGCATGGGCACTCGCGGCCTCATCCAGCGCGAACTCGGTGTCCATGACGGGGCGCAGCTTGCCGGCCGCGATCATCGGCCAGACATGGGTGCGCAATTCCCCGGCGATCCGGGCTTTCGCCAGATCGGACTGCGGCCTGAGGGTCGAGCCGGTGATCGTCAGCCGCCGCATCATCAGGGGGGCAAGGTTCAGCGTCACCTTCGGCCCGCCCAGGAAGGCGATGAAGACCAGCCGCCCATCGTCTGCCATCGCCCGGATGTTGCGCGAGACATAGTCGCCCCCCACCATGTCCAGGATCAGATCCGCGCCGCCCTCGGCCCGCAGCGCCTCGACGAAGTCCTGCTCGCGGTAGTTGATCGCCGTGGCGCCCAGTTGCGCGCAGGCCGCGCATTTCTCGTCCGAGCCCGCCGTTGCCCAGACCCGCGCGCCCAAGGCGCGGGCGATCTGGATGGCCGTGGTGCCGATGCCCGACGATCCGCCATGGACCAGAAACCGCTCGCCCGCCTGCAGCCCGCCGCGCATGACGATGTTGGACCAGACCGTGAAGCAGGTTTCGGGCAGGCAGGCGGCCTCGGCGAGGCTGAGGCCCTCGGGCACGGCCAGCGCGTGTTCGGCGGGGGTGAGCGCGTATTCGGCATAGCCGCCGCCCGGCAGCAGCGCGCAGACGGCGTCGCCCACCTGCCAGCGGGTGACGCCCGCGCCGACGGCCGCCACATGACCCGCGCATTCCAGCCCCGGCAGGTCCGAGGCACCGGGCGGGGGCGCATAGTTTCCCTGCCGCTGCAGCACGTCGGGGCGGTTCACCCCGGCATAGGCCACGCGGATCAGGATCTGGCCGGCGCCGGGCGCGGGCAGCGGCCGACGGGCAGGCTGCAGGACATCGGCCTCGCCGGGACGGGTGATCTCGACGACCTTCATCTCGTGGGGCAGCGACATCAGGCGCGCCCCCGGTGACCGGGGGCCGAGGTCGGGCGGGGCTTGCGGATCCAGCCTGTGGCCAGCTTCGTCAGGGGTGCCGCGCCCGGCAGGTCGCGCAGGCTGGCCTTGAGCCTTTCGATGCGCATCACGTCCCCGATCCGGCGGTCGATGAAGGCGCGGGTGTCGGCGTGGCCCGGCGAGCTGTCGCCCAGCCAGTAGAGCACCGCCGCGCTGAAGACCGGCGCCAGCGTCCCACGCTTTGTCCACCAGTTCACGTCCTCGGACGTATCGCCAAGGCCGTTCCAGATCGTGTCCGCCGTTTCCCACATCAGCCGCGCGCCCAGCGCCGCGTTCTGGGGCAGCGCCATGACGGTCGCGCCCGCGCGGACAAGCTCGGGGTCGGCCAGTGCCAGCCGCTGCCAGATCGCGTCGGCAATGCGGTCGCGGATGCGCCCCGTCCGCGGGCCTGCCGCAAGCGCGCGGGCCAGCGCCGCGTCGCCCTGCCGGTGGTAGGCCGCGGCGAGGCTCGCGCCGCCTTGCGGGAAATGGACGCGCGCCAGGTCGGGGGACATCCCCAGGTCGCGGGCGCCCGCCATCAGGGCGCGATCGTTCATCCCCTCGAAGGGCACGTGCGTCAGCGCGGCCTCGAGCAGCCGGTCGCGGTCGTCTTGCATCCGAAAAACCTCCGTCAGGGTGGACAAACGGGACGCGCCGCGCTAAGGGGCTGCGTCCTGCAATCAAATCAACTCTAACCTAGGAAGGTGGTGACAACCACATGCAGGTAAGCGTTCGCGACAACAACGTCGAACAGGCGCTTCGTGCCCTGAAGAAGAAACTTCAGCGCGAAGGGGTCTTCCGCGAAATGAAGCTGAAGCAGCATTTCGAGAAGCCGTCGGTGAAGAAGGCCCGTGAAAAGGCCGAGGCCGTCCGCCGCGCCCGCAAGCTGGCCCGTAAAAAGGCCCAGCGCGAAGGCGCGCTGTAAGGCGCAAGCGAACCGGATGGTTCAAGGAACCCCCGTGGCCATGGCCGCGGGGGTTTTTCTTTGGGCACTGGGTCGGACGTGCTAGGATCCGGGCGCAGCAGGTGGTGCGCGGATGCCGAGCGTCAGCGTCAGTTTCGCGAATGTTCCGGGAACCGAGGCCGCTCTGGGCCGGGCCGGCGGCCACACGGTCATGGCTGATCGCCCCGAGGGCAAGGCCGGCGGCATGGGCCTGGGGTTCAACGGCGCGCAACTGCTCGCCCTCGCCGTCGGCGGCTGCTTCTGCAACGACCTGCGCTACATCTCGCACCGGCTGGGACGCCCGATCGCCGCCCTCTCGGTCGAGGTGACGCTGGAGATTGAGGGCGATCCCCTGGTCGCGACCTCGGCCGGGATGCGCGTACGCTGCGAGATGGAGGACGGCTCGGACGCCTCGGAACTGCTCGAGGAGGCTAGGCGAGGCTCGATGGTCGGAATCTCGCTGCCGCGCGGGATTGCGCTGACGGTGACGGGCGGGTGATCCCTGCCCCTACTTTGCCCGCAGGCTTTGCCGGGCCAGCGCGGCGATCAGGTCGGTCTGCGTGACGATGCCCACGATCCCGTCGCCCTCAAGGATCGGCACCGCGTCGGTGCGGTGGGCCGCCAGATGAGGCAGCAGCGCGGCGATGGGGGTCTCCGGGGCGGCCGTGGGCAGGTCGGCCTGCATCACGTCGGCGGCGCAGGATGCCGTCCCCTGGCGCGGCAGCAGCTTCCCCAGCCCCTTGCCCGGCAGCGCCCAGTCGCTGGCGATCAGGTGCAGCTGGAAGATGATGCCGAGGAAGCGCCCCCCTTCGCCCACCACCGGCAGCGAGGTGAAGCCGTGGTGCGCAAACAGCCCCGCCACGTCGCGCAGGGGCGTACGCGGACCGACCGTGACCAGGTCGCGCGACATGATGTCGGCGGCGGTCTGGACGTCGGTGCGGTGGCTCGCGGCCTGGATCTCGGCGGCGGCGATCAGGCGCGCCAGATCCTCGACGCCTAGGTTCAGCGACTGGCGATAGCGGACGAGGATGTCCGACAGTTCCTCCTCGGTCAGGCCCAGGCGCTCGACGGCCGGGGGATCGGTGGTGCCGTTGGGGTTCGGCTCGTGGAACTGGCGGAAGGGATAGCGGCGGCCCGTGGCACGGGCGTAAACTGCGGCGACCAGCACCAGCAGCGCCGTGCCCGCCGCCACGGGCACCAGCGCGAAGCTCAGGCCCAAGGGCGCGATCCGCTCGGCCCCCAGCGCCACGGTCATGGCCACCGCCCCGCCCGGAGGATGTGTTGCCCGGCACAGCGCCATGACCACGATGGCAAGCCCCACTGACAGCGGAACGCACAGCAGCGGGTCCGCCACGAAGCGGCAGGCGAGGATCGCCGTCAGCGCGGCCACGGTATTGCCGACGATTGCGGGCCAGGGCTGCGCCAGCGGGCTGTTCGGCGCCGCGAAGAGCAGGACCGAGGACGCCCCGAAGGGCGCGATCAGGTAGATGCCCAGCCACAGGTCGGGCGAGAAGGCCAGCGCGCATCCCGCCGCCACGGCAAGCCCCAGCGCAGCGCCGAGGCCCGCCCGCAGCGCCTCGCGCAGGGGAACGGCGGCGACCGAGGGTCCGAGGGCGCGAAGTCGGGAATGGCTGGCGGCAGGAGGCATGATGCGCCTTATCGGAAGATGACGCAGCGGGGTAATGCGCCCCGCGGGATGGTTGCAAGCCTGTCCGGTGCCCAAAGCGGCGTGAAGAAGCGCCACTGACCGGTTGGTCCGGGCAGCCTCCGGGGCCACGGATCCAAGGATTTTCCCGAGAGTTTCGGCTCAGACCGGCAAGGCCGTCGATTGCAGCACCACCCTCAGTGCAAAGGAGGATTGCATCTGCGCCACGCCGGGCAGGCGGGCCAGGTGCTGGCGGTGGATGCGGGCGAAGTCGTCGGTGTCGGCGGCCAGGACCTTCAGCAGGTAGTCGGCCGAGCCCGCCATCAGGTGGCATTCCAGCACCTCGGGGATGGCACGGACGGCCTTTTCGAAGGCATCCAGCGTGGCGTCGCCTTGGCCCGACAGGGTGATCTCGACGAAGACCGTGGTGGTGCGGCCCAGCCGGCGGGGGTCCAGAAGGGCCACATAGGCGGCGATGAAGCCTGCCTCCTCCAGTCGCTGGACGCGGCGGTGGCAGGCGCTGGCCGACAGGTTGATCCGCGCCGCGAGATCGGCGTTCGAGATGCGTCCTTCCTTCTGCAGGACCGACAGGATGCGGCGGTCGGTCGGGTCAAGATCAGGGCTCATCGTCGGCTCGCTGCGGCGTGGTCGCCCGCAGCCTAGCCGCGCCGGCGGCACTCGCCAGAGGCAAAACGCGTCAGCGTTCCGGGCGGGCGGCCAGCAGGTCCCGGATCTCGGCCAGCAGCGCCTCGGTCGAGGGGCCGGCGGCAGAGGCATCCGCCACCTGCTTGCGCATGGCCGCGTCCTTGATCCGGTTGACGCCCTTGACCAGCAGGAAGACCACGAAGGCGATGATGAGGAAGTTGATCACCGCCGTGATGAAGCTGCCGTAGGCGAAGACCGGGGCGCCCGCGTCGCGCGCGGCGCGCAGCGTGGGATAGTCGCCGCCGTCCATCGCCAGGAAGTAGTTGGTGAAGTCCGTGCCCCCGGTCAGCAGGCCCAGCACCGGCTGCAGAAGATCGTCCACCATCGAGGCCACGATGGCTGTGAAGGCCGCGCCGATGATGATGCCCACGGCCATGTCCATGACATTGCCCTTGGCAATGAAATCGCGAAACTCCTTGATCATGACCTGTCCTTCCCCGGTCGGATATCGCTGGATCCAGACTGCCATGCGGGCCGTTTACAAACAAATGTTTCACGGAGGAGCAGCCGAATGTTCGACCTGAGTGGCTTTCCCGTCACGAGCCGCTGGGCACCCCGGCGTCCGGACGCCATCCAGCTTTACACGCTGAACACGCCCAACGGGTTCAAGGCCTCGATCATGCTGGAGGAATGCGGGCTCGACTATGACGCCCACCGCATCAGCATCGGCGACCCCGAGGACCAGATGACGCCGGAGTTCCTGTCGCTGAATCCCAACAACAAGATCCCCGCGATGATCGACCCGCAGGGGCCGGACGGCGGGCCGATGGGCTTGTGGGAATCCGGCGCGATCCTGATCTATCTGGGCGACAAGACCGGCCGCTTCCTGCCGGCCGGGGGCGCCGCGCGCTACCAGACGATCCAGTGGCTGATGTTCCAGATGGGCGGCGTCGGGCCGATGTTCGGGCAGTTGGGCTTCTTCCATCGCTATCGCGGCTCGGAAATCGAGGACAAGCGTCCGCGCGACCGCTACGTGAACGAGGCGCGGCGGCTGCTGGGCGTTCTGGACCGCCAGCTTCAGGGGCGCGAGTGGATCACCGGGGATTACTCGATCGCCGACATCGCGACCGCCCCCTGGGTGCGGACGCTGTCTGTCAACTACGAGGCGCAGGACCTTGTGCGGCTTTCAGGCTTCACCCATGTTGCCGCCTGGATGGAGCGCTTCCTGGCCCGGCCCGCCGTCCAGCGCGGCCTGACCGTGGGCGCGGCCTGACGCGGCGGACAAGGCGCCCCCGCAGTTGCCGCGCCGGATGCGCGCCAGTATTGTCGTCCCCTGCCGCCCCGTCCCTTCCCTGCCGGAGAGATCATGACGCCTGCCGACCTCGACACCGCACGGCAGTCCGCCCTGCTGACCGCCCTGCCGGAACCCCAGCGCGTCCGCGTGATGGAGGGGGCGCAGGTGCAGTCCGTGGAAACGGGCCAGACGATCTTCCTGCAGGACGAACCCGCCGACGCGCTGTTCATCGTGCTGGACGGCTGGGTCAAGCTGTACCGCGTGGCCTCCAGCGGGACCGAGGCGGTGGTCAGCGTCATGACGCGCGGGCGCAGCTTCGGCGAGGCGGTGGCGCTGCGGGGCCTGCCTTATCCGGTCTCGGCCGAGGCGATCACGCCCGCGCGGCTTCTGCGGCTGGACGCGGCGCGGCTGCGCCACCTTCTGCAATCTGACCCGGCCATGGCGACCTCGATGCTGGCGGCGGTCTTCGTCCATCTCCAGCATCTCGTGGGCCAGATCGAGGGGCTCAAGGCGCGCTCGGGCGTGCAGCGGGTGGCCGAGTTCCTGCTGGACCTGTCGGCGGGGCGCGAGGGCGAGGTGTCGGTCGCCCTGCCCTACAACAAGGCGCTGATCGCGGGGCGCCTGGGCATCAAGCCGGAAACCCTGTCGCGCGCCTTTGCCCGTCTGCGCGATCACGGCGTGCGGATCGAGGCCGCGATGGCCCATATCGAGGACGTCGAGCGCCTGCGCGAGCTGGTGGCGGAGGACCCCGCCAAGGCCTGGCTGCGCTGAGGCCTCAGCCCAGCGCATAAAGCACCAGCGCCGCCAGCGCGAAGGCCCCGAGCCCCGCCCCGAAGCCACGCCGCGCGCTCGGCACCCCGGCCAGCCCCAGGTAGCGGTCCAGGATCACGCGGGCCTTGAGCCAGGCAAGGACCAGGATCACCGCCCCCGCTGCCGTTGCGGCCCAAGGAGGCGAGGCGGGGCGGAACAGCGACACTGCGGTTGCAACAGCCGACAGCGCGACAAGGGCAAGCCAGGCCCGGATCAGGGGATCGCGCGTCGTCACAGCAGGTAGATCACGGGGAACAGCAGGACCCAGACGAGGTCCACCATGTGCCAGAACTGGCCCGCAGCCTCGACGGCTTCAGCTTGGGCGCGGATGGCGACGATGCCCAGCAGGATCATGCCGGCCAGCACATGCGCCGCGTGAAACAGCGTCAGCAGCCAGTAGAAGGTGAAGAAGACATGGGTCTCCAGCCCGATGCCGCGCCGGGCGGCATCGGCGTATTCGACGCCCTTGAGCGCGAGGAAGACGCCGCCCAGCAGGATCGCCGCCGCGAGCCAGCGCCGCGCGGCTGCCCGCCGCGCCTCTTCGGCCGCGCGCACCGCCAGCGCCGCCGCAAGGCCCGAGGTCACGAGGACCATCGTGTTCAACCCCGCCGACAGACGGTGCAACTGGTCCTGCGCGGCGGCGAAACCCTGCGGGTCGCCCAGCCGCAGGACCAGGAAGATCAGCAGCGCCGCGCCGAAGACGGCAAGCTCGCTGACGATCAGGACCCACATGATCAGTTCGCCCGGAAGGCCGCTGCGGGGGTGGGTGCCTGCGGTCATGCGCCGACGAGCTGGCGATAGATCTGCGGCAGCGCCTCGGTCAGCCTGTCGGGATGGGGAATCAGCGCGTGCCCGCCCTGCCCGAAGATGCGCGGGAACCAGGACTTCCCGTCGCGGTCCACGGTGATGCCGAAGACCGAATGGCCCGCGCGGCGCGCCTCGCGCACAGCCATGGCGCTGTCCTCGATGCCGTGGCGGCCCTCGTAATGGTCGAGGTCGTTGGGCTTGCCGTCGGTGATGACCAGAAGCAGCCGCCGCCGACGCCCCTGTCCCGCCAGCGTGGCGCTGGCGTGGCGGATGCCCGCGCCCAGCCGGGTGTAGAAGGCGGGCCGCAGCGCCGCGATGCGGGATTCCACTGCTGCCGACATGGGCTCGTCGAAGCGCTTGCAGGTCGTCACAAACACCCGGTCGCGCTTGAGCGAGCAGAAGGCCTGCACCCCCACCTGGTCGCCGGTGGCGTCCAGCCCCCAGGTCAGGGCCGCCAGCGCCTCGCGCTCGATGTCGATCACCGCGCGGCCGGTGACGGCGCTTTCGGTGGACCGCGAGATGTCCAGCAGGATCGACACCGCAAGATCGCGATTCTGCGGGCGCGACTGCTTCCAGACGCGGTCCGAACCCTCGCCCGCGACCTTCAGACCGACGCGAGACCGGACCGTGGCGTCCAGGTCCAGCTCGTCCCCGTCGCGGTGGCCGGTGGTGACGACGCGGCCCGGTCGCATCGCCTCGAACTGGCGGCGCACGGCGCGGATGCGGCGGCGCGCGGCGTCGTCGAAGGCGTGCGAGGCGGTGGGGTCGGCCTCGGGATAGCTGTCCAGCACGCGGGCATGGGCGGGCAGGTAGCGGCCCGTCTTGGCGTCCCATTCGGGATAGGTGAAGGCGCCCGACAGCGCCTCGCGGTCCACGTCCTCGGGCGACAGGTCCAGATGCACCTTCAGCCGCGTGGCCGGAGCCTTGCTGACCTGCCCGAGGCTCAGTTCCTCCTGGTCGTCCAGCGCCTTGCGGGCGGAGTCGTCGTCATCGTCGTCCACGCGGCGGTTGAGATTCAGGAACTCGGCCCAGCTCAGGATCGCCTCGAACTTGTTGATGATCAGGCTGTCCTTGCGCTCGGCTGCGTCGGCCTGCTTGCGACGGGCGCGCAGGGTGCGCTCCTGATGCGCGCCGGTTTCCAGCGCCTCGCCCTCGGCTTCGCGCGTCTCGACCCGGTCGGGCGACGAGGCCGCGCCCGCTTCCGTCACCACCCAAAGGGGCACGGGCCGCAGGGGCTGATAGCGGCGCGGCGCGGTGAAGCCCGCAAGATCGCCGTCCAGAGCCGCCAGCATCTCGGCAGTGCGAGGGGGCAGCGCGGCATCCTCGCCAAGAAGATGGCGCGCAAGCGCCTCGACCGCCGCCTCCTCGGGCGGCAGGGTCGGACGCGGACGGGCGGCCAGCACCAGTCCGCGCAACTCGTCATAAAGCCCCATCAGCCCCGGGGCGGCCTCGGCCACTTGCGCCACACTCGCCCGCGCGGCGGCCAGCCGGGCCAGATCGCGGCGCAAGGGATCGTCGCCCACATCGCAGGGCGCCACCAGATGCGCGGCAAAGGCGGCAAGCCACAGGTAAAGCGCCCCATTCGCCTCGGGCGTGGGCAGGATCGCCAGCGTCGCGGGCAGGCGCAGGATGCCGCCGTCGAACTCCGGCGTCGGCAGCGCCTCGGCCTCGGTTCCCAGCCGCCTGCGCCAGCTCAGCCGGTGGCGGCTGACGCGGTCAGCGGCAGGCCGCATCTCGACGGAATGGTCCCCGCCGAGGCCCCGGAACAGCACCGCGAGACGTCCCGCGACCTCGGACAGGTTGACCCGCGCATCCTCGTGCACGGCCAGCGTATCAAAGCCGCTGGCCAGCCCGTGCCACAGCTTGCCGATGCTTTCCTCGGGCTCCCACGGCTCGATCTCGTGCCAGTCCACGCGCGCGGCCATGTTTTGCGCCTTTCTTCTTCGTGAAAATATCCAGGGCTTTCGAGCGCCCGGAAAACGCGCCAGTGGCGCGTTTTCAGTGAGAAAGGGGCGAAGCCCGAGCGGGGCAGAGCCCCGGTCCGACACCTCAGCCCAGCACCGCCACCACCAGGTCGGCGAGCCCGCGCTTGATGTCGGCGTCGTCCGTCAAAGGCTCGATCATCGCGACCGAAATCGCACGGTTCAGGTCCATGCCGCCCGCCACCAGCGTTGCCGCATAGACGACCAGCCGGGTGGACACGCCCTCTTCCAGGTCCTGTCCCTTCAGCGCCCGCAGCTTGCCCGCCAGCCGCACCAGCAGCGCGGCGCGGCGCTCGTCGATGCCGCTTTCCTGCACGACGATCGCGCGCTCCTGCTCGGGCGGCGGGAAGTCGAACTCCATTGCCACGAAGCGCTGGCGGGTGGAGGGCTTCAGCGTCTTGAGGATGTTCTGGTAGCCGGGGTTGTAGGAGGCGACCAGCATGAAGCCCGGCGCCGCCTCCAGCTCCTCGCCCGTGCGGTCGATGGGCAGAATGCGGCGGTCGTCGGTCAGCGGGTGCAGCACGACCGTCACGTCCTTGCGCGCCTCGACCACCTCGTCGAGGTAGCAGATCGCGCCCTCGCGCACCGCACGGGTCAGGGGGCCATCCACCCAGACCGTCTCGCCGCCCTTCAGCAGGTAGCGCCCGATCAGGTCGGATGCCGACAGGTCGTCATGGCAGGCGACCGTGTAAAGCGGCCGGCCCAGCCGCGCGGCCATGTGGGTGACGAAGCGGGTCTTGCCGCAGCCGGTCGGACCCTTCAGCAGCACCGGCAGGTCGTTCCTGGCCGCCGCCTCGAAGACCGCGACCTCGTCGCGCTGGGGCAGGTAGAAGGGGGCGTCCGCCCCCTCCCTCGTTTCCGCATGAGCGTTCATGGTCCTCACTCCGCCGGGGTACGGTGGGCCAGATGGTCGCGATGGACCTGCGCGGGTCCGGGCTCGACGATCTCGCGCCGCACGACGACGATCGAATAGATGAAGAGCAGCGCCCCCAGCACCACGGCGATACCCGACCCGAAGCGCATCCAGTAGAAGATGCCCAGCTGATCCTGCACGTCCATGTAGGCCTCGCCGTTCACCCGCTGCAGGTGCGTCTGCACCGTGCCCGCGAAGGTCAGCGTGAAGGTCATGAACAGCATCCCGCCCGACATCAGCCAGAAGGAGGCCATGTTCAGCACCTGGTTATAGGGATCGCGGTTGCGCAGGATGGGCGCGGCATAGGTGATGATCGCCAGCACCAGGCAGACATAGGCCCCGTAGAAGGCGAGGTGCCCGTGGGCGGCCGTGATCTGCGTGCCGTGGGTGTAGTAGTTCACCCCGTGCAGCGTGTGCAGGAAGCCCCAGACGCCCGCGCCGAAGAAGGCCAGGACCGAGCAGCCCAGCGACCACAGCAGCGCGGCCTTGTTCGGGTGGTCGCGGCGGCCCTTCCAGACCATGATGAAGGCAAAGGACATCATCGCGAAGAAGGGCACGATCTCGAAGGACGAGAAGATCGACCCCACCCACTGCCAGTAGGCCGGCAGGCCGATCCAGTAGTAATGGTGCCCGGTCCCCAGGATGCCCGAGAAGAGCGCGGTGGCGACGATGACGTAAAGCCACTTCTCGACCACTTCCCGGTCAACGCCCGTCAGCTTCAGCATCAGGAAGGCCAGGACCGAGGCCATGATCAGTTCCCAGACGCCTTCCACCCACAGGTGGATGACGTACCACCAGTACTGCTTGTCCAGAACGATGTTGTGGGGGTTGTAGAAGGCGAACAGCCACAACAGCGCCAGACCCCAGAGGCCCAGCAGCAGCACGTTCGAGATCGCGGTCTTGCGGCCTTTCAGCACCGTCATGGTGACGTTGTACAGAAACAGCAGCGCGGCCACGGTGATGCCCACCTTGACCCAGGTCGGCTGTTCCAGGAACTCGCGCCCCTGGGTGCCCATGAAGTAGTTTCCGGCGAACCAGTTGAAGATGTAGGTCAGCACCGCGCCCAGCGTGCCCACCACCATGATGAGCAGCTGAAGATAGGCGATGGCGGGCGAATGGATCTCGCGCTCGGCTTCCTCGGGAAGCAGGAAATAGGCCGATCCGAAGAAACCCAGCAGCAGCCACACGACCAGGGCGTTGGTGTGCAGCATCCGGATGATGTTGAAGGGCAGGATCTCGGCCAGGAAGTTCGGCTGGACATAGACATAGCCCATGAGCAGGCCGAAGGTGACCTGCAGCGCGAACAGCGCCATGGCCACGCCGAAATAGGCGAAGGCGATCTTCTGTGTTGCGTATCTCATGATTGTCCCTCTCGCCTCAGCCCGCGTCGTTCGGCGGCCATTGCTGGGTGTTCACCGACCCTACGAACAGCAGGAAGTCGGAAAGCGCGCGGTATTCCTCGTCCGTCAGGTTGAACTGCGGCATCTGCCGCCGTCCCTCGATCCCCGTCGGCATGGCGTCCATCCAGGCCTTCAGCGTCTCCACCGCGGCATCCGGATCGTCCTGGACCCCCCAGCGCTTCATCACGTTGCCCAGTTCGGGCGCGAAATAGGCGCCCTCGCCCAGCAGCGTGTGGCAGTTGATGCAGGCCTTGTTTTCCCACACCAGCTTGCCGGCGACGACGCTTTCGGTCAGGGCGGCTTTGTCCGTCGAGACGTTGACGGCGTAAAGGTGGCTGTGGACGGACATCGCGCCGAATATCGCGATGAAGAACAATGACCCGCCGTAGAAGACGTTGCGGGCCATGCTCTTGGTCATGACGTCGCTCATGGCGGCGGTCCCTTCGAGCAGTTTACACAATCATACGGATAACGGCAGCGTGGGACCAAGCCTTGTCCAAAGTCAACGGACTGTGACCCGGCCGTGTTTTTCCTGCACTGTCAGAGCGACACCAGCGCCTCAAGCCGGGCCTTGGGGAAGGACCGCAGCGCGGCGTCGATCGCGGGACGCTCCATCAGCACGGCGGCGGTGGACAACGCATCGGCCAGGGCGGCGCTGTCGGCGCTGACCGAAACCAGCGCCCAGCGCGGCGGCTGGCCCTGCGGCCCGAGGATATGCGCCCGGTCCCCGGCAGGGCCGATCCGCGTCCCGAAGGGCGCCGAGGTCGCCAGCGCCCTGCCCCGCAGCGTCAGCTCGCGCACCAGGCCCCCGTCAGGCGTCTCGATTCGGGCCTGCCAGCCCGAGGCGCCCAGCGCACGGACCTCGCCCGCGTCGATCAGAAGGTCGCCCAGGCGATGATGGGCCGCCACCTCGGCCAGCCGGTCGGCGGCGAAGCCTTGGGCAATTCCGTTCAGGGTCAGCGCCATGCCGGGCCGGGCCAGCCGGATCTCGGCCGCATCGGCGCGGACCCCTTCCCAGCCGACCAGCGCGCGGGCAGGCGATTCGTCCTGTCCCAGACGGCGCGCCTGCCACAGCGGCTGCACGGTCGGGTCGAAGGCGCCCCCGGTTGCGGCATTGACACGCCCGGCCAGGTCCAGCAGCGCCAGCATGTCGTCGGACGGATGGGCCAGCCGGCCCAGCGCGTTCAGCCGCATCAGCTCGGACCCGCCGAAAAGCGAGAACCGCCGCTCGACCAGGCGCAGCGCGCGCTCAGATTCGGCGAAGAAGGCGCGGGCGGCGGCGGGGGTGCCACCCTCGACTGTCAGCGCGACATCGGCACCCAGCGCCACGCCCCGCCAGTGGTGGCGGGCGGGCGCAGCGGCAGAGGGCGAGGCCAGCGCGCAGGCCGACAGGGCAAGGAAACGGCGGCGGGGCAGGATCATGAGGCGCTTCCCTTGACCGGGCGCGGCGTGGTCCAGATGGGCCACAGCGCCAAAAGATACAGCACGAAGGCCAGAATCCACAGCGCCCCCGCGCCCAGCGTTCCCGCCGCGTGGAACGAGCCAGGCCAGGCCGAGGCCGCCCAGCGCAGCAGGGTCGCCAGCGGGATCAGTCCATAGGCAAGCGCCACGGTCGCGGGCGCGCGCAGGGGGCGGCCCGAATGGCCGATGCTGGCGCGGCTCATCACCGCCAGCGTCATGCCGCCGATGGCGCCGACGCCCAGGATGTGCAGCGCGCCGATCTCGGAGCCCAGGCCCAGCAGCGCCAGCCCCCAGGCCAGCAGCCCCAAAGCCAGCATGGCATAGCCCGCGTGCAGCGCCCAGACGATGGGATCGCCCAGAGTGGACAGCCCGCGCCAGCCCGCCAGCCGCATTCCGGCCGCGATCCCGGCCCCTGTGGCGACAAGGCCCGTGAGCGGATCGGGCGCGCCTGCCAGCGCCAGCAGCGCCGTCATGATCGGCAGGGCCACGCCCGCGATTTCAAGGGGCTTGCGCGACACCGGGACAGGGGCGGCGGGGTTCGCGCGCAGCAGCGCGTTGCGGGTGAAGGCCGGGGTAACGCGCCCGCCCAAGACCGCGATCATGGCCGAAACCGTCAGCAGCCCGCCGCGCATCCCCTGCGCCTCGGTCGCGCTCCAGCCGATCCAGTCGAGGTGGACCAGGAGGTTCGAGGTCCAGAACAGCGTCAGCAGGGCGATGAACATCAGGTTCTGGGGCTTGGGCCTGATCATCAGCATTGCCACCATCCGCGCGCCCAGAACCGGCACGAAGGCCAGGTCCACCAGCGCCACCAGTCCGGCGGGCAGCGCGCCCGAGAACCAGACCGCGACCCGCCCCGCCAGCCACAGCCCCGCGACCAGCGCCACGAAGCGGTCCGAGGGCGCGGGCGCGCCGGTCCAGTTCGGCACGGCGGTCAGGAAGAAGCCGCCCAGCGCCGCGCTGGCGAAGCCGAAGACCATCTCGTGCGCGTGCCAGGCGATGGGACCGGGGGAAAAGGGCAACTCGGCCGCGCCGCTCGTCCACAGCAGCCAGACGGCGATGGCCGCGACCGCGTAAAGGCCCGCGGCCATGAAGAAGACGCGCCAGCCGTCGCGGAAGAGGATGGGCAAGGACGGGGTTGGGGCGGAGGAAGCGGTCATGGTCATGACGTCACCTGCTGGGACCGGAAGGCCGGCGGTTGGTCTGAGCCCGGCGCCGCGGCGCCGGCATGGGCGCCCGCAGGCACCTGGGTGGGTTCGAGCGGCGGCGGCACGGGGCCGGTCGCCGGGGCGGTCGGAATGGGCGGGGCCTTGAATCCGCCGCCTGCGCCCCGCGCCCGGCGCTTGAGGACGGGACAGGTGTTCTCGTCGTCCATGATCGTCTGGCAGCGCAGGCATAGAACGCATTCGTTGGGGTTGATGCGCCCCAGCGGGTCGATGGCGCCCATCGGGCATTTCGTCTCGCACAGGCGACACTCGCGCCCGCACTGGGGCCGGCGCTTGAGCCAGTCGAAGACCTTCAGCTTGGCCGGGATCGCGAGCCCGGCGCCCAGCGGACAGACATAGCGGCAGAAGAAGCGCTCGATGAAGAGCCCCGCGCCCAGCAGCGCCAGCGCATACAGCACAAAGGGCCAGGGCCGCAGGAAATACATCGAGATCGCGGTCTTGAAGGGCTCGGCCTCGGCCAGGACCAGCGACCGCTCCATCGAATAGAAGGACAGCGCCACAATGGCGACGAACAGCGTGTACTTGATGACCCACAGCCGTTCATGCAGCGCCTGCGGCACGGCGATCTGGCGGACCCCCAGACGCTGGGCGGCGGCATTGGTCAGTTCCTGCAGCGCGCCGAAGGGGCAGAGCCAGCCGCAGAAGACCCCGCGTCCCCAGAACAGCATCCCAAGCGCCACGGCCGACCACAGCACGAAGATCAGTGGGGCCACCAGGAAGGTTTCCCAGCGGAAGCCCGACAGAAGCGCGTGCAGGAAGGCCACCACCTGCACGATGGACAGCTGCGCGTTCAGCCCCCAGCCCAGCACGACCAGCGTCACGAACAGGTAGACCAGCCGCACGCGCCGCCACAGCCCCGCGCGGCGCACCAGCCATTCCTGCCCGAAGAGGATCAGCCCCAGCACCCCCAGCATCGCGCCCACCACGGCGATCTGCGGCTTCTTGGCCTGCCAGAACTGCTGCCACAGCGGGATCTCGGGCACGGGCGGGGACAGGCGGAAGGCCTCGGGCACGCTCACCTGCGCGGACAGCGGAAGGGACAGGGTGCCGCCGTCGGCGGCGGGGCGGGTGGTGGTGACGGTCACGGTGAAGGGCTGCGTCAGGTCGATGCCGCCGCGTTCCGGGTCGGCGTCGATGCGGAACACGCTGCGTTCCGTGAAGGACGGCGCGCCCTCGGCGGCGATACGGTTGACCTGGGTATAGCCCTCGGCGGTGGGGGTCAGGGTGACCTCACCCTGCGTCACGGCGATCCGCTCGAAGGTTCCGGCGCGCTTCCAACCGGTGCCGCGATGGCCGGTGGCCCCGCGCGAGAAGACCGCCAGCAGCGCCTCGCCCGAGGCCCGGGCGCCCGCGACGGCGTTGAAGGGCTGCTGGCCCAGCAGGTTGCGGCCCGCCGTGGGGGTGTCGATGATGCCGGTCCAGAATTCTAGGAACGGCTTGTCCGAAGGGGTCGGCACCTGCCGCGCCCCGGCAAAGGCCTGCGCGGCATCCGCCATGCTGGCGCGGGCATGGGACAGCGCGCCCATGGACTCCAGCGCCGCCCAGTCGGCGGGCGCATAGGTCACGCGGTCGATCACCCCGCCCTCGCCCTGCGCCGTGCCCAGGATGCGCGCGGTCCGCAGGATGCCGTCGCGGATCACCCCGGTCGAGACGGTGGCGCGGGAAATCACGTCCGGCAGGCCCTCGGCGCCGTCGCCGGACTGGTTCGTGTCATAGCCGCGGAACCCGTCCACATAGGCCGCGATGTCAGCGTCCGAGATGCCCAGCGTCAGCACGGGCTCGGCATGGCGCATCAGCCGCGCGCCTGCCACCCGCCCGTCGGGCGTGACTGCCACCAGCACGTCCAGCGGACGCCCCGAATAGCCGGTCGAGTTCGCCAGCTCCCAGGTCGAGCCGATCAGGCCCAAGGGATCGCCGTCGGCCTCGACCCGCCAGCCGGGAACGGGGGCCTCCTGGCGCGCGACGGTGGGCTGGCGCCCCGGGGGCAGCTGGAACAGCGCGGCGGCAAGGCCCGCATCGGGGGCTGCGGGCGCGATCGCCTGGGCGGGCGCCGAAGAACCGGAAGCCGGCGCTTGAGCCGTCGCCGGGACCGGCACCAGGGACAGGGCCGCCAGCGACAGGATCGCGGCGGCGCGGGCAAGGCGGCGAAGGGGCGCGGGCAGGTTCATGGACATTCCCTGATGGACCCAGCGATCCTGCGGGCGCGGCCAGACGCCACAACCGCAGGAAGAACACAACACTCGCCCGGAACTTCAGCGCGTGCCTTAACCGAAGTCAAAGACTTGTGATCTAGGGGCGCTAACGTCATCCTCGCCTCACCAGCAGAATGGAGAATCTTCATGAAGTTCCCAGCGCATACGGCCAGGACATCGCTTCTGGCGTCTGCGGCTCTGGCCATGGTGCTCGGCGCGGGCATCGCGGCGGCCCAGACCGCCGCGCCTGCCCCCGCCGCACCTGCCGAAGCGACCGCCCCGGCGAATGACAGCGCGGCCCCCACCACGGCCACGACCGAGACCGCCCCGGCCGACGCGCAGGCGCCGACCGACGCCGCCGCCGGAACCCAGTCCGCCCGCGAGGCGGCCGGCACGGAAGCCGCAGCCGAGTTGAACACCGTCGAAGGACCGGTCGCCGGCCCCGACACACCGGTTGAAGAACTGCCGCGCTCGGAAGGCGCACAACTGCCCAGCGAGGAACACAAGGCCGTCGAGTCGGAGGTTCAGGACCACACCTCGAAGCCCCAGGACCAGTACGAGCCGGCCCTGACCACGCTGTCGCAGGAATCGCTTCCGGCCCCCGGGGCGCCGGAAGGCATTCCGGCCCTGACCCAGGCGCAGTTCGACGAGGCGAACACCATCTACTTCGAGCGTTGCGCGGGCTGCCACGGCGTGCTGCGCAAGGGCGCGACCGGCAAGCCGCTGACGCCCGACCTGACGCGCGAGCTGGGCTTCGACTACTTGCACAGCTTCATCGAATACGGCTCTCCGGCCGGGATGCCGAACTGGGGCACCTCGGGCCAGCTGACGCCCGAGCAGGTGACGCTGATGGCGAACTACCTGCTGCTGGACCCCGCCTCGCCGCCCGAGTTCGGGATGCCCGAGATGCGGAACAGCTGGAAGGTCATCGTTCCTCCGGAACAGCGTCCGACCGAGAAGCAGAACGACTGGGACCTGGAAAACCTGTTCTCGGTGACACTGCGCGACGCGGGCCAGATCGCCCTGATCGACGGCGGCACCTACGAGGTCCGCAAGGTCCTGGACACGGGCTATGCCGTGCACATCAGCCGGATGTCCGCCTCGGGCCGCTATCTGCTGGTCATCGGCCGCGATGCCAAGGTGGACATGATCGACCTGTGGATGGAGGATCCCTCGATCGTCGCCACGATCAAGATCGGCGCCGAGGCGCGTTCGGTCGAGACCTCGAAGATGGAAGGCTGGGAGGACAAGTACGCCATCGCCGGCGCCTACTGGCCGCCCCAGTACGTCATCATGGATGGCCAGACGCTCGAGCCGCTGAAGATCGTCTCGACCCGCGGCAACATCTATGACGAGCAGACCTACCACCCGGAACCCCGCGTGGCGGCGATCCTGTCCTCGCACTACCGGCCCGAGTTCCTGGTCAACATCAAGGAAACCGGCAAGATCCAGCTGGTGGACTATACCGACCTGAAGAACCTCAAGGTCACGGAAATCGAGGCCGAGCGCTTCCTGCACGATGGCGGCCTGGATTCGACCAAGCGCTACTTCATCACGGCGGCGAACGCGCGCGGCAAGCTGGTGGTCATCGACACCAAGGAAGGCAAGCTGGCGGCGATCACGGACACCGGAGGCGAGACCCCGCACCCGGGCCGGGGCGCGAACTTCACCCATCCGACCTTCGGGCCGGTCTGGGCGACCTCGCACCTGGGCGACGAATCGGTGGCCCTGATCGGCACCGATCCCGAAGGCCACCCGGACAACGCCTGGAAGATCGTGGACAGCTTCCCGGCGCTCGGGGGCGGCTCGCTCTTCGTGAAGACGCACCCGAACTCGAAATACCTGTATGTCGACGCCACGCTGAACCCCGACGCGGCCGTGTCCGGTTCGGTCGCCGTCTTCGACACCACGCAGATGAAGGGCGACGGCTCGGATCCCGAGATCATCACCCTCAACATCGCGGAAATGGCCGAGATCACCGAAGGCCAGCCGCGCGTGGTGCAGGGCGAGTTCAACAAGGACGGCACCGAGATCTGGTTCTCGGTCTGGAACGGCAAGGACCAGGAATCG
The DNA here is from genome assembly GCF_042432925.1 of Paracoccus niistensis. Taxonomy (NCBI): domain Bacteria; kingdom Pseudomonadati; phylum Pseudomonadota; class Alphaproteobacteria; order Rhodobacterales; family Paracoccaceae; genus Paracoccus; species Paracoccus niistensis. The sequence continues at coordinate 106,073 of NZ_JBHLWE010000041.1, read as the reverse complement.
GCCATCGTCGTGATCGACGACAAGACCCTGGAACTGAAGAAGGTCATCAAGGACGAGCGCCTGGTGACGCCGACCGGCAAGTTCAACGTCTACAACACCCAGAACGACGTCTACTGATCGTCGGAACGCAAGAAGGGGCGCGCAGGCAGACTGCGCGCCTCTCCATCCCCAGCAGAAAGCCGCAAGGGAACAGGCATATGGCGGGCAAGGTCTATCTCATCGGCGCAGGACCGGGCGACCCCGAACTGTTGACGGTCCGCGCGATGCGCCTGCTGCAATCGGCCGAGGTCGTCGTCCACGACCGGCTGGTTAGCCCCGAGATCATGGCGCTGATTCCCGCCGCCGCTCGCTGCATTTCCGTCGGCAAGTCCGCAGGCTTCCATTCCGTTCCCCAGGACCAGATCAACGAGCTTCTGGTGCGCCTCGCCCGCGAGGGCCACACCGTGCTGCGCCTGAAGGGGGGCGATCCCCTGATCTTCGGCCGCGGCTCGGAAGAAGCCGAGGAACTCGCCGCCGCCGGCATCACCTATTCCTATGTCCCCGGCATCACCGCCGCGCAGGGGGCGGCCGCTTCGACCGGCGTGCCGCTGACCCATCGCGGGCTCGCCACGGGCGTGCGTTATGTCACCGGGCACCGGGCCCGCGACGAGGTGCTGGACCTCGACTGGCAAAGCCTCGCCGACCCCGACACCACGCTGGTCGTCTACATGGGCGCCGCGAACATGGCCGAGATCGCCGCCCGGCTGATTGCCGCGGGAATGCCCGTGGACCTGCCGGTGCTGGCCGTGGCCCATGCCACCACCCCGCGCGAGGCGCGGATGCTGTCGAACCTCACCCAGATCGGCGCCGACCTCGCCCGCGCGCCGATGGAGGCGCCGGTCCTCTTCATGATCGGCCGGGTCGCCGGTCTTTACGACACCGCCGCCCTGCCCCTGCCGCGCGAATTGCGTGCGGCGCACCTGCGGGTCGTCGGAAATGGCTGACGCCGGCCTGATCGCGGCTGCCCTTGCGGCCGTGGCCTCGGTTTCGCTGGCGTCCGAGATTTCCCCGCAACGGCAGGCCGAGCTTGAGCACATGGTGGTCCAGGACTGCGGCTCCTGCCACGGCCTGACGATGAAGGGAGGCTTGGGCAAGCCCATCACCCCCGCCGACCTGAAGGGCTTTGACCCCGAGGGGCTCGCCGCGATCATTCTCGATGGCGTGCCCGGCACGGCGATGCCGCCCTGGCGGCCCCTGATCTCGGAAGCCGAGGCGCTGTGGATCGCCGACTACCTGAAGACGGAGAAGACCGAATGATCCGCGCCTGTCTTGCCGCGCTTGCCCTGATCGCCCCTGCCGCCGCGCTGGCGCAGACGGCTGCACCAGTGCCGGCGACCCTGCCCGGTCCCGCCGAGGGGCCGCGCGGCACGGGTGACCTGGGCGTGGTGATCGAGCGCGCGACGGGCTCGGTCCTGGTCGTGGACCAGTCGGACCGCGCCGCGCTCTGCCGGGTCGAGGGGCTGGGGGATCTGTCCCATGCCTCGCTGACCTTCTCGCCCGACGAGCGTTTCGCCTATGTCTTCGGCCGCGACGGCGGGCTGTCCAAGGTGGACATCCTGACCTGCACGCTGGAAAACCGCATCGTGCAGGGCGGCAACGCCATCGGCGGCGCGATCTCGGACGACGGCAGGCTGGTCGCGGTGTCGAACTACGAACCCGGCGGGGTCAAGGTCTTCGACGCGGACACGCTGGAGCAGGTCGCGGACGTGCCCATGGGGTCCAAGACCGTGGGGCTGGCGGATGCGCCCGGCTCGCGCTTTGTCGTGGCGACCTGGGACACGGGCGAGGTCTGGGTGCTGGACCACTCGGAAGACCCCGCGAACCCGCAGGTCACGAAGATCGAGGGCGTGGGGGCGAACCCCTATGACGCGCTGATGACAGCGGACGGGCGGACCTATATCGTCGGGCTTTTCGGGGAAAAGGGCCTGACCACCATCGACATGTGGGCCGACCCGCCCCAGCCGCGCCGCATCCTGCCCGACTATGGCAAGAACCAGCCCGACCTGCCCGTCTACAAGATGCCGCATCTGCAGGGCTGGACGCTGGCCGGGTCCACCTATGCCCTGCCCGCCGTGGGGCTGCACCAGGTCCTGTGGGTGGACGCGGCCAGCGGCGAGGAAACCGGCCGCACCGATGTCGCGGGCCAGCCCGTCTTCGTCACGGCCCGGCCCGACGGGCGCGAACTGTGGGTGAACTTCGCCACCCCTGACAACGGCACCGTGCAGGTGATCGACAGCGTGACCCACGAGGTCAGGCAGACACTGCAACCCGGCAAGGGCATCCTGCACATGGAGTTCACCCCGCGCGGGCGCGAGGTCTGGCTGTCGGCCCGGGACGACAACAAGGTGGTGATCCACGACGCCCGCACCTATGAAAAGCTTGGAGAGATCGAGGCCCAGGCCCCGTCCGGCATCTTCTTCACCGCCCGCGCCCACAGGACCGGCCTATGACCGAGCTTTCGCCCGACTGTCTCGACACCCGCCTGCTGGACGAGTTCCAGCGCGATCTGCCCCTGGTGTCCCATCCCTTCGCCGCCATGGCCGAGGCGCTGGGGACGACCGAGGCGGACGTGCTGGAGCGGCTGGAACGGTTGCAGGACTGCGGCCGGATCAGCCGCGTGGGCGCGACCTGCCGGCCGAACACGGCGGGCGCCTCGACGCTGGCCGCGCTGGCGATCCCCGAGGACCGGATCGAGGAGGTCGCGGCCATCGTCGGCGCCGAGCCGGGCGTGAACCATTCCTATCTGCGCGAGGACCACTGGAACCTGTGGTTCGTCGCCACGGCGCCTTCGGACGCCGAACTTGCCGCCGCGCTGGCTCGGATCGAGGCGGCCTCCGGCCTGCCGGTCCTGTCGCTGCCGCTGGTGCGGCCCTTCAACATCGACCTGGGCTTCCGCCTGCGCGGCCCGCGCCAGCCGCTGGGGCTGGACCGCGCGCCCGACATGGAGGTGCTGCGCGAGGACGACCGCCCGCTGATGCAGGCGCTGTCCGAGGGGCTGGACCTCGTGCCCGCCCCCTTTGCAGCGCTGGCCGAACGGCTGGGCCGCGAGGAAGCCGAGATCATCGCCCGCATCGGGGCGCTGGCCGAGGCCCGCATCCTGACGCGCGTGGGCGTGATCGTGCGCCACCGAGCGCTCGGCTGGGCGGCGAACGCCATGGTGGTGTGGCAGTTGCCCGAACAGGCCATCGAAGCTGCGGGCCGCGCCTTGGCGCAGGTGCCGGGCGTGACGCTCTGCTACCAGCGCCGGCTCGTGACGGGTGTCTGGGACTGGCCGCTTTTCTGCATGATCCACGCACGGTCCCGCCCCGAGGCGATGGAGGTTCTGGACCGCGCCCGGACCTTGCCGGAACTGGCAAATGTCCCGCACAAGATCCTGTTCTCGACCCGCTGCTTCAAGCAGCGCGGCGCATTGATCGAGGCCGCATGACCCGTCCCTCCCGCACCGTCCTGCCGCCCGAGGCGCTGGACCCCACCGACCGCGCCATCCTGAACGCCCTTCAGGACGGCTTTCCCCTGACACCCCGCCCCTATGACGACGCAGGCGCGGCGCTGGGCATCACCGGGGACGACCTGATCGCCCGCTTGGCCCGCCTGCGCGATCTCGGCGCCATCACCCGCTTCGGCCCCTTCTTCGACGCCGCCGCCATGGGCGGGGCCTTCTGTCTTTGCGCAATGGCCGTGCCGGTGGATCGCTTCGACGAGGTCCTGACCAAGGTCAATGCGCATCCCGAGGTCGCGCATAACTATGAACGCACGCACGCGCTGAACATGTGGTTCGTGCTGGCGACCGACTCGCCCGAGGGGATCGAGCGGACGGCGCAGGCGATCGAGGGCGAGACGGGGCTGAAGGTGATGCTGTTTCCCAAGCTGGAAGAATATTTCATCGGCTTCCGGGTGCAGGCATGACCGCGCTGGACCCCATCGACCGCGGCATCATCCGGGCCACGCAAGCGGGCCTGCCGCTGGTCGCTGCGCCTTACGCGGCGGTGGCCAAGGCCGTCGGGCTGACCGAACCCGAGGTGATCGCCCGCATGAAGGCGATGCAGGATCGCGGCATCATCCGCCGCATCGCGGTCGCGCCGAACCATTATGCCCTTGGCATGACCGCCAACGGGATGAGCGTCTGGGACGTGGCCGACGACCGCATCTCGGAACTGGGCGCCCGGATCGGCGCGTTGCCCTATGTGACCCATTGCTACCAGCGCCCGCGCGCCCTGCCCGACTGGCCCTACAACCTGTTCGCCATGCTGCATGGCGAAAGCCGCGCGGAAGTCGAGGGGAAGCGCGCCGAGGTGGCCGCGATTCTGGGCGACGCCTGCCGGGGCCACGACATCCTCTATTCGACCCGCATCCTGAAGAAGACCGGGCTGCGCCTGCGCGATGAATGAAAGGGGCCGCCGATGTTCCGCCTGACCCAGTACATGCACCAGCTTGTGGAACCCACGCCCGTCCGGCGGCGGGGAACGCCGGGCTCGGTCAAGCCGGTGGTGATCTGGAACCTGACCCGCACCTGCAACCTCAAGTGCCGCCACTGCTACACGGTCAGCTCGGACCACGTCTTTCCGGGCGAGCTGACGCATGAGCAGGCGCTGGGCGTGCTGGACGACCTGTCGGCCTTCCGCATCCCCGCGCTGATCCTGTCGGGGGGAGAGCCCCTGTCCCGCTTCGACTTCTGGGAACTGGCGGAACGCGCGCGGCAACTCGACTTCCGCCACCTGTCGCTGTCCACCAACGGCACGAAGCTGGGCGAGCCGGGCGTGGCGGACCGCGTGGCGGCGCTGGGTTTCGATTACGTCGGCATCTCGCTTGACGGGATCGGGGCCACGAACGACTGGTTCCGGGGGGTCGAGGGCGCCTTTGCCAATGCGCTGGCGGGCGTGCGCGCCTGCAAGGCGCGGGGCGTCAAGGTGGGCCTGCGCTTCACCATCACGAAGGACAACGGCGACCAGCTGCCGCTGATGCTGGACCTCTGCGAATCCGAGGGCGTGGACAAGTTCTACCTGTCGCATCTCGTCTATGCCGGCCGCGGCGACAAGCACCGGGGCGAGGACCAGGAGCACGCCCATACCCGACGCGCCATGGACCTGCTGATAGAGCGCGGCTGGGACGCGGTCTCGAACGGCCGGCCGCTGGAGATCGTGACCGGCAACAACGACGCCGACGCCGTTTGGTTCATGCGCTGGGCCGAGCGGAACTTCGACGCCGCCACCGTGGCCCATGTGCGCGAGCATCTGGTGGCCTGGGGCGGCAACTCCTCGGGCCTCGGCGTCGCCAACATCGACCCGCAGGGCAAGGTCCATCCGGACACCTACTGGTCGGACTACACGGTGGGCTCGGTCAAGGAAAAGCCGTTCACCGAGTGGTGGACGGGCGACGATCCCATGCTGGCGACGCTGCGGACCCGGCCACGCCCGCTGAAGGGGCGCTGCGGTGCCTGCGCCTTCAAGGACGTCTGCGGCGGCAACACCCGCATCCGCGCCTTGCAGCTGACTGGCGACCCTTGGGCCGAGGACCCGGCCTGCTACCTGTCCAATGCCGAGATCGGGGTCGAGGACGATCTCGAACGCCTGACCGTGAGACCCTTCCGTGGAAAGAGCCATGACCCCGCGCATCGTTTCTTCTGAAAGACGCCTCCGGCGGGGATACTTGAGGCCGAAAGACATCGCGATCGTTGCTGTTCTGGCGCTGCTGCCCACCGGAGGCTGGGCCGATGCGGCCGCGGATTACGCCGAGCATTGTGCCTCGTGCCATGCCGAGAACCGGCTGGGCGGCACCGGCCCCGCGCTGATTCCCGAGACGCTGACGCGGGCGAAGAACCTGGACCAAGTGATCGCCCACGGCCGTCCCTCGACGCAGATGACGGGCTTCGCCGACCAGCTTTCGCCCGAGCGCATCGCCGCGCTGGTCGAGTTCATCAAGGCGCCGCTGGCCGAGACGCCAAGCTGGACCGTGGCCGACATCGAGGCCAGCCGCGAGATGGTGGCGGACTACACCCCAGCCGAAAAGCCGGTCTTCACCGCCGATCCCATGAACATCACGCTGGTCGTGGAAACCGGCGACCATCATGTCAGCGTGCTGGACGGCGATACCTTCGACGTGCTGGACCGCTTCGGCACGCCCTATGCGGTGCATGGGGGGCCGAAGTTCTCGCCTGACGGACGTTACGTCTTCGTCATGTCCCGCGACGGCTGGGTCGAGAAATACGACATCTGGTCGCTCAGGGAGGTCGGCCGCGTCCGCGCGGGCCTCAACAGCCGCAACATCGCCATGAGCCATGACGGCCAGTGGCTCGCCGTCGCCAACTACCTGCCGCAGACGCTGACGATCCTGTCCACCGAAACGCTGGAGCCCGTGCGCGTGATCGACGTCGCGGCGAAGGACGGCACCCCCAGCCGGGTCAGCGCCGTCTACCAGGCGCCCGAGCGGAAAAGCTTCATCCTCGCGCTGAAGGACGCGCCCGAGATCTGGGAGGTGGCGACCGACCCCGAGGCCGGGCCCTTCTACGACGGCTATGTCCACAGCTTCGAAAAGGACGCGACCGAGGCCTTCGGCGCGCAGGAGGGGCTGTTCGCCCGCCGCCGCATCCGCACCGAGGAGCCGCTGGACGATTTCTTCTTCGACCCCGGCTACAAGAACCTGATCGGCACCAACCGCGAGGGCACCAAGGGCGTGGTCATCAACCTGACCAGCGGCGGCAAGGTGGCCGAGCTGCCGCTGCCGGGGATGCCGCATCTCGGGTCCGGCATCACCTGGGACCGGAACGGACACAAGGTCATGGCAACGCCGCACCTGGACGAGGGCGTGCTGTCGGTGATCGACATGACCGACTGGACTCTGGTCAAGCAGATCAAGACCAGTGGCCCTGGCTTCTTCCTGCGCAGCCACGAGACCTCGCCCTATGTCTGGGCGGATGTGTTCTTCGGCCCGCACAAGGACGAGGTCCATATCATCGACAAGCAGACGCTGGAGATCGTCAAGACCGTCAACCCCGCCCCCGGCAAGACCGTGGCCCATACCGAGTTCACCAGGGACGGCAAGTATGCCCTGGTCTCGATCTGGGAGGACGACGGGGCGGTGGTCGTCTATGATGCGAAGACGCTGGAGGAGGTCCGGCGGCTGCCGATGAGGAAGCCCTCGGGAAAGTACAATGTTTGGAACAAGATCACCTTCTCGGACGGAACCAGCCACTAAAAGGAACCTGTGGCGGCTGGGTCTGATCCTGTCGCCCTTCGTCTGGGGGGCGGTGGCGATCAACCTGTTCATGCTGGGGCTGATCTCGGCCTCGGCCGGCGGGCCCAGCCTGTCGCCGGTCGCCACGCTGATCGTCGCGGTGCCGCTGACGATCCCCGCGACATGGCTCGCCGCCCGCTGGGTCGGCGGGCTGATGGACGAGGCGGAGCGCTAGCGCCCGGCGCTGCGGCGCGCGAAGGCCAGCATCGCGCCGATCAGCCGCCGGCGTGCGCCCCAAGGCGGCCGGACAAGGCCCGTGGTGGCAAGCCGCGGCTGCACCATCACCGGGCGCTTCTTCGAGAAGCGCGCGAAACCGTCGAAGCCGTGGTATTCGCCCGTTCCGCTGGCCCCCACCCCGCCAAAGGGCAGGTTCAGCTGGCCCACGTGGAACATGCAGTCGTTGAAGGTCACACCGCCCGACATGGTGGAGGCCAGCACCCGATCCTGCCGCGTCCTGTCGTCATCGAAGTAGTAGAGCGCGAGCGGCCTCGGCCTTGCGTTCACGAAGGCCAGCGCATCGTCCAGTGTCGGCGCAGGGATGACCGGCAGGACGGGGCCGAAGATCTCCTCGTGCATGAGGGCGCTGTCCTCGGGCGGGTCGAAGACCAGCGTCGGCGGCATGAGGCGGCCGTTCGCACCGGCAGGCACGGGTGCCAGTTCAACGAGGCGGGTGCCGCCTTCGCGCGCCTCGGCCACAAGACGCTGCAATCGGGCGAGATGCCGGTCCGAGATGATCCGGGCATAATCCCCGTTCAGCCCGTTCGGGAACATGGCGGCAACGGCGCGGCGGGCCTGCGTTTCGAAGTCCTCCATGCGCCCGGGCGGGACCAGCGCATAGTCGGGGGCGACGCAGGTCTGGCCCGCGTTCAGCAGCTTGCCCGTCATCAGGCGCGGCAGGGCACGGCTCAGGTCGGCGCTGTCGTGCAGGATGGCGGGCGACTTGCCGCCCAGTTCCAGCGTGACCGGGGTGAGGTTGTCGGCGGCGGCCCGCATCACCTCGCGCCCCACGCGGGTCGAGCCGGTGAAGACCAGGTGATCCAGCGGCAGGCGCGTCAGGGCGCGGGCAACCTCCGCATCGCCGGTCACGACCGCGACCTGTTCAAGCGGGAAGGCTTCGGCCAGCAGCGCGGCCAGCGCCTCGGCCGTATGCGGCGCAAGCTCGGAGGGCTTGAGCAGCACGCGGTTGCCGGCGCCCAGCACATCGACCATGGGGCCGAGCGTCAGCAGGACCGGATAGTTCCAGGCGCCGATCACCCCAACCACGCCCAAGGGCTGGTATTCGTAGAAGGCCCTTGCCGGCCACAGGAAGCGAGAGCCCGCGACCCGGCGGCGCCGCATCCAGCCGCGCAGGTGGCGACGGGCATGGGCGATCTGGTCGTAAAGCGGCAGCAGTTCCAGCAGGCGCGTTTCGGCAGCGGGGCGGCCGCCGAAATCGGCATCCACGGCGGCGATCAGGCGGGCCTCATGCGCACGGACCGCGGCTGCGAGCTGCGCCAGCGCATGCTGCCGCCGTTTCAGGTCGGGACGCGGGTCTGCCGCGAAGCCTGCATGCTGGCGCCTGAATATCTCGGCCAAGGTCATTCGCACCTCCGAAGCAGGTACATCAAGCGGGAGATCGGAAAGTCGATCTGTTAATACATCAAGATTACGTGCGATCAATTTCACTTGAAACCGGAAAATGTCGAATTAGACAGATCCGAGATTAAAGATAAAAAAGGGTGCCGCATTTGCAGCACCCAGGAGAGGCAGGAGAGAAGCCGATCAGAAACGGAACGCGGCGTTGAGGCTGAGCGTGTCGAGATCAACGTCGATGTCCGAGCCCGCGCCAGCGTCGAACTCGAAGTTGTTGCGCATCCACTCGGCGCCCAGCATGAAGCGCGGCGTCGCCATGTACTTGACGCCGAGGCCGAAGCCGACGCCCGTTTCGCTTTCCTCGTCGTCGCCGAGGTCGATCTCGAGACGGCCCAGACTGATCGCAGCGTAGGGCAGCAGCTTGCCCGCGTCGTAACCGGCAAGCAGCTTGCCGCGCAGCAGGTTGCCGTCGCCATCGACGTCGATGCCCGCGACGTCGAAGTCGTCCAGCTTGTCATAGGACAGCTCGGCGCCGCCGACGAAGCGGCCGAAGTCGCGCAGGTAACCGGCATGGACGCCGTAGTTGTCGCCATCGACGTCAATGCCGTCGATATCGGCTTCGGTCTTGCCATACTGCAGACCGGCATAGAAACCGGTCCAATCGCCGGTGGGCTGTTCGGCCGCGACAACGACCGGGGCGGCAGGTGCCACTTCGACGACCGGGGCGGCATAGCCACCGGCCATTGCAGCGGCGGCGCTGCCGGAAATAAGAGCCGCGAGGAAAGTGGTCTTCATCATGGATAAACTCCGAGGTCCGTTGAATGCAGGTCAATTAGCCTTTCGGTTTTCAATTGTCATTAACCACTTATTAACAGTTTCGAATTTGTTGCATTTATATCACGAGATCTGTGGCCTGTCCGCCTCTGCGACCTTGGTCCGAGGTGTGCAGGCCGGGGCCGACAGGTTCTTGGCAGCTGTCCGCTTCTTCCCACCTGCGCAGCCGCAGGCGAGAGCCGAGGAAAGGCAGCGCAAGATCGGAAAGCCCTACTTGGCTTCGACAGAGGTTTCATAGCGTGGAATGACCCTCTTCAAGCAATTTTATGGCTTGCCGCGTCCTTTGCGGATGGTGTTCATTGCCGGGCAGAAGAAAACCACCTGTCGCTCCATCATATGGAACGCATGTGGAGCAGAGGGGGACAGGGCATGGAACTGGCCGAACAGCCCGGCGCCGAGGTGGCGCTGGGCGGCATCGAGACGCTGACCGAGCCGAAGAAGGCCGAGGCCTGGATGCGGCCGGTCGAGCTTGCCGCCGCGGCCCTTTTGGCGGTGATGATGGCAACGGTGCTGGCCAATGTCGTCTGCCGCTATGTCCTGCATCAGCCGCTGGTCTGGGGCGACGAACTCGCCTCGCTGGCCTTCATCTGGATGGCGATGCTGGGCTCGGCCGTCGCCGTTGACCGGCACGAGCATCTGCGCCTGACGATCTTCCTGCCGCTGATCCCCGCGCGCATCCGGGGGTGGGTCGAGGTCGCGGGGCTGGTCGTCACCTGCATCTTGCTGCTGCGCCTGCTGCCCGAGGCGGTCAGCTACGCCTATGAGGAATCCTTCGTCACCTCGCCCGCGCTGGGGCTGCCGATGTCCTGGCGCGCCTCGGCCCTGCCCGCCGGGATCGGGCTGATGGCGCTGCTGATGGTCCTTGCCACCGTCCGCACCCGCAACTGGGGCGCGATCCTGTCCTCGCTGCTGCTGGTCGGGGCCCTCGCGGGGCTGCTGTGGGCGGGGAAACCCACTCTTGCCAGCTTCGGCAACTGGAACTTGCCGATCTTCCTCGGGCTGGTCGTGGCACTTCTTCTGGCCATCGGCGTGCCCATCGCCTTCTGCTTCGCCACGGGGACGCTCGCCTATCTGACCTTCGCCAGCAACGCGCCGGTCTTCGTGATGATGGGGCGCATCGACGAGGGGATGTCCTCGCTGATCCTGCTGTCGGTGCCGGTCTTCGTGCTCTTGGGCTGCATCCTCGACGAGACCGGGATGGGCCGGGCCATCGTGAACTTCCTCGCCTCGCTTCTGGGCCATGTGAAGGCGGGGATGAGCTATGTGCTGCTCGGCTCGATGTTCCTCGTTTCGGGGATTTCCGGGTCGAAGGTGTCGGACATGGCAACGGTAGCCCCGGCGCTGTTTCCCGAAATGCGCCGGCGGGGCCATTCGCCGGCCGAGATGACGGCGCTGCTGGCCACCGGCGCGGCCATGGCCGACACGGTGCCGCCGTCCATTGTGCTGATCGTGCTGGGCTCGGCGGCGGGCGTGTCCATCGCGGGCCTGTTCAAGGCGGGCTTCGTCATCGCCATGGTGCTGCTGCTGGTGCTGGCGATCCTCGCGCGCTGGAAGGCGCGGGACGAGGACATGACCGGCGTCCGCCGCGCCCGCCCCGGCGTCATCGGGCGCACCCTGCTGGTCGCGGCGCCCGCGCTGGTCCTGCCCTTCCTGATCCGCAGCCTCGTCGGCGGCGGCATCGCCACCGCGACCGAGGTTTCGGCCATCGCCGTGGTCTATGCCTTCGGGATCGGCGTGGTCCTTTACGGCGGCATCCCGCGCCGGCGCATCGTGCCAATGCTGGTGGAAACCGTCGCCATGTCGGGCGCGATCCTGCTGATCCTCGGCACCGCCTCGGCCATGTCCTGGGCGCTGACGCAGTCTGGCTTTGCCCGCGACCTGACCGCGATCATGACCGGCCTGCCGGGCGGGGCGGTGATCTTCATGCTCGCGTCCATCGTGATCTTCCTGATCCTCGGCTGCGTGCTGGAAGGGCTGCCTGCCATCGTCCTTCTGGCGCCGATCATGTTCCCGCTGGCCCGCGCCCTGGGGCTGAACGACATCCATTATTCCATGGTGATCGTGACCGCGATGAACATCGGGCTGATGGCGCCGCCCATCGGCATCGGCTTCTACATCGCCTGCAAGATCGCGGGCATCTCGCCCGACGCCGTGATGGGCCGCATCTGGCCCTACCTTGTCGCGCTGCTGGTGGGCCTTGGCGTGATCGCCGCCGTGCCCGCCATTTCCACCGCCTTCATCTGAAGCAGTTCTCTGGGAGGAGACAACCCGTGAAAACCAACCGCCGCACCCTGCTGATGGGGGCCGCCGCCCTCGGCCTTGCCGCGCCCTTCATCCGTCCCGGTGCCGCCCGCGCGGCCGAGTTCACCATGAAGCTGGCCAACAACCAGCCGATGACCCACCCGACCAACGTCCGCGCCGCCGAGGCCGTGGCGAAGATCATGGAGGAGTCGGACGGGCGCGTGGACATTCAGGTGTTCCCCTCGAACCAGCTGGGCGCGGACACCGATGTGCTGGGGCAGCTGCGCTCGGGCGGGGTCGAGTTCTTCCTGCTCTCGCCGCTGATCCTGTCCACCCTGATCCCGAACGCCGCCGTCAACGGCGTGGGCTTCGCCTTCCCGAACTATGACGCCGTCTGGTCCGCCATGGACGGAGAGCTTGGCGCCTATGCGCGCGCCGAGATCGAGAAGGGCGGGCTGATCGTGCAGGAGAAGATCTGGGACAACGGCTTCCGCCAGACCACCTCGTCACGCGGGCCCATCGCCGCGCCCGCCGATTTCGAGGGCATGAAGATCCGCGTGCCTGTCTCGCCGCTGTGGACCTCGATGTTCACGGCGCTCGGCGCGGCGCCGACCTCGATCAACTTCGCCGAGGTCTATTCGGCGCTGCAGACGGGGATCGTGGACGGGCAGGAAAACCCGCTGGCGATCATCTCGACCTCGAAGCTCAACGAGGTGCAGAAGTTCTGCTCGCTGACCAACCACATGTGGGACGGCTTCTGGATGCTGGGCAACCGCCGCGCCTGGGGCGCGCTGCCCGAGGACCTGCAGGCCATCGTGTCGAAGAACTTCAACGACGCGGCCATGGTCCAGCGGCAGGACGTGATGGCGCTGAACCAGTCGCTGCGTGACGATCTGGAAGCGGCGGGCATGACCATCAACGAGGTCGATCCCGCCCCCTTCGAGCAGAAGCTGCGCGAGGCGGGCTTCTATGCCGAATGGAAGGGCAAGTTCGGCGACGAGGCCTGGGCGATCCTGGAACGCTCGGTCGGCCGGGCGCTGGCCTGACATGGCGGCGCAGGCGTCCTTTTTTGCGGCCTCTCTCGCCCCTTCGGGCGGGGCGCAGGCCGTGGACCGGGCGCTTGCGCTTCTGGCCGCCGTGGGCCGCGCCCCGCCCGAGGGCTCGTCGCTCGCGGCGCTGGCGCAGGCGGCGGGGGTGGCCAAGCCAACCGCCCGCCGGCTGCTGATCTCGCTGATGGGCGCGCACCTGGTCGAACAGGACGCGGGCACGCGGGCCTATCACCTGGGCACAGGCGCCTTTCTTCTGGGCCTCCGGGCCGGGCGGCGGCATGACATGGCGGAACAGGCCGCCGATTGCGTGGCCCGGCTGGCGCGGGACAGCGGCGACAGCGCATTCCTGCTGGTGTCGCAGGGCGACGAGGTCGTTTGCCTGATGCGCGAGGAAGGCGCCTTCCCCATCCGCACCCATGCCCTGCTGGCGGGCGACCGCAATCCGGCGGGCGTCGGCGCGGGCGGCATCGCCCTGCTCGCCGCCCTGCCGCCCGACGAGGCCGTCGCCACCCTTGACCGCATCGCGCCCGCGACCTTCGCCCGCATGGGCGAGGCGGCGGCATATCTGCCCGCCGACGTGGCGCTGGCGCGGGAACGCGGCTTCGCGCTGAACCCCGGCCGGGTCGTGCCGGGCAGCTGGGGCGTGGCGGTGCCGGTCCTCTGGCCCGACGGCCGCCCCGCCGCCGCCCTGACCATTGCCGCCATCGACAGCCGCATGGGGCCTGCCCGTCAGCCGGAACTGGTCCGCTTGCTGCGGACCGAGGCCGCGCTGATCGAGGCGCGCCTCGCCCGCCCTCTCACCCCCGGCGCGACGCCCGCGCCGCAACCGACGCTGCGCACCGCAAGAGGATAAACCATGACCGAACCGCTGATCGTGGGCTGGGCCCACACCCGCTTCGGCAAGTCCGAGGCCCCCGACACCACCGCCCTGATGGCCGAGGTCGCGGGCCCGGCGCTCGCCCATGCCGGTGTCACCGCCGAGCAACTGGACGGCATCTTCGTCGGCGTCTGGAACAACGGCTTCTCGCGGCAGGACTTCCAGGGCGCGCTGGTGGCGATGGGAACGCCGGAACTGGCGGGCGTGCCTTTCATGCGGACGGAAAACGCCTGCGCCACCGGCTCGGCCGCGCTGTATGCCGCCGCCGACTTCATCGCCTCGGGGCGGGGCCGCATCGCGCTGGTGATCGGGGCCGAGAAGATGACCGCGACCCCGGTGGCCGAGGTCGGCGACATCCTTCTGGCCGCCAGCTATGTCCCCGAGGAGGCCGATGTGGAAGGCGGCTTCGCGGGCGTCTTCGGCCAGATCGCCAACACCTATTTCCAGCGCCACGGCGACCGGTCCGAGGAACTGGCGATGATCGCCGCCAAGAACCACGAGAACGGCACCCGCAACCCTTATGCCCATATGCAGAAGGACTTCGGGGTCGAGTTCTGCAACACGCCGTCCGACAAGAACCCCCGCGTGGCGGGGCCGCTGCGGCGCACCGACTGCTCGCTGATCTCGGACGGAGCGGCGGCGATCGTGCTGGCGGATGCCGAGATGGCGGAACAACTGTCCCGCGCGATCCGCTTCCGCGCCCGGGCGCAGGCGGGCGACGTGCTGGCCCTGTCCCGCCGCGACCCTATCGCCTTCGAGGGGGCCCACCGCGCCTGGGCGCAGGCGCTGGATCAGGCGGGGGTCCAGATCATGGATCTCGACCTCGTGGAAACGCATGACTGCTTCACCATCGCCGAGATGATCGAATACGAGGCGATGGGCCTCGCCAAGCCCGGCGAGGGCTGGAAGGTCGTGCGCGACGGCACCACCCGCATGGATGGCGCGCTGCCGGTGAACCCCTCAGGCGGGCTCAAGTCGCGCGGCCATCCGATCGGCGCGACGGGCGTCAGCCAGCACGTCATGGCCTGCCTGCAATTGGCCGGGGAAGCGGGCGGGATGCAGGTGCCCGGCGCGAAGCTCGCCGGTGTCTTCAACATGGGGGGCGCGGCGGTCGCCAACTACTGCTCGATCCTCGAGAGGGTGAAATGAACGACGCGACCCTGCCCGCTGCGGGCGTTGCTGCGAAGGCCTTGCCGGTGTCCACGCGGGTGATGAACCTCGCGACGTTCCTGACGCAGTCCGCCCGCCGCCTGCCCGACGAGATCGCGCTGGTCATGGGCGAGCGCCGCTGGACCTGGGCCGAGTTCGAGGCCCGCACCGATGCCTTGGCCGCTGCCCTTCAGGACCGGCTGGGGCTGAGGAAGGGAGACCGGGTGCTGTGCCAGTCGCAGAACTGCCCCGAGATGATGCAGGCCATGTTCGCCGTCTGGCGCGCGGGCGGCATCTGGGTGCCCGCGAACTTCCGCCAGACGCCCGACGAGGTCGCCTGGCAGGTGCAGGCCTCGGGCGCGGTGGGGATGGTCTGCAACGCGGCCTTCCCTGACCATGCGGCGGCCTGCGGCGATCTGGGCTTCACGCTCTCCATCGGCGGGAACGGCTTCGGCACCTCTCTCGAGGCGCTGACCGAGGAGTACATGGGCCAGCGCCCGCAGGTGGCGGTGGTGGACCGCGACGATCCCTGCTGGTTCTTCTTCACCTCGGGCACCACGGGGCGGCCCAAGGCCTCGGTCCTGACCCACGGGCAGATGGCCTTTGTGGTCACGAACCACTTGGCCGACCTGATGCCGGGACTGACGCCGCAGGACGCCTCGCTGGTGGTGGCGCCCCTGTCGCATGGCGCGGGGGTCCACCAGCTGACGCAGGTCGCACGCGGGGTGAAGACGGTGCTGATGCCGTCCGAGAAATTCGACGTGGAGACCGTCTGCGCCCTGATCGCGGAATGGCGCGTTTCGACCATCTTCACGGTGCCCACGATTCTCAAGCTGATCGTCGAGCATCCGGTGGCGGCCTCGGCCGACCGCTCCTCGCTGCGCTATGTCATCTACGCGGGCGCGCCGATGTATCGCGAGGACCAGAAGCGCGCGCTGGAGGTGCTGGGGCCGGTGCTGGTCCAGTATTTCGGCTTGGGCGAGGTCACCGGCGCGATCACCGTCCTGCCGACATACCTGCACAGCGCCAGTGACGACGGCCTGACCGGCAGCTGCGGCTTTGCCCGCACGGGTGTCGAGGTGCAGGTGCAGGACGACAGCGGCAACGAACTTGCCCCCGGCGAGACGGGCGAGATCTGCGTGACAGGCCCCGCCGTCTTCGCGGGCTACTGGAACAACCCCAAGGCCAATGCGGAATCCTTCCGCAATGGCTGGTTCCGCACGGGCGATCTCGGCCACATGGACACGCGCGGCTTCTTCTACATCACCGGGCGGCGGTCGGACATGTTCATCTCGGGCGGCTCGAACGTCTATCCGCGCGAGGTCGAGGAGAAGATCCTGACCCACCCTGCCATCAGCGAGGTCGCCGTGCTGGGGATGCCCGACCCCCTGTGGGGCGAGGTCGGCTGGGCCGTCTGCGTCCCGCGCGAGGGCGCATCGGTCACGGCCGAGGACCTGGCCGCGCATCTCGACGGCAAGCTCTCGCGCTACAAGCTGCCGCGCCGCTTCGTGATGTGGGACGCGCTGCCGAAATCGGCCTATGGCAAGATCACCAAGAAGATGATCCGCGAGGAGCTTGAGCGGCGCGAGTTGTCCGGGGACGCGCAGGCATGACCTTGGAACTGGCCGGGGGCTTGCAGGACTCGGAGTCCCCGAAAACAGGAGTGGCGCGCATGGTCCACCCCGGCCCGCGCGCGCCCGAGCGGGTGCAGGCGGCGCGAACGCGGCTGGTGCCGGTCGCGGGCACCCTGCGAACGGGCGAGACGGCGATGGCCGGGGTCGCGCGGCTGTTCGCCGAGGCGGGCTGTCCGGGGGGCGTGGTCTTCCTGGACGGCGTGACCTGCGATCCCATGCGCTATGTCCTGCCGGCGCTGTCCCGCGATGCCTCGCACGCGGCATGGTACTCCGACACCTATGCCCCCGCAGGGCCGGTGCGGATCGAGAGTGCCACGGCCAGCGTCGGCCAGCGCGACGGCGCGGCGTTCCTGCATTGCCACGGCATCTGGGGCTCGGGCGGACAAAGGGCCATGGGACACCTGCTGCCGCTGGACAGCGTGGTCGCGCAGGATGCACCCGTGACCGGCATCGGGGCGCGGGACGCCTGGTTCGACTCGCGCCCCGATGCCGAGACGAACTTCACCCTGTTCCAAGTCTCGGGCGGCCTGCCCGAAGCCCCCGGCCTCATCGCCCGCATCGCGCCGGGCGGGGATGTCGTGACCGCCGTCGAGGCCCTCTGTGCCGAGGCAGGCTGGACCGAAGTCCGCATCCACGGCCTCGGAAGCATCGACCATATCCTGTTCACTGACGGCGCGCGCGTCGATTGCCTTGCGACCGAGCTGCGTTTCGCGAGTGCGCGGGTGGAAGCCAGCCGCGCGCATCTGCCCATCGATGTCGTGGATATCGACGGCACCATTTTTTACGGCGTGCTGGCGCGCGGGGCGAACCCCGTGGGCGTGACGCTGGAAATCCTGATCGAACCATCCAAGGACTGACCATGACCACCAAAGTTGCCCTCGTCACCGGGGCCGCGCGCGGCATCGGCCTTGCCGCCACCGAGCTTTTCCTTGAACGCGGCTGGCAGGTCGCGATGGTGGACCGCGACGGGGACGAACTGGCCGCTGCCTCGGGCACGCTGCAGGGCGTCCATCCCATCGTGGCCGACGTCTCCATCCCCGAGCAGGTGGACCGGATGCGCAATCAGGCGCTGGCCCGCTTCGGCCGCATCGACGCGCTGGTCAACAACGCGGGCGTGGCGCTGTTTTCCCGCGCGCCCTCGGTCAGCTTCGAGCAGTGGCGCGAGGTGATGGCCACGAACCTCGACGGCGTGTTCCTGTGCACCCAGGCGCTGACCCCGGCCCTGGCCGAGACCAAGGGCGCCATCGTCAACATCGCGTCGATCTCGGGGCTGCGGGCGTCCACGCTGCGGGTGGCCTATGGCACCTCCAAGGCCGCCGTCATCCACCTGACCAAGCAATATGCCGCCGAACTGGGCGAGATGGGCATCCGCGTGAACTGCATCGCCCCTGGCCCCGTCCGCACCAAGCTGGCGATGGCGGTTCATGCGCCCGAGATCATCGCCGCCTATTACGACGCCATCCCGCTGAACCGTTATGGCGAGCCGCGCGAGATCGCGGAGGGGATCGTCTTCCTGTGTTCCGAGAACGCGAGCTTCGTCACGGGCCAGACCCTCGCCGTGGACGGCGGCTTCGACGCGACGGGCGTAGGCCTGCCCGCGCTGCGCCGGGGCGATTGAGGGCTCAGGCCCGCTGGTACTGCGAGGCCGTGATCAGGTGGCGGGTATAGGCGTTCTGCGCCCGGCCCGCCCGCAGGTCCGCGACCTCCAGCCGGTCCACGATCTCGCCCGCCTGCATCACCGCCAGCCGCTGGCAGAGATGCCCGATCACGGCAAGGTCGTGGCTGACCATCAGGTAGGTCAGCCCGCGGTCGGCCCGCAGGTCGGTCAGCAGGTTCAGGATCTCGGCCTGCACCGACACGTCCAGCGCCGAGGTCGGCTCGTCCAGCAGCAGAAGCTCGGGCTCTCCGGCCAGCGCCCGGGCGATGGCCACGCGCTGGCGCTGGCCGCCCGACAACTGGTGCGGATAGCGGAAGCGGAAGCCGCGCCCCAATCCCACGTCGTCCAGCAGGCGCACGATCCGCCGGTCGATGTCGTCCATGCCCTGCAGCGTCAACGTCTCGGCCAGTACCCGGTCCACCGTGTGGCGGGGGTGCAGGCTGGCATAAGGGTCCTGGAAGACCATCTGCACGCGACGATGGAAGGCGGGACTGCGGCGCGCACCCGACAGGGTCTCGCCCGAGACCTCGACCCGGCCCGACCAGTCGGGGGCAAGGCCCGCGGTGGCGCGCAGGACAGTGGACTTGCCCGACCCGGACTCACCCACCAGCCCGAAGCTTTCGCCGCGGCTCACCACAAGGTCCACGCCGCGCACGGCGTCCACCCGGTCGGGCGGATGGCCGAACCAGACGCGCAGGCCCTGGACCGACAGGATGGGGGCGCTCAACGCAGACCCCCGGGCAGAGCCTCGGTCATCGAGGCATCGACCAGCGGCCTCTCGCGCCATTCCTCGGCCCGTTCCAGCACGGGAAGGCGCTCCACCGGCGCGTCCAGCCGGGGCAGGCTGTTCAGCAATCCCTGCGTATAGGGATGGCGCGCGGCGTGCAGGTCGCGGGCGGCCAGCGTCTCCACGATCCGGCCCGCATACATGATCAGCACCCGGTCGCAGAACTGCGCGACAAGGTTCAGGTCGTGGCTGATGAAGATCAGCCCCATGCCCCGGTCGCGCACCAGGTCGTCCATGATCCGCAGCACCTCGGCCCGCACGGACACGTCCAGCGCCGAGGTCGGCTCGTCCGCGATCAGGATCTCGGGGCCGGCGGCCAGCATCATGGCGATCATGATACGCTGGCCCATGCCGCCCGAAACCTCGTGCGGATAGGACTGGAAGACCCGCTCGCGATCGCGGATGCGGACGGCCTCCAGCATCTCCAGCGCCTTCAGGCGCGCAGCCGCGCGGCCAGCGCCGCTGTGCAGGCGGTAGGCCTCGACGATCTGGTCGCCCACGCGCATGACAGGATTCAGGCTGAACTTGGGGTCCTGCATCACCATGGCAATGCGGCGGCCCCGGATACGGCGCCGCTCGCGTTCCGGCAGGTTCAGGATGTCCTGACCGCCCAGGGTCAGCGCCTGCGCCGTCACCCGCCCTGGCGGGCGGACAAGGCCCAGGATCGCGCGGCCCGTCATGGACTTGCCCGAGCCGCTTTCGCCCACCACGCCCAGGCGTTCGCGCCCGAGGTCGAAAGAGACGCCGCGCACGGCCTCGAACACCCCCTGCCTCGACGGGAAGCTTACGCGGAGGTCGCGGACGGACAGCAGTGCGCTCATTCGCCCGCCCCCTTGGGGTCCAGGACATCGCGCAACCCGTCGCCCAGGAAGTTGAAGGCGAGGCTGACAAGGAAGATCGCGATCCCCGGCATGGCCGCGACCCACCAGTGGTCGAGGATATAGGTCCGCCCGTCCGAGATCATGGCTCCCCATTCCGGCGCGGGCGGCTGCGCGCCAAGGCCGAGGAAGCCCAGACCCGCCGCCGACAGGATGATCCCCGCCATGTCCAGCGCGACGCGAACGATCAGCGAGGACAGGCACAAGGGCCAGATGTGCAGGATCAGCAGGCGCGGGGCGGACGCGCCCTGCATCCGCGCCGCGGCGATGAAGTCGGCGTTGCGGATGGTCAGCGTCTCGGCCCGCGCGAGCCGCGCGTAGGGCGGCCAGCCGGTCAGGGCCAGTGCAAGGACGGCGTTGGTGACGCTGGGGCCGAGGGCCGCCACGAAGGCCAGCGCGAGGATCAGCTTGGGAAAGGCCAGGAAGATGTCGGTGATCCGCATCAGGACCTGGTCCACCCAGCCGCCCGCGAAACCCGCGATCGTTCCGATCAGCAGCCCGATCAGGGGCGAGATCAGCGCGACCGTGCCGACGATGAACAGCGTGATGCGCGAGCCCCAGATCAGCCGCGACAGGATGTCCCGGCCCAGCGCGTCGGTGCCCAACCAATGTTCCGCGGACGGCGGCTGAAGCCGGTCGGCCAGGTCCTGCGCAAAGGGGCTTTGCGGCGCGATCCAGGGGGCGAAGAGGGCGGTGCCCACCAGCAGGACCAGGATCACCAGTCCCAGCAGGGCCAGGTGGTTGGACCGGAACACCAGCCAGCCCTGGTAGAAGGTCCCCAGCCGCGCCTGCCGCCGGGTCTGGGGCGCTTCCGTCAGAAGCCAGTCGCGCAGGGAAACGTCGCTCATTTCGACCTCGGGTCGAGGACGCGGTACAGGATGTCGGACAAAAGGTTCAGCACCACGAAGCAGGTTCCGACGACGACCGTGCCGCCCAGCACCGCGTTCATGTCGCCCGCCAGCAGCGCCTTGGTGATGTAGCTGCCGATGCCGGGCCAGCTGAAGATGATCTCGGTCAGGACGGAGCCTTCCAGAAGCGAGCCGAAGCTCAGCGCGATGACGGTGATCAGCGGGATGGCGATGTTGCGGAAGGCGTGGCTCCAGACGACTCGCCATTCCGGCAGGCCCTTGACCCGCGCGGTGGTGATGTATTCCGCCGACAGCTGTTCCAGCATGAAGCTGCGCGTCATGCGGCTGATGTAGGCAAGGCTGAAGTAGCCCAGGAGGCTCGCGGGAAGGATGATGTGGCTGAAGGCGTCCCGGAAGGCGGGCCAATCGCCCGCAAGCGCCGTGTCCAGCAGCATCAGGCCGGTGCGGGTGTCCACCATGCCGTCGAACAGGATGCCCTGCCGCCCCGGCCCGCCGACCCAGCCCAGGATGCCGTAGAAGACCAGAAGGCCCATCAGCCCCAGCCAGAAGATCGGAACCGAATAGCCGACCAGCGCCACGACACGCGCGACCTGGTCGATCCAGCGCCCCCGGTTGGCGGCCGCGACCACGCCCAGCGGCACGCCGATGACGACACCGATCAGCGTGCCGAGGCTTGCCAGTTCCAGCGTGGCGGGAAAGACGCGGCGCAAGTCCTCGGCCACCGGATGCCCGGTCGAGATCGAGCGGCCGAAGTCGCCCCGCAGCACATCCCCGATATAGGTCAGGAACTGGACAACCAGCGGCTGGTCAAGACCCATGGCCTGGCGCGCCGCCTCGTACTGGGCCTGGGTTGCGCGTTCGCCCACGACCTTCAGCACCGGGTCGATCGGCATGACCCGACCGATGATGAAGGTCACCAGTAGCAGCCCCAGCATCGTCAGGACCAGCGACAGAAGCACGCCGCCCGCCCCGCGCAGCCGCCGCCAGGCGGGGCTGCGGGGACGGGGCTGCGGCCCCGGCACTTGGGTGGTGTCCAGGCTCACCGGATCACTCGCCCTTGGTGACCTGCTTGTAGGGCGCGCTGATGACAGAGCCGCCGGTGGACCAGTTCTGCACGTTGGCCTGCATCCCGTCCCGCGCGACGCGCTGGAACAGCGGGATGATCGGCGCCTCGGCCTGATAGCGCTTCTGCAGGTCCACATACATCTGGCGGCGCTTCTCGGTGTCCTGTTCCACGACCGCCGCCTCGACGGTGGCGTTCATGTCGGCCGGCACCGCGTAAGCGTTGCGCCAGGCCAGGATGCCGGTCAGCCCCGCGTCATCCGCGTTGTTCGGGTTATAGGCAAAGGTCCCCGCGTTGGTCTGCGGGTCGGCATAGTCCGGGCCCCATTCGCCCAGGAAGATCGGCACCTGCCGCGCGCGATACGCGTCCAGCACCTGCGCGCCGGTCATCTGCTCGATCTCCAGTGTCAGGCCGACCTGGGCCATCGCGTTCTGCAGGGCTTGCGCCACGTCCAGGTATTCGCGGATGTCGCGCACCTTGGTGGTGACCGTGCCGCTGGTGATTCCGGCGTCGGTCAGGATCTTGCGGGCCTTCTCGATGTCATAGGTCCAGGGGTTCTCTTCCAGCGCGCCAAGGTAGCCCTCGGGCAGGAAGGCCTGGTGCGTCTTCCACTGCCCCTTCAGGAACGAGGCCTCCATCCCGGCGTAATCGACCAGGTATTTCATGGCCTCGATCACGGGCGGCTGGGACAGCAGCGGGTCCTTCTGGTTCAGCCCCATGTAGAGGATGCGGCCCTTCAGCTCCTCGCTGAACTTGATCTGGGGGTTACCCGCCAGGGCGTCCACGTCGGTGGGCGTCAGGTTGCGCGCAACGTCGATGTCGCCGGCCTCGAGCTGCAGGCGCTGGGCGCTGGATTCCTGCACGTTGCGCACGATCACCCGCTTCATCGCGGGCGCTCCGCCCCAGTAGTTCTCGTTGGCGACAAGCTGGACGACCTCGTTCGGGCGCCAGGCGGCTAGGCTGTAGGGACCCGAGCCCGCGCCGTTGGTGGACAGCCAGGTGTTGCCCAGGTCGTCGCCCTGCGCGTTGGCCATCGCCGTTTCCTTGTCGATGACGGCGGCATTGCTGGCAGCAAGGCAGTTCAGCACGAAGGACTGCGCGTAGGGCTTGTCCAGCCGGATGGTCAGCGTACGCCCCTCGGCCGTGATCATCTGGTCCACGTTCTCCGGCGTGAAGCCGAACTGGGTCAGGATGAAGGCGGGAGCCTTGTTCAGCTTGACCACGCGCTGCAGCGACCAGGCGGCATCCTCGGCGCGCACCGGGTTGCCCGACTGGAAACTCACGCCCTCGCGCATGGTCAGCGTCAGGGTCAGCCCGTCCTCGCTCATCTGCCAGCTTTCGGCGAGACTGGGCTGATAGCCCTTGGACAGGTTCAGCGCGTCGAAATCGACCAGCCGGTCATAAAGGTTCTGGGTGACGTCGTTGCCCGAGAACTCGAAGCTCTGCGCGGGGTCCAGGCTGATGATGTCGTCGATCTGGGCGGCGACCACCAGCGTGTCGGCCGGGGTTTCGGCGTAAGCCGCCGGGGCAAGCGCAAGCGCCGAGGCCAGCAGCAGCGCGCGGGCAGAGAACGAAAGCGTCATGGTCCTGATCCTGTCGGTTCTGGCGCTGCTCCTCGTCCTTGGGCCGCGGGCAAGCGCAGGGGATTGCTGGCCGGTTCGTCCGGCTCTGCGCTGTTGGTGCGCCATCCTGCCCCGCGACGCAAGCATCACGATGGCGCAACCCGAAGGCACCCGCCCGTGTTGTCCGTCAGACGGATACGGGGGACGACAATGACGCCAAGATGGCCCGAGCGGCTGTGGATCGTGCGGCATGGCGAAAGCGCGGGCAACGTGGCGCGCGACTTCGCCTATCAGCAGGGCCTGCCCCGGATCGACCTGACGGGCCGGGACGTGGACGTGCCGCTTTCCCCCCTGGGCGAGCAGCAGGCCCGCGCGTTGGGCCACTGGTTCTCGCAGGGGAAGGAGGAAGGGCGGCCGAACGTCGTCCTCGCCTCGCCCTATCTCCGGGCGATGGAAACGGCGCGCCTGTTCCGCGAGGCCGGGGGCTGCCCGGAGGGCACCCGCATCCACCTGGACGAGCGGCTGCGGGAAAAGGAATTCGGCATCCTCGACGGCCTGACGGGCCTCGGCATCCGCGCGGAACATCCCCAGCAGGCCGAGCTGCGTGCCAGCCTGGGCAAGTTCTACCACCGCCCGCCGGGAGGCGAGAGCTGGTGCGACGTGATCTTCCGCCTGCGGGCCCTGATGGACACGGTCGGGCTGCACCACGGCGGCTGCCGGGTGATGATCGTGGCGCACCAGGTCGTCGTCCTCTGCCTGCGCTATGTCATCGAGGGGCTGACGGAGCAGGAGATCCTTGCCATCGACCGCGAGGGGGACGTGGCCAACTGTTCCATCACCGAATACCGCTGGGAAGCCGGCGAGGAGGGCACCGACGGCGGCATGGCGCTGGTCCGCTACAACGTGACCGCGCCGATGGAGGCCGAGCACACCCCCGTCACCCGCGAACCCGACCCGATCGTGGGGCACCGGGGATGAGCGGGGCGCAGGTTCTGGACTCGGCCTGGCTGCGCCGCCATCCGCTGCCGGTCCATCCGGAGGACACCGACAAGAACAGCCGCGGCCGGGTGATGCTGGTGGGCGGCTCGGCTCTGGTGCCGGGCGGCTTGACGCTGACGGCCACCGCCGCCTTCAGGGCAGGCGCGGGCAAGGTGCAGATCGCCCTGCCCGAGCCCCTGGCGATCCCGACCGGCATGGCCATGCCCGAATCCGGTATCTTCGCCCTTCCCACGGACCCTGACGGAGAGATCGCCGACTGCAGCCCCATCACGGACAAGCTCGCCCCCTGCGACTGCCTGGCCCTGGGCCCTGCCGTGGGGACGACCGGGGCCGGGGGTGTGATCCTCGACGCGCTGCTGCCCCATGCGGGCGGCGCCCCCGTCATCATCGACGCGGCCGCCGTCTGCGCCGGGATCGACCGGCAGGAAGCCATCGCCGCCCTGCCCGGCGGCGCGATCCTGACCCCTCATGTCGGCGAGATGGCGCTGCTGACCGGCCTTTCCGCCGAGGAAATCGAAACCGACCGCGAGAGGGTGGTGCTGGAACAGGCCCGGAGGCTGCGGGCGGTGGTGCTCATCAAGGGCGCGACCACCGTGATCGCCAGCCCCGACGGCGAGCTGATCGTCTATGGCGGCGGCGGCGTGGGGCTGGCGACAGGCGGCTCGGGCGACGTGCTGACCGGGATCATCGCGGGCCTCTGCGCGCGCGGGATGCCAGCCTGGGAGGCGACCTGCTGGGGCGTCTGGCTGCATGGCGAGGCGGGACGGCGGCTGGCCGAGCGGCTGGGGATGATGGGCTTTCTTGCCCGCGAGCTGCCCGGCGAGGTGCCGAGCCTGATGCGCGGGATCTAGGCGCGGGGCCCGCAAGGCCCCGGTCGAAAAAGCCGCTTCCCTGCCCTTGCAGCCGGGGCGCGGGCGGGGGATGTGTCCTTGCATCGGCCAGCACCGGGCGTTCCCCCCTAGCTGGCGGCACAAGCGAAAGGATCCTCGGATGTCAGGCTTCACCCCTCACGGCAAGCACCTGGTCGGCGGCGAATGGGTCGCGGGCGAGGCGACGTTCAGGTCGAGCCCCGCGCATGGCCCGGCACATGACTTCGCGGTGGGCACCCCCGATCTGGTCGCCCGCGCCTGCGCCGCCGCCGCCGGGGCCTTCGACGCCTATGCGGCGACCACGCGCGAGGAACGCGCCCGCTTCCTTGAAACCATCGCAGACGAGATCG
This sequence comes from Paracoccus niistensis, assembly GCF_042432925.1. NCBI lineage: Bacteria > Pseudomonadati > Pseudomonadota > Alphaproteobacteria > Rhodobacterales > Paracoccaceae > Paracoccus > Paracoccus niistensis. The sequence goes on along the minus strand of NZ_JBHLWE010000041.1, from coordinate 80,414 downwards.
AGGCCCGCGCCGAGGCCATCACCGAGATCGGCACCCAGGAATCCGGCCTGCCCGAAGGCCGCCTGCAGGGCGAGCGCGGCCGGACCACCGGCCAGCTGCGCCTGTTTGCCGAACATATCCGCAAGGGCGACTACCTCGACCGGCGCCTCGACGCGGCCCTGCCCGACCGCGCCCCGGCCCCGCGCCCGGAACTGCGGATGATCCAGATGCCCATCGGCCCGGTCGCGGTCTTCGGCGCCTCGAACTTCCCGCTGGCCTTCTCGACTGCGGGCGGCGACACCGCCGCCGCGCTGGCGGCGGGCTGCCCGGTCGTGGTCAAGGGCCATTCCGCCCATCCCGGCACCGGCGAGATCGTGGCCGAGGCGATCCTCGCCGCCGTCGAGAAGACCGGGATGCCCAAGGGCGTCTTCAGCCTGATCCAGGGCGGCAACCGCAAGGTGGGCGAGGCGCTGGTGACCGACCCCCGCATCAAGGCCGTGGGCTTCACCGGCTCGCTGCAGGGCGGCCGGGCCTTGTTCGACCTCTGCGCCCAGCGCCCCGAGCCGATCCCCTTCTTCGGGGAACTGGGCTCGGTGAACCCGATGTTCGTGCTGCCCAAGGCAGCCGCCGCGCGGGGCGAGGAGATCGGCAAGGGCTGGGCCGGGTCGCTGACCATGGGCGCGGGCCAGTTCTGCACCAACCCCGGCATCGCCGTGGTGATGGACGGCCCGGACGCCGACCGGATCATCGCCGCCGCCCGCACCGCGCTGGAACAGGTCGCGCCCCAGACGATGCTGACCGACGGCATCGCCCAGGCCTATCGGCAGGGCGTGGACCGCATGGGCAAGTCCAACGCGGTGAAGCCGGTGCTGACCACCGACAGCGCCGAGCGGAACGCCTCGCCCAACCTTTACGAAACCACCGCCGACGCCTTCCTGGGCGAGGACGACCTGGCCGAGGAGGTCTTCGGGCCGCTGGGTCTGGTGGTCCGCGCAAGCTCGCCCGAGGACATGGAGCGGATCGCCCGCGGCTTCCCCGGCCAGCTGACCGCGACGCTGCATACCGATCCCGGGGATGCGGACCTCGCCCGCCGCCTGCTGCCGATCCTCGCGCAGAAGGCAGGCCGTGTGCTGGCCAACGGCTTCCCGACAGGCGTCGAAGTCGCCGACGCGATGGTCCATGGCGGACCCTATCCGGCCTCGACCAACTTCGGCGCGACCTCGGTTGGCACGCTGTCGATCCGCCGCTTCCTGCGGCCGGTGTCCTTCCAGAACCTGCCCTCCTACCTGCTGTCGGGCGACCTGGCGGGCTGAAACAAAGAAAGGGCCGCCCTTCGGGGCGGCCCTTGCCTTCCGGGGGATCAGCGCGCGGTCAGGCGCTCGAACTGGTTGCCGGTCAGATAGCCCGTCGCATTCAGGTCATTGGCCCGCTGCCAGGCCGCGATCGCGTTGCGGGTGCCGCGCCCGAAGACCCCGTCCACCCCCCGCGTGTCGAAGCCGCGCCGCGTCAGCCCGGCCTGCACGGCCGCGCGCTGCTGGCGGCTGAGGTTCAGCGCCGCCTCGGCCCGCGCGGGGGCCCCGTCCGCAGCCGCGCCCGTGTTCGACGCCGAGCCGCTTGCAGCGGGCGCGCGCCCTTGCAGGATTTCGGTCGCCTGGGCCGAGGTCAGGGTGCCGGTCTGGGGATAGTTGCGGTCGCGCTGCCACAGCGAGATGGCACGGCGCGTGCCGGGACCGAAGCTGCCGTCCAGCCCGTTGGTATTGTAGCCGAGCGCGTTCAGGCGGCGCTGGATGGCAACGCGCTGGTCGGCCGACAGCGAGGCACTGCCCGCACTCGACTGGCTGCCGGTGGTTGCCACGGTCCCGCCCAGCCGCCGCACGCGCTCGCGCGCCTGTTCGGCATAGGCGCCATTGGGGAACTGGCGCAGGTAGGATTGGTACGCCGACAGCGAGTTCGTCTGCTGCGCCTGCGCAAAGGCGGCGCGGTCCTGTTCCTGCTGCAGATACTGCCGGGCGATGCCGCCCACGATCTCGCCCACGTCCTGCGCCTGCACGGGCGCGGCAAGAAGAACGGCCGCCAGCGCCGTGGAAATCATCGTCCTGACCATCGAAGGTTCCCTTCTTTCCTGTGGCGCCTCGGGCGGTGCACGGGCGCGAAGCTGATGCCCCTTGGCCGGGGCGGCTGAGGATTATAGCGGCCAAAGGTGCCATCCGGTTCCCGCAACCCTGGGGTATCCCCTTCCCAAACGCTTAAACTTGCAGCGGGAATCCTGCCCAGGCTGCTTGCGGGCGCTTGCCAGCGGAACGCGCATTGGACAGTCTGCGCGGCGGAGGAACGGGGCTGCGCGGGAATAGCTGCGCAAGACACCCAGACAAGGGAGGAAGAACATGGCGAGGTTTTTCGCATCGGTCGCGGTCGCGGCCCTGCTGGGCGTGCCGGCCTGGGCCGAGGTTTCCGACAACAAGGTCAGGATCGGCATCCTGAACGACCAGACGGGCGTTTATGCCGATTTCGGCGGCCTGGGCTCGGTCGAGGCCGCGAAGATGGCGGCCGAGGAGTTCGGGGGCACGGTCCTGGGCGCGCCCGTCGAGATCGTCTCGGCCGACCACCAGAACAAGCCGGACATTGCCAGCAACATCGCGCGCCAGTGGTATGACACCGAGCAGGTGGACGCGATCATGGAACTGACGACCTCGTCGGTCGCGCTGGCCGTGCAGGCGCTAAGCGCCGAGAAGAAGAAGATCGACCTCGTGACCGGGGCGGCGACGGCGGACCTGACGGGCAAGGCCTGCTCGCCCTATGGCTTCCACTGGGCCTATGACACCCATGCGCTGGCCGTGGGCACCGGGGGCGCCTTGGTCGAGGACGGGGGCGACAGCTGGTTCTTCCTGACCGCCGACTATGCCTTCGGCTATTCGCTGGAAGAAAACACCGGCGCCGTGGTCAAGGAAAAGGGCGGCACGGTGGTGGGCTCGGTCCGTCATCCGCTGGCGGCAACCGACTTCTCGTCCTTCCTGCTGCAGGCGCAAAGCTCGGGCGCCAAGGTTGTGGGGCTGGCGAACGCGGGGCTCGACACCCAGAACGCCATCAAGCAGGCGGCCGAGTTCGGCATCGTGCAGGGCGGCCAGCGCATGGCGGGGCTGCTGTTCACCCTGGCCGAGGTGCACGGGCTGGGGCTGGAAACGGCACAGGGGCTGACGCTGACCGAAAGCTTCTACTGGGACCGCACGGAGGCCAGCCGCGAATTCGCCAACCGCTTCAAGGAGCGCACGGGCAAGATGCCCAACATGGTGCAGGCAGGCACCTATTCGGGCGTGCTGCATTACCTCAAGGCCATCGAGGCCGCCGGCACCGACGAGACGGAAGCCGTCGCCGCCAAGATGCGCGAACTGCCCGTCAGCGACGCCTTCGCGGAAAGCGGCCGGGTCGGCCCGAACGGTCGCATGATCTCGGACGTCTACCTGATGGAGGTGAAGACCCCCGCCGAAAGCAGCGGCGAGTGGGACTATTACACCGTCAAGGCGACGATTCCGGGCGATCAGGCCTATCTGGACCCGGCGAAATCGAGCTGCCCGCTGGTGCAATAGAACGACCCTGCAGGGCCGGGTATGCCCGGCCCTGTTTCATTCGCACAATTCATCGTCCGAACGTCTTGCTTCGCACATGAACTGCGGCAATCATCCGGTTCGGAGAGAACAGAAAGGGCGCAAGGAATGCGCTGCCCCGCAGCCAGCGGCCCGGGGAGAATCGGGAGGAAAACATGAAGTTTCTGTATGTCACCGCTGCCACGGCGGCGTTGCTGGCTGGCACGGCCACGGCGCAGGAAGTCTCGGACGGCAAGGTCAAGATCGGCATCCTGAACGACCAGTCGGGCGCCTATTCGGCGCTGGGCGGACTGGGCTCGGTCGAGGCCGCGAAGATGGCAGTCGAGGAAGTCGGCGGGACCGTTCTGGGCATGCCGGTCGAGATCGTCGCGGCCGACCACCAGAACAAGGCGGACGTGGGCTCGTCCATCGCCCGCGAATGGCTGGATGCCGGGCAGGTGGACGCGATCATGGACCTGACCACCTCGTCGGTGGCGCTGGCCGTGCAGAACCTGGCGGGCGAGCGCAACAAGGTGACCATGATCACCGGCGGCGGCACGACGGAACTGACCGGCAAGGCCTGCACGCCCTACAGCTTCCACTGGGCCTATGACACCCATGCGCTGGCCGTGGGCACCGGCAGCGCCGTCGTGGCGCAGGGCGGCGACAGCTGGTTCTTCCTGACCGCCGACTATGCCTTCGGCTATTCGCTCGAGGAAAACACCACCAAGACCGTCGAGGCCGCGGGCGGCAAGGTGCTGGGCTCGGTGCGCCACCCCCTGAACACGACCGACTTCTCGGCCTTCCTGCTGCAGGCCCAGGCTTCGGGCGCCAAGGTGGTCGGCCTCGCCAGCGCCGGGACCGACACCCAGAACGCCATCAAGCAGGCGGCCGAGTTCGGGTTGACCCAGGCGGGCCAGAACATGGCCGGGCTGCTGCTGATGATCTCGGACGTCCACGGCCTCGGGCTGCAGGCCGCGCAGGGTCTGTACCTGACCGAGTCCTATTACTGGGACCGCGACGACCAGTCGCGCGACTTCGGGAACCGCTACAAGGAACGGACCGGCGCGATGCCGACCATGGTCCAGGCGGGCACCTACTCGGCGGTGCTGTCCTATCTCAAGGCGATCGAGGCCGCAGGCAGCGACGATGCCGCCAAGGTGTCCGAGCAGCTGAAGGGCATGACGATCAACGACGCCTTCGCCCGCAACGCGACCGTCGCCCCGAACGGCCGCCTCATGAGCGACGTCTTCCTGATGCAGGTGAAGTCGCCCGAGGAAAGCAAGGGCGAGTGGGACTATTACCATGTTCGTGCCACGATCCCCGGTGCCGAGGCCTACATGAAGCCTGCCGAGTCGGGTTGCCCGCTGGTCACCGGATGACGGACGTCCTGCATGACGACGAACCGCGGGTGGTGCTGTCCGCCCGCGGTCTGGGCAAGGACTTTTCGGGGTTCACGGCGGTCAACAACGTGAACCTGGATGTCCACCACGCCCGCATCCACGCCTTGATCGGTCCCAACGGGGCCGGCAAGACCACGGTCTTCAACCTGCTGACCAAGTTCCTGCAGCCGACGCGGGGGCAGATCACGCTCTTGGGCACCGACATCACGAAGATGAAGCCCGACGCGGTCGCCCGCATGGGGCTGGTGCGCTCGTTCCAGATCTCGGCCGTCTTTCCGCACCTGACGGTGCTGGAGAACGTGCGCGTCGCCCTTCAGCGCCCGGCGGAACTGCATGTGCAGTTCTGGCGCTCGCTCGGGGCGCTCGACGTGCTCAATGGCCGCGCCGAGGTGCTGATCGACGAGTTGGGCCTGACGCCCTGGCGCGACGTGCGCGCGGCCGACCTGTCCTATGGCCGCAAGCGGGTGCTGGAGATCGCGACCACGCTGGCGCTCGACCCGCAGGTGCTGCTGCTGGATGAACCCATGGCCGGGATGGGGCACGAGGACGTGCATACCGTGGCCGAGATCATCCGCGAGGTCGCCCGCCACCGCGCGGTGCTGATGGTCGAGCACAACCTGTCGGTCGTGGCCGACATCTGCCACCACGTGACCGTGCTGCAGCGGGGCGAGATCCTGGCCGAGGGCGACTACGCCACCGTCGCCGCCGACCCGCGCGTGCGCACCGCCTACATGGGGACCGAAGCATGAGCGCGCTTCTGAACGTGGCCGGGCTGAACGCCTGGTATGGCGAAAGCCACGTCCTGCATGGTGTGAACATGCAGGTGAACGAGGGCGAGACGGTCTGCATCCTGGGCCGCAACGGCATGGGCAAGACCACGACGCTGCGCTCGATCATGGGCATCGTGCGCAAGCGGACCGGCCAGATCACCTTTGCCGGCCAGGACGTGCTGGCGATGGCCCTGCACCGCACCGCGCGGGCGGGCCTGGGCTTCGTGCCCGAGGAACGCGGCATCTTCGCCACCCTGTCCGTGGACGAGAACCTGATGCTGCCCCCCGTGGTGGCGCCGGGCGGCATGACGCTGGACGAGATCTACGCGCTGTTTCCGAACCTCAAGGAACGCCGCAACAGCCCCGGCACCAAGCTGTCGGGGGGCGAGCAGCAGATGCTGGCCATGGCGCGCATCCTGCGCACCGGTGCGCGCTGCCTGCTGCTGGACGAGCCGACCGAGGGGCTGGCGCCCGTCATCATCGACGCGATCGGGGCGGTGCTGCGCGAGCTCAAGGCGCGCGGCATGACCGTGGTGCTGGTGGAACAGAACTTCCGCTTCGCGTCCAGGGTCGCGGACCGCTTCTATGTCATGGACCACGGCGTGATGACCCACGAATTCCCTGTCGGAGAGCTGGACGCCCGCATGGACATGCTGCACGAAACGCTGGGGGTCTGAGATGACGATGATCTTCGGAATCCCGATCCAGGCTTTCATGGGCCAGATCCTCATCGGGCTGATCAACGGGTCCTTCTACGCGCTGCTGTCGCTGGGGCTGGCCGTGATCTTCGGCCTGCTGCGGGTGATCAACTTCGCCCATGGCGCGCAATACATGCTGGGCGCCTTTGTGGCGCTCCTGGCGCTGAACTGGCTGGGTCTGAACTACTGGTTCGCGCTGATCCTGGCGCCGCTGGTGGTGGGCGCCTTCGGCGCGCTCCTCGAACGCACGATGCTGTCGCGGCTTTATCAGCTCGACCATCTTTACGGCCTGCTGTTCACCTTCGGCCTGGCGCTGACGCTGGAAGGCACCATGCGCTGGTATTTCGGCGCCTCGGGCCAGCCCTACGCGGCCCCGGCCGCGCTGACGGGGGCGGTCAACCTGGGCTTCATGGTGTTGCCGATCTATCGCGGATGGGTGATCCTGGCCTCGCTGATCGTCTGCCTTGCCGTCTGGGCGCTGATCGAGAAGACGCGTCTGGGCGCGACCCTGCGCGCGGCGACCGAGAACCCGACCCTGGTGCAGAGCTTCGGGATCAACGTGCCGATGCTTTTGACGCTGACCTATGCGCTGGGGGCGGGGCTTGCCGCCATCGCGGGCGTGCTGGCGGCGCCCATCTACCAGGTCTCGCCGCTGATGGGCTCCAACATCATCATCGTGGTCTTCGCGGTGGTCGTGGTCGGCGGCATGGGCTCGATCATGGGCGCCATCGTCACCGGCTACCTGCTGGGCATCGCCGAGGGGCTGACCAAGGTCTTCTACCCCGAGGCTTCCAACATCGTGATCTTCGTCATCATGGCGATCGTGCTGATCCTGCGCCCCGCGGGCCTGTTCGGAAAGGAGGCCTGAGATGGCCAGGACATCCGAAATCTCGACCTCCGAACCCGGCTCGGTCCCGACCATGGGCCGGGGCGTGCAGCTGGTGCTGCTGGCCCTGGGCGCGCTGGTGCTGATCGGGGCGCCCTTTGTGGTCTATCCCGTCTTCGCGATGACCATGCTGTGCTTTGCGCTCTTCGCGGCGGCCTTCAACCTGCTCCTGGGCTACACGGGCCTTCTGTCCTTCGGCCACGCGGCCTTCTTCGGGGGGGCGGCCTATTTCACGGCCCACGCCGCCAAGGTCTGGGGCTGGAACCCCGAGTTCGCGCTGGCGCTGGGTGTCCTCGGCGCCACGGCCTTGGGCGTGGTGATCGGGGCCATCGCGATCCGCCGGCAGGGCATCTACTTCGCCATGATCACGCTCGCGCTGGCGCAGATGTTCTTCTTCTTCTGCCTGCAGGTGCCCTTCACCCACGGCGAGGACGGCATCCAGGCCGTGCCGCGCGGCCATCTGTTCGGGTTCATCGACCTGAACGACACGATGACCATGTATTTCTTCGTGCTGGCGGTCTTCGTGCTGGGGCTGGTGCTGATCTGGCGCTTCGTGAACTCACCCTTCGGCATGATCCTGAAGGCGATCCGCGAAAACGAGCCGCGGGCGATCTCGCTGGGTTATGCGACGGCGCAGTACAAGCTGGGCGCCTTCGTGATGTCGGCGGCACTGGCGGGCATGGCCGGGGGCCTGAAGGCGCTGGTGATGCAGTTCGCCACGCTGACCGACGTGGACTGGCACATGTCGGGGCAGGTGGTGCTGATGACGCTGATCGGCGGCATCGGGACGCTGCTGGGCCCGGTCCTGGGCGCAGGCATCGTGATCGCGCTGCAGAACCTGCTGGCGACCTCGGCCTTCCCGGTGACGATCATCACGGGGCTGGTCTTCATGGTCTGCGTCATGCTGTTCCGCCGCGGGCTGATCGGAGAACTGGCCCATTCCCGCCTCGGCCGCGCCCTCGGCCTGCGCCCGCCGGGGTGAGGCGCTGCCGACCACAGGAACCAAGGCCGCCGCGATCCCCCTCGCGGCGGCCGTTTCATTTTCGGGCACGGGCAGGGACCGTTTGCCGGGGCAAAGTCGTTGACTGACACGGGAACGCGCCACGGGCGCAGGACTTCACCGGACCTCCGGCCGTCGGCCGGGCGGCATGGCATCAGGCAACAGACAGCAGGATCGGATGGCTCTCGTGAACGACACTGGCGAACAGCGGGGAAACCCCAGCTTGCTCAAGAAGGACATCGACCAGGGGCTGACCGGGGACAAGGTCAGCTACCCTGACCCCGCGGCTTCGCCGCTGGGCACGGATGACGAGGCGGCAGGCACGCCCAACACGCCCCAGCAGGTGGCCATGGCCCGCAGCCTCGAACGCGGCCAAGGCGCGCAGGCGGGCCAGCGGGCGCCCGACTTTGGCAACGACAAGCGCGGGCCGGGCCGGGCCTCGATCGTGATCATCGCGGGGATCGTGGCCGTGGGCCTGCTGCTGCTGGTGGCGCTGTGACGACCCGCGCGCCGGGGCAGGCTCCCGGCGCGCGATGGCCTTACATCGCCTCGAGCCGCACGGGCACGCCCTTGTAGGCCGGGGTCTTGGACATCCGGTCGTGCAGGCCCACGGGAATGACCGGGTTCACCTCGGGGTAATAGGCCGCGACACAATGGTCGGGCAGGTCGTAGGCCGTCACCGTCAGCCCTGCCACGCCACGCGGATGGCCGTCCTCCTCGGCGCAGACCAGACGCACCTTCTGCCCCTCGGCCAGTCCGGCCCGCGCGATCTCGGCCGGGTTCATCAGCACGATCATGCGGTCGCCCGACAGCCCCCGCAGCCGGTCGGAAAAACCGTAGATCGTGGTGTTGAACTGGTCGTTCGAGCGCAGCGTGACCAGCGTGTATTCGCCCTGCCCCAGCGGCCGGTTCAGCCCCGAGTTGACATCGGGCACCGAGAACTCGGCCTTGCCGCTTTCCGTCTGCCAGCGGCGTTCCCGCGCGGCATTGCCCTTGTAGAAGCCGCCCGGCTCATGCATCCGCCGCTCGTAGTCCTTGAACTTATAGGGCCACAGCGCCTCGATGCAGGCGCGGACACGGGAATAGTCGGCCACCCAGTCGTCCCAAGGGACGTCGGGGTTCGGTTCGAGCGTGGCCTTGGCGATGCCTGCCACGATCGCGGGCTCGGACAGCAGCGTTCGCGCCGCGGGCTCGTTCCGGCCCAGCGAGGCATAGATGTGGGACAGCGAATCCTCGATGGACACGACCTGAGGGCCGGACACCTGCTCGTCCTCCTCGGACCGCACGAGGCAGGGCAGAAGCCAGGTTTCCCGCCCCGGCAGCAGATGCGAGCGGTTGAGCTTGGTGGCCACGTTGACGATCAGGTCCAGTTCCGCCCAATGCTTCCTGACCCGGCCCGAGTCCGGGATCGAGATGGCGAAGTTGCCGCCCATCTGCAGGAAGCCCCTGACCGAGCCGTCGATGACGCCCTCGGCCGCCTCGACGGTGGTGTGGCCCGTTTCGCGCGGAGGGGTGAAGCCGAACATCCGCCCCATCTCGTCCAAGGGCACCAGTTCCGGCTTTTCCGAGATGCCGACCGTGCGCTGCCCCTGCACGTTGGAATGCCCCCGAACCGGAGAAATCCCCGCCCCCAGCCGCCCGAGATTCCCGCGCAGAAGCATCAGGTTGACCAGCATTCCCAGCGTCTCGCCGCCCCGGACATGCTGGGTCAGGCCCATGCCATACATCGCGATCACGCGCTTGGACCGCGCATAGGCCGTGCCGACCTCGCGCAGGTGGTCGCGCGACAGGCCCGACAGCGCCTCGATCTCGTCCCAGCCCGTCGCCTCGGCATGGGCCTTCAGCGCCTCGTAGCCGGTGGTGTGCTCGGCGATGAAGCCGTGGTCGAGGATGCCGCCCTCGGCCGCCTCAAGTTCAAGCACCCGCTTGATCAGCCCCAGGATCGCGGCCATGTCGCCGCCCGGCCGCACCTGCAGGTAAAGGTCCGAGATCTCGGTCGAGCCGCCCAGCATCTGGGTGATCTGCTGGGGATTGCGGAAGCGCAGCAGGCCCGCCTCGCGCACGGGGTTGAAGGTGATGATGGTGCAGCCGCGCTGCTTGGCTTGCTGAAGCGTGTGCAGGAAGCGCGGGCTGTTCGAGCCGGTGTTCTGGCCGAAGAACAGCATCAGGTCGCAATGGTCGAAGTCCTCCAGCACGCAGGTGCCGACGGGCGAGCCGATGAACTTCTTCAGTGCCACGCTGCTCGTCTCGTGGCACATATTCGAGGAATCGGGCAGGTTGTTGTGCCCGTACATGCGCGCGAAAAGCTGCCACATGAAGGATGTCTCGAGGCTCGCGCGTCCCGAGGTGTAGAAGACGACCGACTTCGGGTCCATCCGGCGCAGGGCGGCGCCGATGCCCGCGAAGGCCTCGTCCCAGGTGGTTTCCACATAGCGGCGGGCGCCGGGATCGAAGCGCATCGGGTGGGTCAGGCGGCCGAGCGACTCCAACTCGTGGTCGGACAGTTCGCGCAGTTCCTCGACCGTGCGGGTGGCGAAGACCTCCGGGTCGCAGGTGCGCCGGTCCAGGTCCCAGATCGTGGCCTTGGCGCCGTTCTCGCAGAACTCGGCCAGGTGGGGCTTGGCCGGCTTGGCCCAAGCGCAGGACGTGCACATGTGGCCGTTGGGCTTGTTCTGGCGGCGCAGCGTGTCCAGCACGGCGGCGGTCGGCGGCTGGCCTACCAGGACCTTGCTGATGCCTTCCATCGAACCCCAGCCGCCGGCAGGTCCCCCGTAGTGAGGCGTGTCAGGATCCTGCTGCGATTCGGGATCGATTCGCTTCTGGCTCATGGCTGCACCCCCTTATGGCTCCGCAGGCGCGGGCTGCGCCTGCGGGAAGGGAAGGCCCCGGTCTTGCCTGGGGTTCCCCCAAAGGGCGAATTATCAGGACTGGGCGGCCACCTGTCGCAGGCGGCCTTGCGGTGCGGTCATGGCGCCGCCCTGCGCCACCTGGGACAGCCGCTCGGCGGTGGCGGGCGGAAGGTAAAGGTAGTCCCAATCGAATTGCGCCTGCCGAAACAGCCGCGGCAGGTCCATGACCTCGACCCGGCCATCCAGGAACAGGCAGATCCGTTCCTGCCGCAGCTCGCCCAGCATCCGGTTGGCATGGACCGGGGTCATGCCGCAGGCCTCGGCCAGGTCGGTCTGGCTGATGGGCAGAGGGCAGCCGTTCAGTCCGCAAAGCCCGCGCGCATATTGCCGGACCAGCGTTTCGGCAAAAAGACTGGCGATCCTCGCCCGCCCGGTGAGCCGCCCGTTGCGGAAAGTCCAGTAGCGCTCGACCGCCGCGTCCAGCAGCGTGACCTGCCACAGCTTGTCGTAAAGGTCGGGCGCATCCTGCCGCAGCGCCGAGATGGCTGCATGGGGCAGCGCGCTGACCGTGGCGGGGGCGAGGGCCTCGATCTCGTGGTCGCTGTGGCCCAGCCGGCAGGTCGGCAGGTCGACGAAGTCGCCGGGGATCAGCAGGCCCAGAAGCTGCCGCCGCCCCTGGTGGTCGGCGCGATAGCGGCCGGCGAAACCTTCCAGCAGATACGAGCAGGCGGTCACGGACACCCCGGCCTGCGCCAGCTTGTGCCGGGGCCGGACGGTCGCCGCAGGCCCCTGAAGGGAGGTGACCAGTTCCGCCTCGGACTGCGAGAACAGCTGCGGATAGGCGTGATGAAGGTCGATTCCCGGCAATCCCTTCTCCCCTGCCCGGCGGCGTGCCCGGGTAGCTGCATGTCTCAGGAAAGGGGTGAAGAAACAGGAAGCTGCCGTCAACCTTGCCTGACGCTTCCCTGCAACGGCAGGGAAGGGAATTGGTTCATCCGGGGCAGCCCGCCTGCCGCAGCGTCAGATGCAGGCGAAAGGCCGGCCAGTGCGGCCGGCCTTTCCCTGTCGGCTGCCCGCCTCAGTTGGCGGCAGGCACGGGGGCGTCCGCGGCGTTGCGCATCAGGAAGTCGGTGACAAGGGCCGCTTCCTCCTCGTCGAGGCCCGCGCGCGGGAACATCGACGGAGTGATGCCGCGCCATTGCAGCTGGGTGAAGCCCTTCGGATCGCGGGGCCCGTGGCAGACGGTGCAGCGCTGGTAGAAGATGCGCTCGCCCGGCTCCATGTTCTCGTAAAGCGCCTCGACCAGCCCCGCGACGCGGTCCAGCCCCAGCTCGCCCTCGTCCACGGCGGCGAACTGGTAGTCGGTCAGGATCGCCGGCGGCTGATAGGCCTGGTTGGGACGTTCCGCATCCTCGCACTTGGCGACGGAGGCCACGCAGGTGTTGGCGATGGTCGCCTGCGTCAGCCCCGAGGCCGGACGCTCCGAGGTGATCCAGTTGATCTGCCCCGAGTTGCAGCGCCCCTTGCTGTCGAGGTCCGGCCAGACCCCTTCATACAGCGACATCACGCCCGGCATGATGTCGTCCGACAGCACGGCGCCTGCGATGATCGCGCCGCGTTCGTTGCGGATCTCGACCAGGTCGCCGTCGGCGATGCCGCGCGCCTCGGCATCCTGGCGGTTGATCCGCACCGGCTCGCGCCCGTCGATCTTGTAAAGTTCGCGCAGCCGGGCCGAGTTGTCCATCTGGCTGTGCAGCCGGTACCAGGGATGGGGGCTCACGACATGCAGCTGGCCTTCCCCGGCATTGCCCAGGTATTCCAGCGGCTCCTGCCAGACGGGCATGCCGGGGTTGTCGGCCACCTTCATGTCGGCGATCGAGCTGCAGAACATCTCGATCTTGCCCGAGACCGTGTGCAGCGGGTTCTTTTCGGGGTCCTCGTAGAAGGCGCCGTGGCGGACCCACTTGCGCGCCTCGGGCGGGGCGGGCTGGAGCGCGTAGCCCTTTTCCCAGAACTCATCGAAGGGCGTGGTCTTGGACGCGCCCGAGCGTTCATAGGCCGCGCGGATGTGGTCCATGAAGTCCAGGCTGTCGGTGAACTGCGCCCAAAGACCCATCTTGTCGGCCAGCGCCTCGAAGATCTCGTAGTCGCTCTTCGACTCGCCCAGCGGCTCGATCACCTTCTTCATGGCGTAGATCTTGTCGTTGGAATAGGTGCCGCCGACCGAGATGTCGTCGCGCTCCATCGTGCCCGAGGCGGGCAGGACGATGTCGGCCCAGCGCACCGCGGCCGTCCACCAGATATCCTGGCTGACGATCGTGTGCAGCTTGCCGAAGGCCTTGAGCAGCCGGTTCAGGTCCTGCTGGTGCGAGACGAAGTTGTTGCCCGCGTTGTAGATCATCTTCACATCGGGATAGGTGCGGGTCTGCCCGTTGTAGAAGAACTCCTTTCCCGGATTCTCCAGCATCTCGACGATGCGGCTGGCAGGGCAGAGCTTGTCCACGAGGTTCTTGCCCGAGGACAGGCCCGTGGGGGTGGGCTGGCCCGACTGGGGCATGCCGCCGTTGCCATAATGCCAGCTGAAGCCCACGCCCTCGCCCGGCTTGCCGATCTTGCCGACGAGTGCGGCGAAGTTGATGATCGCGTGGTGGGTCAGCTCGCCGTGGTGGGCGCGCTGCAGCGACCAGGCGCCCGCGAACTGGGTGCGCGAACCGGCGAACAGTTCGGCCAGCTCGCGGATCCTGTCGGCCGGGATGCCGGTGATGGCGGCGGCCCAGTCGGGCGTCTTGGGGGTGCCGTCGTCCTGGCCCTGGACATAGGCGATCCAGCGGTCGGCCCCGACCGTGTATTTCGCCATGTAGTCCTTGTCCTCCAGCCCCTTTTCCAGAACGTGATGGGCCATCCCGAGGAACAGCGCGATGTCGGTGTTGGGGACGATCTGCACCCAGTCCGCGTTCAGGTAGTAGTCCGAGGCGGTGCGCTGCGGGTTGATCGAGATGAAGCGGCAGCCCGCGTCGCGGATCTCGGCCCAAGGGCCGTACATGCCGTGGTCGGCCACCGTGAACTCGATTCGGTTGTTCTTGATCGGATCGCAGCCGACCAGCACGAAGACCTGCGTGTTGTCGCGCACGACCTCCCAGGCGGTCTGGGGCGAATAAACCTCCATGTCGCCGATGATGTGCGGCAACGCGACCTGGCTCGCCCCGGCCGAGAAGTCGCCCTGGGTGATGGTGCAGCCGCCGATCAGGTTGAAGAAGCGCTGCTGCATGACGTTCGGGCGGAAGGACCCGGCATTGGCCCAGCCTCCGTAGGACGAACTGAAGATCGCCTCGTTGCCGTTTTCCTCGATGGTCTTGAGGATCGCGTTCCCGGCCAGCGCCAGCGCGGTGTCCCAATCGACGCGCACGAACTCCTCGCGCCCGCGCAACTCGGGCTTGGTGTCGCCGGTCTGCCAGCCGTCCAGGTAGGACTTGCGCACCATCGGGTAAAGGATGCGGCTTTCGTCATAAACGCGATCCACCGTGCCCAGCATCAGCATATCGGTGGGCTGGTGGTCGAGCTCGGTCACCGGAGAGATCGAGGTGATGCGCCCGTCGCGCACAACCGCCTCGAAGGGACCGAAATGCGTGGCGTGGAACACCCGCTGTCCGTGCGAGTTGGGATCGATCGCAGCAAGGGCCGAACTGTTCATCAGCCGGGCGGCGCCCAGGGCCCCCACCGCCACGACACCTGCCTGCATGAAGCTGCGGCGCGAGATCTGACATGCGGTCATGGGCGATTCCTTCCATTCCATCTTTCGGCATGACATGGGCCCACGCGGCGGCCCCGGTCCATGATCTGGATCAAGGCAGCAGGGCGGGGAAGGTTGCCCTCTGGTTGTGGAATCAGGTCCGGCTTGCGCGAAATCCTGCCTGTTTTCCTGTTCCGGTGAACAAGGGGGCAGGGGCGCGCGTTGCCCGGAAAACAACCTCTGGGAAGGAGAAGGAAGCGATGGTCACCATGTCTCGTCTCTTGGGTCCGGCAGCAATGGCGGCCTTGCTGGCCACGCCCGTCCTTGCGCAGCAGACCGCTCCGGCACCTGCCGGCGGCGCACCCGACGCGCCCGCCGCAACCGCGCCCGTGGCCGACAATCCCGCGCCCGATCAGCCCGATGCCGTTGCCGTTCCGACCGCGCCCGCAGCGGGCGGGGGCGAGCCTGCCGATCCCCACCTGATGCTGCCCGCTCTGACAGGCGGTCCCGACGGCTCGCCGACCGCGCTGCGCGGCAACCCCCTGCCCGGCACCTCGACCTCGATCCCCACGGCCAACCCGGCCGGCGTGCCGCCCCTGCCCGAGCGCCAGGGCCAAACGGCGGAACGCGAGGATACGGGGATCGAGGGGCAATGCGACCCCGTGACCAGCATCGGCTGCCCCGCCCTTCCCACGGGCGGCGCCACGCAAACCGTCAGCCCTGATCCCGCGGCCCCCGGCGGCTCTGCCGCGACCAGCGGCGCGACGAACTGAGCGTCCTTCCGGCCTGCGAGGACAACCGCGTCCTTGCAGGCCTGCGCCTCAGGCCGTCGGCCGAAACGGGGGACCCGCCTGACCCTTCGGGTCGGTGCAATGCGGGCATTCAGCCAAGGGCACGCTGCGCAGCAGCAGCATCAGGTCAGCCTGCCGCGATGTCATGGTCTTCTGGAAGATGTTCCGGAGGTGGAAGTTCACGGTCGTCAGACTGATCGCCAACTGGTCCGCGATGTCCTTCAGCCGCAGCCCCCTGGCCAGAAGCTCGGCCACCGCGGCCTCGCCGGCCGTCAGCCCGGCCGCCTGCGCGATAAGGCGGACGCCCAGCCGCCGCGCCGCGTCGAAGCCGAGGATCAGCGCCATCATCATGGGATCGCCCGGCCGGACCGGCAGCGAGCCCAGGTCGGACAGGACGACCAGCCTCCAGTTGTCCTGCGGAAGATCCTGGCTGATCACGGCGGCCGAATGATGGCAGCCGCCCTGGCGCAGGCTGTCATAGGCCGCGTTGATGGACTGCATGTAGTCGGCCTCGCCGATGGCATGGCGCAGCCAGTTGCGCGTCGGCGGGGAAAGTTCCTGAGACAGCCGCCGCGCGGCGCGGTTCGAGAAGCAGATGCGTCCGCGCATGTCCAGCAGCACCAGCCCGAAGTCCAGCCGGTTCACCGCCCGCACCAGCCCCGCCACGGCATCGTCCTGATGGGGATGCCCGTGGACCGTGGCGATCCGCGCCGCCAGCCGCAGTTGCGCGTCCACGGCCGCCACCAGCAGGTCGTAATCCACCGGCTTGACCAGGTAGTCGTCGGCTCCCGCCCGCTTGCCGGCCAGGATGTCCGAGCGGTCCGCAAACCCTGTCAGCAGGATGAAGGGCACGTCGTTCAGGTCCGGCCGCGTCTGGCGCACCCGGCGCAGGAAGGTCATGCCATCGATGCCGGGCAGGGTGATGTCCGACAGGATCACGTCGGCGCGGACACTGTCCAGCCGGGCCAGCGCGGCCTCGGCGCTGGTTTCGGCCAGAACGTCATAGCCCGCCTCGGTCAGCACCGCCGAAAGATCCTCGAGCAGGTCCGCCTCGTCCTCGCAGACAAGGATGAGGGCGCGCTCTTCCTCGCCCCTGGCCGGGCCGGGGCGCTCAGGAGCGGCCACGGCGCACCTCTGACGGGCCGGGCCGCACGGGCCGGTCGGGGCTGACATGCGGGGCTCCCGTTCCGGCCTCGGCCAACGGAAGCACCAGGTCGAAGCGCGCACCGTGCTGTCCGTCGCTGGCCACGCGGATCGTTCCGCCCTGGATCTCGGCCAGCCTGCGGGCCAGCCACAGGCCGACGCCGCTGCCGGGATGACCCACTGCGCGTTCGCCCCGCCAGAAGCGCTGGAAGATCGCGTCCTGGTCCGCCGGAGGAACACCCGCGCCCTGGTCGATGACCGAGATGACGGCCATTCCCTGCGCTTCTGCGGCCCGCAGTTCGACCGGGCTGCCGCTGGGCGAGTATTTCAGCGCATTCTCGACCAGGTTGGCCAGCGCGTGAAAGGCAAGGCCGGGATCGCAGAGGAGGCGCAGCCCTGCCGCGTCCGTCGGCAGGACCAGCCGCTGGCGCCCTTCCCCCATCCCCTCGTGTGCCAGGATCATGGCGATCAGCTGCTGCAACGGGACCGGGCGGGGGTGGATCGAGGGTGCACCGCCCTCGACCGCGCCCGCTAGCATGGCCTGATCCATGAAATGCAGCACCTGGCTGATCTGCCGCCGGATCCGCAGCAGGGCCGCGCTGTCCTGGGGGCGTTCGGCCAGATCGGCACGCGACAGCATCCGCTGTGCGGCGCTGTCGATCACCGTCAGGGGCGACCGCATCTGGTGCGCGATCACGGCGGCGATGTTGCGCAGATAGGCCGCGGAGTCGCAGGCGCGCTGCAGATCCCGCTGAAGCCTGCGGTCGTCCTGGACACGGCGCAGTGTCCAGAGAAGGCACAGGACGAGCCACGCCAGACCTACGAGCCCCGCCAGCACCGCCGCCGCCCCCAGCACGAGAATGCGGTAAAGCTGCCCCGCCCTTTCGACCTGCTGCGCCTCGTGGGCGCTCTGCACCCGCGCCCCGGCCCGACTGAGCGCCCGTTCCAGTTGCGTCAGCCGGGCGGCAAGGTCTGCAAGGTCGCCGCCGCTGTAAACGACGCGCGCCGGGTCGCGGTCCCGCAACTGGGTGATGGCGGCGGCGATCTCGTCGTCCAGCGCCGCGGCAGCGGCGGAACGGTCCCGCAGCACGGGCTCCAGCTGGTCCAGCCGGCGCAGCAGCAGGTGGTACCGGCGGATGAACTCCTGCCGGGCGGCCGGGTTCTGGGCATGGTCCTCCGCGACCTCGTTCAGCCGCAGGGCCTCGACCGCCGCCTGGACGTAAAGTCGGGGCATGTCGGCCACCGGGTCCCGCAGGGGGCGCGCTTCCATCCGCCACAGCTGCACCGAGGCGAAGACCGTCACCGCCAGCGCCGCCGCGATCAGCAGGAAGGGCAGCATCAGGCCGGGGGAAAAGAACAGCGCGTGCAAGGGCAGATGCCCCCGGACCTCGGCCTCGTCTTCGGGCGCCGCAACCGATGCCCGGTCAACCACCTCGCTCGTCATCGGCAGTTCCCTCCCCGTTGAGATCGGGACGGGCCGGGCGACAGCATGCGCCCGAGCCCTCGATCGACAAAGTCCCGGGGCGGCCGGTCAGGCGGCCGCCTCGGCGCAGGTTTCGACCAGGGCCGAGGCGACGGCGTCCAGCTCGTCCTCGGTCCAGGTGGGATCGACCAGCAGGCACAGGCTCGTCTCGCCCAAGGCCCGCGCCACGGGCAGCGGTTCGGGCGGATGCAGGCCGGGCGGGGCGAAGATCGCCTCGCGGTAGATTTCCGAGCAGCTGCCGGTGAGCACCGGCCGGCCGCGCGCGGCCATGGTGGCCAGGATGCGGTCGCGGTCCCAGCCGGGGGCCAGCCGTTCAGGGCGGACGAAGGCATAGAAGCGGTACCAGGCATGGGTCATGCCATCGGGCGGCATGGGGATGCGCAGCAGGTCCGTGCCCTCCAGCGCCGCCGCCAGCCGCAGGGCATTGCGTTCCCGCGCCGCCCGCCATTCGGGCAGCCGCCGCAACTGGACCCGGCCCAGCGCGGCCGAGGGCGCCGTCATGCGCAGGTTGGTCCCCGGCCCCGCCGCGTGCAGCCAGCGGAAACCGGGGGCCGGGTCCTTCTGGAACACCAAGGCGCGGTCCTTGCCATGGTCCTTGAAGCTCCAGATCTCGTCGAACAGGGCGTCGTCGTCGGTGACGATCATGCCACCCTCGCCGCCCGTGGTCATGATCTTGTCCTGGCAGAAGGAATAGGAGCCCAGCGTGCCGAAGCCGCCCACGGGCCGCCCGCCGATGGCCGCGCCATGGGCCTGGGCGCAGTCCTCGATGACCCACAGCCCGTGCCGCGCGGCCAAGGCCATGATGCCCTCCATGTCGCAGGGCCAGCCGGCCAGATGGACGGGAATGATGCCGCGCGTGCGGGGGGTGATCAGGGGTGCGATGGTTTCGGGCGTGATGTTCTGGCTGTCCGCGTCCACGTCGGCGAAGACCGGCACGCCCCCCGCCAGCAGCACGCAGCTGGCCGAGGCGACGAAGCTGCGGGGCGTCACGATCACCTCGTCGCCGAGGCGCAGGTCCAGCGCGCGCAGGGCCGCGTCCAGCGTCACCGTGCCGTTCGCCATGGCGATGGCATGGGCGGTGCCGACGTGATCCGCGAACTCGCGCTCGAAGGCCGCGACGTCGGGGCCGGTCCAGGCATTGACCTTGCCCGAGCGCAGCACGGCCGCCACGGCCTCGACCTGTTCCTCGTCGTATTCGGGCCAGAAGCGGGTTCGATGCATGGCTTACTCCACCAGACGGATTGCGACAAAGGCCTCGGCCGCGGCGCGGTGGACGGTCGCGCCGCGCAGGGTCGCCAGCGCCCTGAGCGCGGCGACCGAGCGTTCGTGGGGCGGCTCGCGCTGCTGGCTGGCGAACAGGGCGAAGGCGTCGAGCTTGCGGTCGAGCGTGGCCGAGATGTCCACGAAAAGATTGGGCAGGAAGGCCGGGGTCAGGTAGGGCGCGTTCCAGTTGGTTTCCGACAGCGTCTCATAGGCCAGGACCCGGCGGGGGTAGTGGTGCTGGTGCGGGCGGGCCGCGACCAGTGCCGACAGGAAGCAGAGCTGGTGGTCCAGGTGGATGTCGCCGGGATGCGGGGCAAAGACCGTCACCGGATCGACCGCGCGCACCAGCCCGCCGATCGCGGCATTCAGGTCGGCATGGGCCATTTCCCCCAGTTCGGCCGCCGGGCAGTCAAGGAAATGCGTCTGCGCCACGCCCAGCGCCCGGTGCGCCGCCTCGGCCTCGGCCCGCACGCCCTGGGCCTGCTCGGGCGAAAAGCGGGGCGCGCGGCCGGTGGTGACGATGGCCACATGGACCTCGGCGCCCGCCTCGGCCAGCCGGGCCATGGTGCCGCCGACGCCCAGGACCTCGTCGTCGGGATGCGGGGCGAGGACCAGCACCGGACCCTTGTCGTCAAGCAATCCCATCGTGCGGGCCCCCCAGTACCTCGTGCCGCCGCGGCGCCGCGCCGCTCCATTCCAGAAGATCGAGGCAGCGGCCGTCGCCGCACATCACCGTCAGGGCGCTTCCGTCAAGGTCCTGCACCTGCCCGGGCAGGCCGATGAAATAGCCCTCGCGCGGGTGCAGCCGGGCGGCGGCGACCGTGATCGGGCCGCCCGCGCCTGCGGTCAGCGCGCCGGGATAGGGCGGGCCGACGGCGCGGACCAGCCGCTCGATCTCGGCCGCGGGACGCTGCCAGTCGATGATCCCGTCCTGCGCGCGGCGGCGGGCGCAGATCGTGGCCTGGGCGTGGTCCTGCGGGATGGCGGGACGCTCTCCCCGCGCCAGCGCCTCCATCAGCGGCGGCAGCAGCGCCAGCATGGCGGCCACGCTGCGGTCGTAAAGCTCGCGCGCGGTCATGCGGTCGGGGTCGATGTCGAACACCGCTTGGGCGGCGATGGGACCGCTGTCGGTGCCCTCGTCGATCCAGAACAGCGTGGCGCCGCCCTGCCGCTGGCCCGACAGGATGTGCCAGGGGATCACCGCCCGCCCCCGCATCCGGGGCAGGGCGGCGGGATGAAAGCCCAGGACGCCCAGCCGGGGAATCGCACGGAACTCGGGTCCGACCAGCTGCGACCAGCCGATGACCAGGATGACGTCAGGCGAAAGCGTGCGGATCGCATCCTGCGTTTCGGGGGCCGAAGTCCGGGCCGTGCGGTGGACCGGCACCCCGTGGCGCGCGGCGAGAGGGCCGAGGTCGGCGAAGTCCGAGTGAGCCCCGGCCCTTTCCAGGGGCAGCGTGACCACCAGCGCGGGCGCATGGCCCGATTCGCACAGGGCCGCCAGCGCCAGCGCCGAGCCCTCGACCGCGCCCACGAAGACCGAGATCACGACATGGCCCCCGCCATCCCCATTTCAGGTGGCCCGTCGGTCTGCTGGTCGCGCAGCCAGGCTTGGGCGCGGCGCAGCCGCTCCTCGTGCCGGTGCTCGCCGCGCAGGGCAACGCCCAAGGTGTCGCAAAGGATGCGCAGGTCCAGCCCCGGGCTGCGGTGGGCGACATACCACAGGTCCAGCGCCAGCTTCTCGTCGTCATTCAGCCGGGTGTTGCCGCTGACCTGCGCCCAGCCGGTCAGTCCGGGCCGCACCGAGTTGCGAATCACCCCAAGCGCCCCGAAGCCGCGCAGGGTCGATTCGAGCAGCGGGCGCGGTCCCACCAGCGCCATGTCGCCCGCGATGATTCGGTCCAGCTGCGGCAGCTCGTCCAGCCGCAGGCGCCGGACGACGCCGCTGACAGGGGTCTGCCGCTGCGCGTCGGGCAGAAGCTGGCCGTCGGGACCCCGCGCCTCGGACATGGTGCGGAACTTGGGAACAAGGATCGCGCGCCCGCCCTGCCCCACGCGCGGCTGGCGGAACATCAGCGGCCGGCCCAGATGCGCCAGCAGAAGCCCGGCCGTCAGCAGCCGGAACGGCAGGGTCAGTACCAGCAGTGCCCAGGCTACAAGCAGTTCTTGCCATCTCGCCATTGCGAAACGCCACCATCCAATTCAATTACCAAGATTCCCTAAAGAGGGGAGTTCAACTCAGGATTTAATTCCCGACAGATTGGCTTCCTTTGACCCTCGAGGGATTGAACATCCATGCAAATCATCATGGATCAGAGATATGCACAATTTCAAGAATTGTATTTGGCGAAACACCGCAACAGCGTAATGTGCAGGCACGACTCTGTTTCTAGGCCGCACGGAGAACTGCCGATGTCCGAAGCCCGGGTCATGCATGTCATCACGGGAACGGCGCTTGGCGGGGCCGAGATGATGCTGCTGCGCTATCTGCGCGCGCTGGGGGATGCCCGGGCAGGGCACGTGGTCGTGTCGATGATGCCGCCGGGGGCCCTGGCGGCCCAGATCGCGGCGCTTGGGGTTCCGGTGCGGACCCTGGACGTCGCAGGCGCGGCGGGACTGCCCGCGGGCGTGATGCGGCTGGCGCGACTGATTCGCGAGCATGACCCCCAGGTGCTGCACGGCTGGATGTATCACGGCTGCCTTGTCGGCACGCTGGCGGTGCTGGCGGCGCGGCGCGGGGACATCGGGCTTCTGTGGGGGATGCATCATTCGCTGGCCGATCCGCGCCGGGAAAAACGCATGACCCGGGTGGTCTTCGCGGCGCTCAGGCGGCTGGCGGGCCGGGCGGACGTGATCACCTACTGTTCCAGGGTGGCGCGCGACCAGCACCGGGCGCAGGGGCTGTCGGGCGCGCGCGACCGGCTGATTCCCAATGCCATCGACTGCGACGAGTTCCGGCCCGACCCCGGGGCACGGGCACGGCTGGCCGCGCTGGCAGGCATCCCGCCGGGGCGGCTGATCGTGGGCAGCGTCGGCCGCAACCACCCGATGAAGGACCATGCCGCCTTTGCGCGCTGCATTGCCGCGCTGGTCCGCAGGGGCCTTGATGTCCACGGCGTCGTCATCGGCGAAGGCCAGCCCGGCGGCCCCGCCGCGCGGCAGGCGGCGGCCGAGGGCATCGCCGACCGGCTGGCCGCCATCGGCCCGCGCCAGGACATCCCGGCGCTGGTGCCGGGGTTCGACCTTTATGTCCTGTCCTCGGCCTGGGGCGAATCGATGCCGCTGGCCGTGGCCGAGGCGGTGGCCTCGGGCGTGCCGGCGGTGGTGACGGACGTGGGCGACAGCCGCTGGCTGGTGGGCGAGGCGGGCGCGATCTGCCCTCCGCGCGACAGCGCGGCCATGGCCGAAGCCGCGGCGGGGATCCTGTCGCTGTCCCCGTCCGAACGGGCCGAACTGGGCCGCCGCGGGCGTGATCGCATGATCGCCCTGATGTCGATGCCTCACTACGTCGACCTGCATGAAACCGCCTACCGCGACGCCCTGATCCGTCGCGCCGCACCCAGCCAACAAGGGGCCGTCGCATGAATGCACCGATGCGCGAGGGCCCGGTCCCGAGCCAGTTCGCCCCGCCGGGCGGCGGCTTCCGGGCCGAGGACATCCTCAACCTTCTGCGCCGCAACATCTGGCTGATCGTGGCGATCTGCGCGACGACGCTGGCGGTGACGGCAAGCTACCTGTCGGTCCAGCCCGACATCTACCGCGCCCAGGCCGCGATGGAGCTGACCAACGCCGAGGTCCGGCTGAGCCAGATCGACGCCCAGTTCGAAAGCTACGAGTTGAACAGCGCCCGGATCGCCACGGTGATGGATGTCCTGCGGTCGCGCAACTTCGCCCAGACGGTCGCCACCAACCTGGACCTGTTCGACAACCAGACCTTCCTGCCCCGCCCCAAGGACCAGCCAGCGCCCGACAAGGAGACCTGGAAGCGGATGGTGGTGGACCACCTGCTGGCCTCCTACAGCGTGCACCGCGCGGGCGAGAGCTTCGTGATCACCGTCCAGACCGAGGCGCAGGACCCCCAGACGGCAGCCCGGCTGGCCAACGGCATCGTGCGGAACTTCGTGGAAACCTCGGTGCGCGACCAGTCCAAGGTCATCGACAATTCGGTCGCCTACCTGCGCGGACAGGTCAACGCCCTGGGCGAGGAACTGTCCCAGAAAGAGGTCGAGCTGGCCGAGCTGATCCGCACCAGCGCGCTGGACGACGCGGACCTGCCGGTGCAGTTGCGCCGCGAGCTGAACCACCTTTCATCGGTCCTTGCGAACCTGGAAGCCGACGGGCAGGGCCAAGGCGCCGAGGCCGGGCAGATCCGCGACCAGATCGCCGCGCTCGGGTCCCAGCTGGACGAACGGACCCGCAACGACCTGGCGAAGAACCGGCTGGAACGCTACCTCGACCTGCTGTCGACCCGCTACCAGACCGCCATCGAGCGGCTGAACGAGATCGAGCCGCGCAAGGACATCGTGCAGGCCGACGCGCGCCAGATCTCCAAGGCCGAGATCCCGGTGGCCCCCGCGGCGCCGAACCGGGGCGCGACGCTGGCGGTGGTGCTGGCGGCCTCGCTGGTGCTGGGCTTCCTGCTGGCGCTGCTGCGCGGCGCGCTGAAGCGGACGGTCGAGGACGGGGCGCAGGCGACCCAGATCAGCGGCAGGCCCAACCTGGCGACGATCCCCCATGTCCGCCGCCGGGGCGTGCTGGCGCGCCGCCACGATCCCGTCGGCTTCCTGCGGCGCTTTCCGCGCTCGGGCTTCTCCGAGTCGCTGCGCTCGTTCTTCACGATCTGGTCCAGCCAGCGGCGCGACTCGGACGCGCCCAAGCTGGTCATGGTCACCTCGGCCGCGCAGGACGAGGGCAAGTCCACCATCGCCTCGGCCTTTGCGGCGTCGGCCGCGCTGGACGGGCTGCGCGTGCTGCTGCTGGACTTCGACAGCCAGCACGCGGGCGCCTCGGACATCCTGCATGTCCAGGCCGAAGGGCTGCCCGTGGCCGCGCTGGCGGACGGCTCGGCTTCCTGGCGCGAGGCGGTCCGCCCGGTCCCCGACTTCGAGCGGCTGGACGTCCTGAGCTTTCCGGCGGGCACAAGCTGGACCAGCCGCCTGATCTCGGCCTTCGCGGCCCGCGTGGTGCCCGACATGCGCGAGGACTATGACCTTGTTGTTCTGGACACGCCGCCTGCGCTGTCCAGCGCCGATGCCGTGCGCTTCGGCACCATCGCCGACGAGGCGCTGGTGGTCGTCCGCGCAGGCCAGACGACCGAGGGCGCGCTGCAGGCCACCATCCAGAAGCTCGAGCGCGCGGGCATCGTCGTGGGCGGCACCGTGGTCAACGACATCGAGCCGCGCCGCTATCGCCAGCACAACCACGGCGCGGGCTATGAATACGCGTAACTGGCGCAGGCACCGGCTGCGCCCCCTGGCCCTTGCCTGCGCGGCGGCGCTTGCGCTGCTGCCCGGCACCGTCGCGGCCCGGCCCGCCTTTCCGGGCGCCGTCGGCCATGGCGCCGAGGCGGGCGGCTGGCGCGGCGGGCGGCTGATCGGCGTCACCTCGCTGGCGGACAGCGGCGCGGGCTCCTTGCGCGCCTGCGCCGAGGCCAGCGGCCCCCGCGTCTGCATCTTCCGCGTGGCGGGCACGATCACGCTGAGCCGGCCAATCATGGTCCGCTCGAACGTCTACGTCGCCGGCCAGACCGCGCCGGGAGGCGGCATCCAGTTGCGGCTGGGGCGATCGGACCACGGGCCGCTGGTCGTCAAGGACGCGACGGACGTGGTGATCCGCTTTCTCAAGCTGCGCCCCGGCACCGGGGGCAAGACCAGCGCCAACATCGACGCGCTGACGGTGGAAAACGCCCGCCGTGTCTATGCGGGCAACCTGTCCATGGCCTTTGCCAGCGACGAGACCTTCAACATCCATGTCTCGGGCGCCACCGCCAGCGACATCACCCTGGCCGACAGCATCCTGGCCTACAGCCTAGACCGGGCGAACCATCCCGAGGGCGCGCATTCCAAGGGCGCGCTGATCTGTTCGGACGAGGGGCGCAATCCCCGGTGCGGGCGGATCAGCCTGATCCGCAACCTGTTCGCCCATCACCGCGACCGCAACCCGGACGTCAAGGCGACGGCGATCGGACCGGTCGAGATCATCAACAACATCTTCTACGATCCCATCAGCCAGTTCGGCGAATTCTACGACCTGCTGGGCGAAACGCGGATCGCCTATGTGGGCAACCTCGCGCTGACGGGCCAGTCCACCACGCCCCGCGCGGGCACGGCGGTCGAGGTGATCGCCCGGATCGGGGGCAACCCGATCTCGGTCTGGGAAGAAGGCAACCTCGCCTTCCGCCAGAAGGACTGCGGCCCCCGTCGCGCGATCCCGATCCTGGACGGACCGGCGCTGGTGCATCGCGCGCCCCTGCCCCCGCCCATGACGATGAGACCCGTGGCGGCGACCACGCTTGAACGCACCCTGCCCGCACGGGTGGGCGACGTGCTGCCCGGCGGGGGGCACCGCGACTCGCTGGACCGCCGCATCCTGAACGATCTCGCGCGCTGCGAAGGGCGGGTCATCGACCAGCCCGACCAGGCCGGAGGCTGGCCCGCCATCGCCTCGGCCGCGCCGCCGCCCGACCGCGACGGCGACCTGTTGCCCGACGCCTTCGAGCAGAGCCACCCCGGTCTGCGCCCTGCCCGGCCCGACGACCCCTGGGCCGATCCCGACGGCGACGGGATCCCGGCGGTCGAGGCCTGGCTTGCCGAACTTGCGGGCGACCGATGAGCGCGCGGGCGGCTTCCCCTTCCCCGGCCGGGATGCGCCGCAGGCTGCTGCACAACCTGGCCTGGGTCGGCTCGTCCCAGGCGGTGATCGCGGTCCTGGGGCTGGTGTCACTGGCGCTGACGGCGCGTGCCCTCGGCGCCGCGGGCCTGGGAGTGCTGGCCGTGGTCGAGGCCTACTCCCGCAGCATCGCCCGCCTGCTGCACCCCGAGCCTTGGCAGGTGGTGATCAAGCATGGCGCCGAGGCGCTGGAGGCGGGCGACCACGAGCGCTTCGAGCGGCTGGTCTGGCTGTCGCTGGTGACGGATCTGGCGCTGGGGCTGGTGGCGGCGGTGGTGGGAGTGGCGCTTGCGGGTCTTGCCGCGCACTGGATGGGCGCGGTGGGCGACGGGGCGGCGCTGCTGGCCCTGGGGGCGACCGCCGCCCTGCTGGCCGCGCGGCCGACCGCCATGGGCGTGCTGCGGCTTTACGACCGCTTCGACCTCTTGGCGCGGATCGACATGGGCATCGCCGTCCTCAGGCTGGCGCTGGTGGCCGTGGTCTGGGCAGCAGGCGGTGAACTTTTCGCCTTCGTGCTGGTGTTCGTCGCCTGGACCATCGCCGACGGGCTGCTGCCGATGCTGTTCACCCTGCCCCAGATGCGCCGGCGCGGGCACCGCCTGTGCCCGGCCTCGCCCCGCCGGATCGCGGCCGAGAACCCGGGCCTGCTGCGCCTTTTCGTCAACAGCAACG
This sequence comes from Paracoccus niistensis, assembly GCF_042432925.1. NCBI lineage: Bacteria > Pseudomonadati > Pseudomonadota > Alphaproteobacteria > Rhodobacterales > Paracoccaceae > Paracoccus > Paracoccus niistensis. The sequence continues at coordinate 53,278 of NZ_JBHLWE010000041.1, read as the reverse complement.
CGAACGTCACCCTGCGCCAGTTGCGCCAGCGCTTCGACATCGTGCTGCTGGCGGGCGTCCTGCCCGCCTCGGCCCTGGGGCACTATCAGCTTGCCCGCCGGATCGGAGAAGCGGCCCTGCGGCTGGGCCGCCCGCTTGGGCAGGTGACATTCCCCGAATTCGCGCGGCTGGTGGCGCGGGGCGACCGGGCGCGGCTGCGGCGGCTGCTGGTCTGGTCCTCGCTGGGGCTCAGCGCGGCGCTGCTGGTGATCCTGGCGCCGGTCGCGACCCAGATGGACCGGCTGCTGCCGCTGGCCTTCGGCTCCGGCTTCGCGGGCGCCGCCGCCTGCGTCAACATCATGACGGCGGCGATGGCTTTGTACATGGCAGGGCTGACCAGCGGGCCCGCGCTGATGGTGCTGGGGCGCGATCAGGCGATGACCGTGCTGACCGGGGCCACGACCGCCTTCTTCTTTGCCGCGCTGATCCCTGCCGCCCGGATCTGGGGGGCCGAAGGCGCGGCGGCCATGCAGCTTGTCGGCAACGCGCTGTGGCTGGTGGCCTGCCTGGCGCTGGCCCTGTCGGCCTCCCGCGTGCCCACCCAGGGGCAGGCTGCCACATGACCGCAAGGGGCGCCCGCATGACATCCCCCCTGCCAGTCCCGCACATGGGCGTGCTGGCGCCGGCGCATTCTCCCGGCTTTCACTTGGCGATGCTGGCGGTGTTCCTGTCGCCGATGAACCATTTCCGGCTTGATGTCGTCTATATCACCGCCTCGGACGCCGCGGTGGTCGTGGCGCTGGTGGTGATGCTGTGGCAGGGCGCGCTGCCCCGGCGTCCCTTCGGCGGCGCCACGGGCCTGTGGATCGCAGGGTTCCTGATGCTGGGGACCGGGCTGATGCTGGGCTCGATCGCCCATGCGGCGGGGGTGGAGCTGGGCAAGGTGATGGCCCAGTATGCCTTTTCGCTGCTGCTGGTGCCTCTGGTCGTCGCGGGGCGCAGCCTGGACAAGACGGTGGCGCTGGCGCGGGTGCTGGTGCTGTCCATCGTCGTGGTCATGCTGTTCGGCATGTGGATGATCCATTTCGTCCCCGACCCGCCCCTGCGCTTCGTGTCCTACAACAACCGCATGCGCTCGCTGGTCGAGCGGGAAAACGAATGCGCGGCTTTGGGCGCGGTGGCGGTCGTGTTCCTGCTGGGCCTGTGGCAGGCGGGCTTTGCCCGGCTGTGGGAGCTGCTGGTCGCGCTGCCGATCCTGGCCTACGGGATCATGCTGACCGGATCGAACACCGGGCTGATGTGCGCGGCCTTGGGCGTGGGCATGATCATGGTCTTCGCGCCCTCGGGCAGGCTGACGCTGTTCGTACTGGTCGTGGCGGGGTCGATCCTCGCCCTGGGTTTCGCCTTTCCGGCGCTGGTGCCAGACGTCTTCCGCAGCCGCGTTCTGGAAGGGATCGCGGCGGCCGACCCGGCCCTGTCCGGCACATTCGCCGACCGCATGCTGCTGATCCAGGAGGCCTTCCGCCTGGCAGACGAGCGCCTGCTGATCGGCATGGGGGCCGAGCAGTTCCGCAACATCAGTGTCTTCGATGCGCCCGTCCACAACACCTATCTGCTGCTTCTGAACGAAGGCGGACTGCTGTCGCTCTGCGGGCTGGTGGCGTTGATGCTGGCCGGGCTGCCCGCGCCGCTGTCGCACCTGCCTTTCCGCCGCTACCGCGGGGTCGCGGCCACAACGCTGACGATCCTGCTGATCTTCGCCCTGATGCTGAACACCTTTCCCCATTTCTACGCGCGGTTCTGGAACGTCCCCCTGATCCTTGCCCTGTCGCTGTCCTGCGCCCTGCCGCAGGCCCGCGCGCCGCGCCCGAGCCGGAGTGCAGCCCATGCGTGACCTTGTCCTTTCCGCCCTGCTGTTGGCCCTGGGCGCCGCGCCCGCCCTGGCCGAACCCTACCGCCTGCATGCGCAGGACCGGCTTCTGGTGCGGGTCGTGGCCTGGGACCCCGACGCCAACGGGCTGGCCGACTGGGCGGGCGTGTCGGGCGAATACCTTCTGGCTTCGGACGGAACGCTGCAATTCCCGCTGGCAGGCACTGTGGCGGCCGAGGGGCAGACAATGACCGCCCTGCAGGAACAGCTGGCCACGGCATTGGGACGCAACGCGGGCTTGGACCGCCCGCCCCATGTCACGGTCGAGCTGGTCGAAAGCCTGCCCGTCTATGTCCTGGGCGCGGCCCAGAGCCAGGGCGCGGTTGCCTTCCGCCCCGGCCTGACCGCCCGGCAGGCGCTGGCGCTGGCGGGCGGGGTTTACCGCAACCTGTCCTCGGCCGACCCGATGCTGATGGCGCGCATCGCGGGCGACGCGCGACTGGCGGCCGAGGAGCTGCGCCAGCACGGGGCCGAGCGCGCCGCCATCGAGGCCGAGCTGGCCGAACTGGAAAGCCCCGAGCCGCAGCAGGACACCGAGCTGCCCGCCGACGCCGACCTGCGCAGCCGGCTGCAGGCGGCCGACCGGGTGGCGCGCAATGCCCAGGCGGCCAGCCTCGACAGCCTGCAGCAGTTGCTGCGCGACAAGGCCGACAAGCTGCGCCAGCAGATCGTCCTGCGCGACCAGCAACTGGCCGACAACCGCCGCGACCTGGAAGGCATCGCCGAGCTGAAGGAAAAGGGCCTGGCTGTGAACGCCCGGGTCACCGCCCTGACCACCGCCATCAACGACATGGAGGCCAAGCGCCTGGACCTCGAGGCGACCCTGCTGATGGCCGAGCAGCAGCTGAACGAGGCCGAGCGCGACCGCGCCGCCATCATCGACGACGCCCGCAGCGCCAACCTGCAGAAGCTGGCCGAACTGGAAGACGAGATGGCCGCCACCGCGATCCGCCTTGGCACGGCCGACCGGCTGCTGACCCAGGCCATGCTGGCGGGCGAACTCGCGCCCGAGCCGGGCGCGGCCGAGCAGCCCGTTTTCGTCGTCACCCGCATCACCGATGGCACGCCCGAGCGGATCGAGGCCACGCCGGACATGGCGCTCGAACCCGGCGACGTGCTCGAGATCGCCCTGCCCGGTGCCGTCGATGCCTCTGCCCGGCCGGTCGCGGCGGCTCCGCCTCCTGCCGCCGTGGGACAGGTCGCGGCGGCCAGCCCTGCCCTGGCGGCGCGATGACGGCAGCGGTGCGCGTGCTGTTCCCCTTCGCAGGGGGCGATCTGGTGGGCGGCAGCCACCAGTCGGCGCTGCGGCTGGCCGCCGGGCTGGACCGCCGCCGCTTCGAGCCGGTCGTGCTGGTGCATGGCGAGGGCGGCAAGGTCGCGCGCTTCGCCACCCAGAACGGGCTGGACCCGATCCGCGTCGACCGGCCCGGGATCATCGCGCCGCGCTATAGCCGCAGGCCAGGGGACGCCTCGGCGCCGGGCTACCTGCTGACAGGAGTGCCGCGCCTTGCGCGCCTGCTGCGGCGCTGGAAGATCGACATCGTCCATACCAACGACGGGCGAATGCACCTGACCTGGGCCCTGCCCGCGCGTCTGGCCGGCTGCCGGCTGATCTGGCACCACCGCGGCGACCCCGGGGCCGCGGGCGTGAACCGGGTGGCGCCGCTTCTGGCGCACCGGGTGGTGACGGTCTCGGACTTCTCGCGTCCCGCACGTCCGATCCGGCCGCTGGGGGACCGGCTGCGCGTGATCCGCAGCCCCTTCGACACGCCCACCGACCAACCCGACCGCGCCGCCTGCGCCCAGGCACTGCGCGCCCGCATCGGCGCCGCGCCCGGCGCGGTGGTGCTGGGCTATTTCGGCGCGCTGAACGAGCGCAAGCGGCCCGACCATTTCGTCCGCGCCATTGCCGCGATCCGCAGCGCCCTGCCCGGCCGGGACATCCACGGCGCGATCTTCGGCCGCCCCGAGCGCGACGGCGACCCGGTCGAGCAGGACCTGCGCGCCCTTGCCCAGTCGTTGGGGATCGCCGACCGCATCCACCTGATGGGCCATGTCTCGCCGGTCGAACCCGTGCTTGCGGGCGTCTTCGCCCTGCTGGTGACGGCGCGGGGCGAGCCCTTTGGCCGCACCCTGATCGAGGCGATGCACCTGGGCACCCCCGTGATCGCCACCCGCCACGGCGGCAACCCCGAGGCGATCGAGGACGGGCGGAACGGGTTCCTGGTGGATCCCGACGATCCTGCCGCCTTCGCTGCCCCGCTCGCCCGCCTGCTGGACGAGCCGGGAGTGACCGCTCACATCACCGCCGCCGCCCGCACGGGTCTCGACCGCTACAGCACGGCCGAGCACCTGCGCCGCGTGCAGGCCCTTTACGACGAGGTTCTGGAACGGACATGACACGAGGACCCGACTTCATCATCGCGGGCGCCGCGAAATCCGCGACGACCTGGCTTCAGCAGTCTCTGCAGGCCTCGCCGGACATCTGGATGCCCGACCCCGAACTGCATTTCTTTTCCCGCACCTACGAGTCGGGCTTTCCCTCCTACCTGCGCCATTTCGCGGATGCCCCGCCGGGCGCGCTGACGGGCGAGAAGTCCAACTCGTACCTGACGATGCCCGAGGCGGCGGGCCGCATCCACCGCCACCTGCCCGGCGTGCGGCTGGTCTTCCAGCTGCGCGACCCGGTGGCGCGGGCCTATTCCGACTATTGCATGCTGTTCCGGCGCGGCGAAGTGGATGGTGACGTGGCCCGCCACCTCGATCCCGACCGCGCGGCGCAGGGCCGCTTTCTGGCGGATGGCTGCTATGCCGACCACCTGGAACGCTTCATCGCGCTTTTCGGGGCGGAACCGATCCTGGTCCTGCTGTACGAGGATGTCCGCCGCGCCCCGGAACGCCAGCTGCGCCTGTTGGCGGCGCATGTGGGCCATTCGGGCGCCTTGGCTCCGCCGCTCACCGAGCGGGTCAAGGATGCCCGCGCGGCAGCCGTTCCGCGCCCGCTGCGGCGGCTGCTGGCGCCGCTGCGGCCGGTGCTGGACCCGATCCGCGGCACTGCCCCGCTGCGCGCCCTGCGCGGCATGGTGGCCCGTCCCTATCGCTATCCCCCGCTGGACCCCGTCCTGCGCAGCGAGATCGCCGATTTCTACAAGCCGCAGATCGCCCGACTGGCTGTTCTGACAGGTATCGATCCCGCGGCATGGGGCAGCCGCGCCTGAGTTCCGCAGCCTTTCCGCAAGTTGTCTGACGCCCTCCGAAGCGAGGGCGTCTGTCTTTCTGGCCTTCCGGTCCCGAATCGCAGCACCGGCCAAAATGGGCTAATGGTTTGAGGACAAGAGAGTAACGCCCCCTTCATTACGACCCATGGTTGTTATTTAGCGCAATCAGAAGTCAGATTTGAATCCGCGCACGACGGCATTGCAAATGGCTGAGAATGTCTTTCCGTTAATAATCATTAACATGTCTTAACTCTTACCAGTCCCCCTCCATTCACATGGGGCGATGCGCGCCTGCCGGCGCAAGACTGCCAGCAGGGGTCGGTTCCGAACGGCCCTGCTTCACTCAGGCGGGACTGCACATCATGCACGCGGATGTCGGTAATACGGGCGAGGGTTTGAACGGGGCCATCCGCGCCCAGGCTGCGAGCCTCAAGGCGCAATTGCAGGCCAACAACAAGCTTGTCCTTGCCGATGCGGCGGGCATCGTGGTGGCCTGCGGGACGGCCCTTCTGCTGTCGGCAGGCCCCCATTTCGGCATGGCCGAACTGGCCGCCCTGCCCCGGCTGGCGGCACTGGTGCTGCTGGTGGGCATGCCCGTCTTCACCTGCTTCGGCTTCTACCGGCGCCACGCGCGCTCGTCCTCGCTGCCGGACCTGCCGATCCTCGTCCCCGGAACCGCCACGGCGCTGCTGATCGCCCTGTGGATCGAGAACACCGTCAATCTCGTCCCCGAGGCGCCGCTGACGACCTGGCCGATCCTGTTCCTGGCGCTGATGCCGCTGCTGGGCGGCGCGCGCCTGGTCGCCCGCCACCGCGAGATCCTGCGCCTGGACAGCCGCGAGACGGCTGACACTCCGCGGGAACCGGTGCTTCTGGTGGGCACGGACGCCTCGGCCGACCTGTTCCTGCGGGCGATCCGCCAGGGACCCGCGCGCTATGACGTGATCGGGATCATCGACAGCTCAAGCACCAGCGCCAGCCTGCTGTTCCACAGCGTGCCGATCCTGGGGGCCGTGCGCGATCCCGGCCCCGTGCTGGCGCGGCTGGCCGCCGCGGGCCGCCTGCCCCGGCAGATCTTCCTGACCGGGCCGGTCACGCATTTCGACCGCGACGGCATGGCCGTGCTGATGAAATGGGCGGAAGGCCGGGGCATCCGCGTGCGCTCGCTGCCCGACCTGACCGACCCCGACGGGGGCCGCATCCCGGCCGGCGGCGGCGCCTTGCGCGACATCGACCCCGAGGACGTGCTGACCCGCCCGCAGGCACGCGTGGAACGCCAGCTTCTGGCCCTGACCTACCAGGGCCGGCGGGTGCTGGTGACGGGCGCGGGCGGGTCCATCGGCAGCGAGATGGTGCGCCAGATCGCCTCGCTGCGCCCGGCCGAGATCGTGCTGATCGAGAACTGCGAGTTCAACGCCTACCAGATCGACCGTTCGCTGGCCCGCCACTTCCCCGATGTTCCGCGCCACCTGCATATCTGCTGCGTGCGCGACCGCGAAAAGCTGCTGGCGCTGTTCCGGCGCCACCGGCCCGAACTGGTCTTCAACGCCGCCGCCCTGAAGCACGTCCCCCTGGTGGAACAGAACCCGGCCGAGGGCGTGCTGACCAATATCATCGGTGCGCGCAACGTGTCGGACGCCGCCCGCGATGTGGGGGCGCTGGCGATGGTGCAGGTGTCCACCGACAAGGCGGTCAACACCACCAATGTCATGGGCGCGACCAAGCGCGTGGCCGAGTTCTACGCCCAGGCGCAGGATCTCATCACCCGCGAGATCGGCTGGGAAACGCGCTTCTTCGCCGTGCGCTTCGGCAACGTGCTGGGCTCGTCCGGCTCTCTGGTGCCGCTGTTTCAGGAACAGATCGCCCGCGGCGGGCCGCTGACCGTCACCGACCCGCGGATGGAGCGGTATTTCATGACCATCCGCGAGGCGGTGGAACTGACGCTGGTCGCGGCCGCGCAGGGGTTGCGCAGCCCGAACGAGAACGGTCGGATCTTCGTCCTGGACATGGGCAAGCCCGTCCGCATCGTCGATCTGGCCGAGCGCATGATCCGCATGGCGGGCAAGGAGCCGGGCCGCGACATCCGCATCGAGTTCGTCGGCATCCGCCCCGGCGAGAAGCTGTTCGAGGAACTGTTCGACCGCAACGAGGTCGTCCGCCCCGCGGGCTTCGCAGGTGTCAACTGCGCGGTGCCGACGCCGGTCCCGATCTCGCGCCTGCGGGGGGTCATGGTGCAGCTGGAACGGGCCGCCCGGGCGGGCGACGAGGACGCGGTGCGCCGGCTTCTGGCCGATCTCGTGCCCGGCTATCGCACGGACGGCACCGAGCCCGACCAGCAGCCGAGGGTCGCATGAACCGCATGCTTCCTCCGTTCGGCGGTCATCCGGGGGCAGGCGTGCCGCCGCGCCGGGTGATGGTCATCGGCTCGCTGGGCTGGTCGCTGGTCAACTTCCGGCTGGACCTGATGCGGCGGATGATGGCGAACGGCCACGATGTCACCGCCGTCGCGCCCGACCTGGACGGAGAGGTCCGGGGCAGGCTGGACGCCCTGGGCATCCGCACCGCCACGGTGCCGATGCAGCGCACCGGGATCAACCCGCTGGCCGACATGGCGACAATGGAGGCCCTGCGCCGCCTGATGCGGCGCGAGCGGCCGGATGTCGTGATCCCCTATACCATGAAGCCCATCGTCTATGGCGCGATGGCCGCGCGGCTGGCCGGGGTGCCCGCCTGTCATCCCCTGTTCACGGGTCTGGGCTACGCCTTTTCCGACCCGCACCCGCGCGGCAAGCGGCGCATGGTGCGCGACATCTCGGTCGCGCTGCACCGGCTGGCGACGGGCGGGGTGAAGCTTGCCTTCTGCTACAACGACGCCGACCGGGACGACATCCGCCGGCACCGGATGATCCCGAGGGCCGCGCGGCTGGTCGAGATCCCCGGCTCGGGCGTCGATACGGCGCGCTTTGCGCCCGCGCCCCTGCCGCCCGGTCCGCCGGTCTTCCTCTTCGTCGGGCGGATGCTGCGCAGCAAGGGGGTCGAGGACGCGCTGGCCGCCGCCCGCCTGCTGCGCGCGGACGGACTGCCCGTGCGGCTGGAACTGCTGGGCCCGACCGACAGCAACCCCGACGCCATCGCGCCCGAGCTGCTGGCACGCTGGCAGGCCTCGGGCGAGGCGGTGGTGCTGGGCGAGTCGCGCGACGTGATCCCGCACCTGCACCGCGCCCATGTCGTCGTCCTGCCCACCCGCCTGCGCGAGGGCGTGCCGCGCACCATCCTGGAGGCCATGGCCTGCGGCCGCCCCGTCATCACCACCGACGCGCCCGGCTGCCGCGAGACCGTGGCGGACGGACAGTCGGGTCTCGTGGTGCCGGCCGGCGACGTGCCCGCGCTGGCCCGCGCCATGCGGGCCTTCGCCCAGGACCCCTCGCTGGCCCGGCGCATGGGGGCCGAGGCGCGGCGGCAGGTCTGCGCGCGCCATGACGTCGATCTGATCAACCGGATGATCCTGACCGCCACGGGCCTCGAGGCCGAGGGCGCCAGCCCGGCGCTGGAACGGGAAGCGGCGGCATGATCTCGGCGGCCCTGCCCCTTCGCCCGGACACGCGCACGGCCTTCCTGCGCTTCCTCGCCGTGGGCGTGCTGAACACCGCGTTCGGCTACGGCGTCTATGCGGGGGGCGTGCTGGCCGGGTTGCCTGCACAGGCCGCGCTGGCGCTGCAGTTCCTGCTGGGCGCCTTGTGGAACTATCGCCTGCACGCGCGGCTGGTCTTCGCCGTCCGGGGCTGGGACCGCCTGCCCACCTATGTGGGCGCCTATCTGCTGATCTGGGTGCTGAACGCGCTGGCTCTGCGCGCGCTGCTGGCGGCGGGCACAGGCGCGCTGGCGGCGCAGGCGCTGATCCTGCCCGCGACGGTCCTTCTGTCCTGGGGGCTGATCGGCCGCGTCATGGGCTTTCACACCGCCGGAGGCAGGGCATGAGCGTCACCGACCTGCCCGTCACCCGCAGCCTGCCGCGCCAGGCGGCCTTGGCCGCCCTGGCCATCGCGGGCCTGCTGATCCTGGGGGCCGCGCTTTACGGGCGCATCATGGGCTTCGACCTGCGTCGCGACGAATGGATGTTCGTTCCGCCCGCCGCCACCCTGGGCGACTGGCCGCTGTATTCGGGGCAGTTCTACAACCATGTGCCCTATTCGGCCTGGGCCTTCCGCGCCGTCCACCTGATGCTGCCGGGCCTCGACCTGCTGACCTCGGCACGGCTGACGGTCTTTGCGGCCTGGATCCTGCTGATGGGCGGGGGCTTCTGGGCAGGCTGCCGGATCACCGGGTCGCCCGTGACGGGCCTGTTTGCGGCGGCAATCCCCCTGGCCAGCGAGACGCTGCTGTCGCAGGCCGGCATGGCCGCGACCAACAACCTGCTGCCGCTGCCCTTCATCCTGCTGGGGCTGGCGCTTTTCGCCATGGCGCACCTCAGCGGGCGCTCGCCCTTTGTCCTCTATTTCGCCGCCGGGCTGTCGCTGTCCGTTGCGGCCGGGATGAAGGCCAGCGCCATCGCCTTCGTGCCTGCTGTCGTGGCGGCCTGTTTCATGCTGCCGCGCGGGGTTCCGCTGGCCCGGCGCGCGCGGCTGACGGCGCTGCCGGTGGCGCTGGGAGGCCTGGTCGGCGCGCTGCCGCTGATCTGGCTCGCGCTGACCGAGCCAACCTTCTTCGACCACATCCTGCGCTATCATTCGGGCCCCCATGTCGCCTACTGGCAGGCCAACGCCGCTTCCGAGCCGGGGCTGGCCATGGGGTTGCCCGGAAAGGTCCAGCTGGCCCAAGGGGTCTGGCTGGCAGGGGGCGCGATCCTGGGGCTGTTCGTCGCGGCGACAGCCTGGGCGATGTGGCCGCGGTCCTGCGGACGCGACGATGACGCCGCGCGGGCCGTGCAGGCGGCGGCCGTGGTCGGGGCGGCGATGGGGACGGCGGCGGCGCTGGCCTTTGTCCCGACGCCCGCCTTCCCCCAGTATTTCGTCCAGCCACTGGCCGGGCTGCCGGTGCTGGCGGCGCTGGCGATCCGCGCCCTGCCGCCCGCGCCGCGCACCTTCCTGCTGCGCGCCCTGCCCGCCGCCGTCGTCCTGATGGGGGCGGTCGCGCTGCCGCGCCTTGCCACGGGGCTCGTCGACCTGCGCCACCCCGACCGCCTGACGCCCGCGCGCCTGAGCCACGGGGCCGAGGCGCTGGCCCGGCTTGCCGCCCCCGACGGGCTCGCCGCCGGCCCGGTCGCCACGCTGTCGCCCCTTTATCCCCTGCAGGCCGGACTGCCGATCTATCCCGAGTTCGCCACCGGCCCCTTCGCCTGGCGCGTGGCAGGCCACATCGACCCCGCGCTGCGCGCCTCCTACGTCATGGCCGGGCCCGAGGACCTTGCCCGGCTGTTCGGGACGCGGCCTCCGGTGGCCATCCTCACGGGCTTCGATCCCGCGCTGGAAGCCCCGCTGGAAGACTATGCCCGCGCTCATGGCTACCGGCCCCGGGCCATCCCCGAAATCCACGACCGATACGGGACCGGAACGCTCTGGCTTCCCGCCGGCTCAACCCAGAACAACCCAGGAGGCACTCCATGAAGACGATCCTGCTCGCGGGCGGCCTCGGCTCTCGACTGGCCGAGGAAACCGTGGCCATCCCCAAGCCCATGGTCGAGGTCGGCGGCCGCCCCATCATCGCCCGGGTGATGGATATCTACTGCCACTTCGGCCACACCGACTTCATCGTGGCCGCGGGCTACAAGGCGATGATGCTCAAGCAGTTCTTCGCCAACTACCACCTGATCGCCAATGACATCAGCGTCTCGGTGGACACGGGCGAGGTGCGGCTGTCGCCCATCAGCAAGGGCGGCTGGACCGTTTCGGTCGTGGACACGGGCGCCTATACCATGACCAGCGGCCGGATCGCGCGACTGCGCGACTGGATCGGGGACGAGACCTTCATGGTCACCTACTCGGACGGCCTGGGCAACGTGGACATCGGCGCCCTGCTGGAGTTCCACCGCAGCCACGGCAAGCTGGCCACCGTGACCGCCGTCCAGCCCCCCGCCCGCTTCGGCAACATCGAGCTGGTCGGCGACCGCGTTCAGGCCTTCACCGAGAAGGTCCGGCGCTATGACACCTGGATCAACGGCGGCTTCTTCGTCTTCGAGCCCGCCGTCTTCGATTATCTCGTGGACGAGATGGAGCCGCTGGAGCAGACGCCGCTGGCCCAGCTCACGCAGGATGGCGAGCTGATGGCCTATCGCCACTTCGGCTTCTGGCACCCGATGGACACGGTGCGCGACCGCAACACGCTGAACGAGCTTTGCATGGAGGACACGCCGCCCTGGCTGTGCTTCGATGAAAAGACCCGGCGGCGCGAGCATCTGGCGCTGGCGATATGAACGGCCCGCGCCATGACACCGGCTTCGGCCCCGAGGGTCCCTTCGGCGAATCCTTCCTGGGCCGCCGGGTGCTGCTGACCGGACAGACCGGCTTCAAGGGCGGGTGGCTCGCGATGTGGCTGGACCGGCTGGGGGCCGAGACGCGCGCGGTCGCGCTGCCCCCCGACACCCAGCCTGCGCTGTATCACCTGGCGCGGATCGACACGCTCTGCGACAGCCGCTTTGCCGACATCAACGTGCCCCTGGACCTCGCGCGCGCGGTGGCAGGCTTCAGGCCCGACCTCATCATCCACATGGCGGCCCAGGCGATCGTGCGCGGCGGCTACGACCGCCCGGCCGAGACCTTCGCCACCAATGTCGTGGGCACCGCCAACGTGCTGGAGATCGCGCGCGCCCACCGCGACAGCCTGAGCGGCGTGATCGTCGTCACCTCGGACAAATGCTACGACAACCGCGAATGGGACTGGGGCTATCGCGAAACCGACCGGCTGGGCGGGCGTGACCCTTACTCGGCCTCCAAGGCCTGCACGGAACTGGTGGCCGAGGCCTACCGGCAGTCCTTCTTCGCCGACCCCGCCGGGCCGCAGCTCGCGACCGTGCGCGCGGGCAATGTCATCGGAGGCGGCGACTGGTCGCCCTTCCGGCTGATCCCCGACATCGTGCGGGCGACCCTCGAGGGGCGGGAAACGGTGATCCGCAACCCCGCGAGCCTGCGCCCCTGGCAGCATGTGCTGGAACCGCTGGCGGGCTACCTGACCATCGGCGCGGCCATGCTGGAAGGGCGCGGGACCGAGGTCGCGGGCGCCTGGAACTTCGGCCCCGACAGCGAGGCGGCGGTCCCGGTCGGCACCCTTTGCGCGATGCTGGCCGAGGCCTGGGGCGAGGACGGCCCCCGCTTCCGCGCCGACCCGCCACCGAACGCGCCCCACGAGGCCGGCATCCTGCGGCTTGACAGCACCAAGGCGCGCCAGCGCCTGGGCTGGCAGCCGCGTCTGTCCCTGCGCGAGGCGCTGGGCCTGACCGCGGCCTGGTACCGCGCCCAGGCCGCGGGCGCCGACATGCTGCGCCTGTCGCTGGGCCAGATCGCCGATTACGCGGCCCGCCTGCGGCCCATGCCCGCAGCCCTGGCCCGCCCTGCATTGCCGACCAGCCAACTTGCCATTCAGAGGGGATGAGATGCGCGTCAACTACGGCCAGACTGTTCACGGAGAAGAGGAAATCGCCGCCGTCACGGCGGTGCTGCGCAGTTCGACCCAGATGGGCAAGCACGTGCGCGAGATGCAGGAGCGGGTGGCGGCGCTGTTTTCCAAGCGGCACGGGATCATGGTGAACTCGGGCTCGTCGGCGAATTTCCTAGCCGTCGCGCTGCTGGACCTGCCCGAAGGGTCCGAGGTCATCACGCCTGCGCTGACCTTCGCCACGACCGTCGCCCCCCTCCTCCAGCACGGGCTGGTGCCGGCCTTCGTGGACGCGGCCGAGGGGACCTACAACATCGACGCGGACCGGATCGAGGCGATGATCGGCCCCGACACCCGCGCGATCATGGTGCCCTCGCTGATCGGGAACCTGTCCGACTGGCCGCGCATCCGCCGGATCGCGGACGCCCACGGGCTGAAGGTGATCGAGGACAGCGCCGACACCTTGGGCGCCACAATCGGCGGGACCAGCACCGGGACATGGTCGGACATCTCGACCACCAGCTTCTACGGCAGCCATGTCATCAACTGCGCGGGCAACGGGGGAATGCTCTGCGTCAACGACGACGCGCTGGCGCGGCGGGCGCTGCTCTTGCGGTCCTGGGGACGGACCTCGTCGCTGTTCGTCGAAAGCGAGACGATCGAGAACCGCTTCAACGTGGACCTGGACGGCATCCCCTATGACGCCAAGTTCCTGTTCGAGGAACTGGGCTACAACATGGAGCCGTCCGAGATGGGCGCGGCCTTCGGGCTGGTCCAGCTGGGCCGCCTGCAGGCCAACATCGCCGCGCGAGAAGCGAACTTCACCCGCCATCTCGATTTCTTCTCGGCCTACCGGAACTGGTTCATCCTGCCCCGGCAGCTGCCCGACTCGGTGACCGGCTGGCTGGCCTTCCCGCTGACCGTGCGGCCCGAGGCGCCCTTCACCCGGCGCGACCTGCAGATCTGGATGGAGCGCCGCGACATCCAGACCCGGCCCGTCTTCACCGGCAACATCCTGCGCCAGCCTGCCATGCGCAACCAGCCCCGGCGCGAGGCCCCCGGCGGCTATCCGGTCGCCGACGCGGTGATGCGCGGCGGCATCCTGATGGCCTGCCACCACGGGCTGACGGACGACCAGATCGACTACATGCACGCCTCGTTCCAGGACTTCGCCGATCACGCCAGCAGAAAGGCCGGATGATGAAGGATCACGCCCCCCGCCCCGACCAGCTCGACCGCTGCCGCGCCTGCGATTCGGACAACCTGCTGCTGTTCCTGCCGATGGGAGACCATCCGCCGGCCAACATGTTCGTCCGCCCCGAGGATCGCGATGCGCCGCAGCCGGCCTTTCCGCTGAACACCCAGGCCTGCCTTGATTGCGGGATGATCCAGGTGGCCGACCAGATCCCGGACGGCTTCTTCACGCACTACCTTTACGTCCCCTCGGGGGCGCGGACCATGCACGGCCATTTCGAGGGGCTGGCCCGCGTCCTGACCGACCTGGCCCAGGGCGGGCTGATCGTGGACGTGGGCTGCAACGACGGGCTGATGCTGTCCTTCGCCAACCGCATGGGCGGTCGGACCCTGGGGATCGACCCTGCCGCGAACCTGGTCGCCAACGCCGCCGCCAACGGGGTCGAGGTCCATGTCGCCTATTTCGGCCCCGAAACCGCCGCCGCCGTCCGCGCCCAGCGCGGCCCGGCGCAGGTGATCTCGACCACCAACACGCTCAACCACATCGGCGACCTGCATGGCTTCATGGAGGGCGTGCGCACGCTGCTGTCCGACGACGGCTGGTTCGTGGTCGAGGTGCCCTGGGGCCGCGACATCCTGCTGACCAACCAGTTCGACAATGTCTATCACGAGCACATGTCGGAAATGAGCCTGATGTCGCTGGTCCGGCTGGCCGAGGCGACGGGCATGGCGGTGGTGGACGTGACGCGCCTGACGGTCCACGGCGGCTCCATGCGCGTCTTCATGCGCAAGGCCCAGGCCGCGCAGGCGCCCAGCGCCGAGGTCACGGCCATGCTCGAGGCCGAGCGCGAGGCGGGGATGCAGGGCGCCGAGGCCTTCGCCGACTTCGCCCAGCGGGTCGAGGACATCCGCGACCGGCTGGTCTGGATGCTGGCCGACCTCAAGGCCTCGGGCGCCCGGATCGCGGGCTACGGGGCTGCGGCCAAGGGCAACACGCTGCTGAACTACTTCGGCATCGGCCCCGAAACGCTGGACTACCTGGTGGACCGCAACCCGCTGAAGCAGGGCACGCTGTCGCCGGGCGTCCTGATCCCGATCCACGGGCCCGAGAAGATCGAGGAGCAGCGCCCCGACTACCTGCTGGTGCTGGCCTGGAACTTCTTCGATGAGATCCGGGACCAGTTGCGCGACTACGAGGCGGCGGGGGGCAAGTTCATCGTGCCGCTGCCTTATCCCCGGATCGTCGGCGGCGGCGAAGGGTAAGGCGCATGGCGCGGGTGCTGATCACGGGAGGGACGGGCTTCATCGGCTCGCATCTCGCGCGCGACTGCCTGTCGCGCGGGGACGAGGTCACGGTGCTGGCCCGCCCCGGCAGCGATCCCTGGCGGCTGGCGGATCTCGCGGGGCGGATCACCCTGGCCCGCGCCCATCCCCTGGACGCCCCGGCGGTCGCCGCCGCGGTGGCCCACGCGCGGCCGCAGCAGGTCTTCCACCTCGCGGCCCGCACGCGCAGCCCCGCGCGGGACGACCTGTCGGATCTCGACGAGGCGGTCGCCGCGAATGTCGCGCCGCTGCGGGTTCTTCTGGACGCGCTGCGGCGGCTGGCCCACCCGCCCGCACTGGTCCGCACCGGATCGCTGGCGGAGATGGGCGAAACGAACCGGGTGCTCGACCCGCACGAGGCCGAGCGCCCCGGTGACGGCTACGGGCTGTCGGCCCTGATGGGCACCCAGGTGCTGCGGCTGGCCCGCGCGCGCCTGGGCCTGCCCGCCGTCACGGCGCGGCTGTGCCTGACCTATGGCGGCGACCAGTCCCCGGACTTCCTGGTTCCGGGCCTGATCCGCCGCGCCCTGTCCGGCCTTCCGCTTCAGGTGCAGCGGCCGCAGGCCCAGCGCGACCTGATCCATGTCCGCGACTGCGTGGCGGCCCTTCGGCTTGCGGCCGACCATGCCGCCGCCCTGCCGCCCGTCGTTACCGTGGCCACCGGGCGCCCCCTGCTGGCCAGCCATCTGGCCGAGGGCATCGGGGCGCTGGCCCTGCGCCCCGACGGCCCCCTGCCCCCGCCACCGCCGGTTCCCGCCCTGGCCGCGCATGTCGTGTCCTGCCGTCCCTCGCCCGAGATCACGGCCCTGGGCTGGCACCCGCGCGTCGGGCTGGCCGAGGGCCTGCGCGAAACGATCACCTGGGAGCGGGCGCGCATCATGCCCCCGCAGGAGTGCCTTGCATGACCCTGATCTCGATCCTGATCCCCTGCTTCAACGAGGAAGAGAACATCCGCAACTGCCACGCGCGCGTCGCGGCGGTGCTGGACGGCCTGAAGGATGTCGAGGCCGAGATCATCTTCACCGACAACCATTCCACCGACCTGACCTTCGCCATCCTGCGCGAGATCGCCGAAGAGGATCCCCGCGTCCGGGTGTTCCGCTTCTCGCGCAACGTGGGCTACCAGAACTCGGTCATGTTCGCCTACAAGGCAGCGCGGGGCGATTGCGCGATCCAGCTGGACAGCGACCTGCAGGACCCGCCCGAGCTGATCCCGAAGATGCTGGACCTGTGGCGGCAGGGGAACCAGGTCGTCTACGGCATCCGCCGCAGCCTGCCCGACGGCCCGGTGGTGGCCGCGCTCAGGCGGGCCTTCTACTGGTTCATCGATCGCGTCAGCCCCGACGAGCTGCCTCGCAACGCAGGCGAGTTCCGGCTGACCGACCGCGTGATCCTGGACCAGATCCGCAGGTCCGAGGACCGCTCGCCCTACATGCGGGGCATGATCAGCGCCATGGGCTTCCGCCAGGCGGGCTTCGACTACGACCGCGCGGCGCGGGTGGCGGGGCAGTCCAAGTTCCCCTTCCGCGCCATGCTGGGACTGGCGGTGGACGGGCTGGTCAACCATTCGCTGCTGCCGCTGCGGCTTGCGTCCACCGTATCGCTGCTGGCGGGGCTTCTGACCTTTCTGGTGCTGCTGGGCTACCTGGTGGGCAAGCTGCTGTTCGGGCAGGAATGGCCGCCTGGCTTTGCCACGCTGGTGGTGCTGCTCCTGATGTCGATGACGCTGAACGCGATGTTCCTGGGCATCCTGGGCGAATACATCGGCCGCATCTTCCTGCAGACCAAGAACATCAACGCCCCGATCGTCGAGGCCGCGCTGAACGCCCCCGGCCCCGTCACCCCCCTGCGCATGGAGGCCGCCGAGTGAGGCTGTTGATGATACAAGGCGGCTTCGGAACGGGCGGAGCCGAGAAGATCATGGCCGCGATCGGGGCGCATCGCCACGCGCAAGGGGACGAGGTTCACGTGGCGGGCATGTTCATGCCGCCTGCGGGCCCGTTCTTTCCCTATCCGCCCGACGTCCGCCTGCATCTGCTGGCCGACGGCGCGCGCCCTGACAAGCTGCTGCACCTGCGGCGGCTGGCCGCGATCCGGAGGCTGATCCGCCGGGTGAAGCCGGACGTGATCCTGTCCTTCCTGACCAAGGTGAACTGCCTGACGATGCTGGCCGCGCGGGGAACGGGCATCCCGGTCGTCATCTCGGAACGCAACAACCCGCTGATGCAGTCGCCCGGCTTCTGGAACCGCGCCCAGCAGGTCCTCGCCCATGGCGCGGCCGGGATCGTGATGCAGACCAGGGGCCAGCGCGACGACCTGCCCCCGGCGCTGCAGGAACGCGCGGTGGTGATCCACAACTTCTGCAATCCGGTCCCCTTCCGCCGCGCCTCGCCCGCCCCCGACTGCCAATTCATCGCCGTGGGGCGTCTGGACCCGCAGAAGGGCTTCGACCTGCTGATCCGGGCCTTCGCCCGTGTGCCCCATCCCGGCGCGCGCCTGACCATCTTCGGAGAGGGGCCCGAGCGCGGGCCGCTGGAGAGCCTGGTCCGGGCCTCGGGCCTTGGGGACCGCGTCTCGCTGCCCGGTATCGCCCAAGGGCCGGAGGAATGGCTGGGGGCGGGGCATGTTCTGGTGGTCAGCTCGCGCTTCGAGGGGTTTTGCAACGTCGTGGCCGAGGCGACCTGCTCGGGCCTGCCGGTGGTGTCCTTCGACTGTCCCTACGGCCCTTCCGAGATGATCGTCGAAGGCCGGAACGGCCTTCTGGTCCCGCCCGAGGACGTGGCGGCGCTGGCGGGCGCGATGACGCGGCTTGCCGCCGATCCCGCCTTGCGCAATCGCCTGGGCCAGGCGGCCCATATCGCCGCTGCCCGGTTCGAGCAGGGCCGGATCATGGCGCAATGGGACGCCGTGCTGGGCGCCGCGCTTCAGCCGCGCAAGGCGGCGATGGCCTGGTCCAGCTGATCGAGGCTCTCGATCACCGCCCCCGCCGCATGGGCGGGGGTGGGCGGGCTTCCCTCGTGCACGCGGCCGGGCCGCAGGATCTGCACCGTGATCCAGCCCATCCGGTTCGGCGCAAGGAAGTCCTTGGCCGCGTTGTCCGCGACATAAACGCAGGTCCGCCCCCCCGAGGCGGCAGACACGATCTCGTAGGCGCGCGGATGGGGCTTGCCGTAGCCCGCCCCCCATTGCCCCGTCGGCAGGATGATGTCGCAATGCGCTTGCAGCCCCAGCGCCGCGATCTTGTTGCGCTGCGTCTGCTCGAAGCCGTCCGAGATGAGGCCGAGCCCCTTATGCCCGGCGAGATAACGCTTCGCGTCGGGGCAAAGCGAGATCCGGGGCATGTGGCCGCGGTAGACCTCGATCAGTTCGGGCACGAGTTCCGGGGCCAGCCCCAGACCTTGCGCCGCGAGGTCGAAGATGGCGCGCCGCTCGCCCCGGGTGAACAGGTCCCGGCAGGCGTCGGCAAGACGTGAACCCGTGCCCGGCGGGGCGCTGCCCTGCGCTTCCAGCCAGTCGCCTGCCGCGCGGTAGCCGCTGAAGGCGAAATCGCGTTCCAGGTAAAGCGTGTCGTCCAGGTCGAAGACGATCCGCTCAGCCAAGGAAGACCGCATCGTCATAGCGCAGCATCGTGACGCCTTCGCGCCAGCCGTCATGGGCGCGGCAGGGGCGGCCGTCGATCTCGTCCAGCAGCCAGTCGGCGAAGCGTGCCCCCGCCTGGTGCGCCAGGGGGTAGCCGCCGCCGAAGCGGGCGTTGACCTCGAAGACGCGGGGGCCGTGGCGGGGATCGTCGATCACCTGGAAGCACAGGACGCCCCGTGCGCCCGGCAGGGCGGCGGCCACCTTCCGGGCGATGGCGGCCAGGTCGGCCCGCCGCTCGGTCCGGCCCTTTTCCACCTCGCCCGCGCGGGTCTGAAGCCGCAGGTGCGGAATGGCACAGCGCAGCTCGCCCGCCTGGTCCACGAAGATGTTGACCGTGTATTCCGGCCCCGAGAGCCGGGTCTGGAAGATCATCGGCTCGGGGAAACCTTCCGGCAGCTCGCCCACCGAGCGATAGACCGCGAGCCCCCGGCTCGCGCTGCCGCCCGAGGGCTTGGCGAAGACCGGCCAGCCAAGGCCCTGCGGATCGGCGCGCAGCTCGGCTTCCGTCCGCGTCTCGGGGACGGGAACGCCCGCCGCGCCCAGCACCTGCATCGTCAGCTGCTTGTCGCGCACCACGGCGATGGTGGCGGGGTCCGAGACATGGACCCGCGCGCCAAGGGCGGCAAACCGCCCTGCGGCCTCGGCATAGGCGGGAAGCTCGGTGTCGATGGTAGGCACGACCAGACGGATGCCGTTGTCGCGGACAATGGCCTCGACCGCCTCGACGAAGCCGGGCGCGTCGCAGCGCGGCACCGCATGGGCGGCGTCGGCCAGCCGGCAGGCCGCCGAAAGCTCCGGGTTCAGGTCGCAGGCATGAAGGGGGCCTGCCCCCGCCTCGCGGAAGGCCGCGAGCAGCGCCGACCGCCGGCCGGCCGAGGAAATCAGCACCGGCGGCTCGTGATCCTGGTCCATATATTGTCCATCCGACGGGGTTTGGCCAATTTGTAGCAGCGGTCCGGATTTCCGCCAATGGGGCTGTTGCCGAAAGCCGTGCAGCCGAGGGCGGATTCATGCGTCCGCCCCGCTTTGACAAGCCGCCGGGCGGCCCCGTAGGTTGCGGGCCAGCGGAAACGGAGGGGTCGGGCATGCTGAAGACGATCCGGGGCGACACTGTCCCGGCGCTGGGGCTGGGGACATACCAGTTGACGGGCGCCTCGGGGCAGGCCGCGATCCGCGACGGGATCGCCATGGGCTATCGCCATCTCGACACCGCCATCCGCTATGGCAATGAATCCGAGGTCGGCCGCGCGATCCGGGACAGCGGCGTGGCGCGGGACGATCTGTTCGTGACCACCAAGATCTGGCCCAGCGACCTGCGCCCAGACGACGTCCATGCCCGCATGGCCGAAAGCCTGGACCGGCTGGGGCTGGACCAGGTGGACCTGCTGCTGGTTCACTGGCCCGCCCGCGACATCCCCCTGGGCGAGACTCTGGCCGCCTTTGCCGAGGAAAAGGCCGCCGGCCGCACCCGCCTGATCGGGGTTGCAAACTTCACCCTGCCCCTGCTGGACGAGGCGCTGGAGGTCCACAAGGCGGACCTCTTCTGCAACCAGGTGGAATACCACCCCTTCCTGTCGCAGGCCCGGCTGCTTGACCGCATGGCGCGGGCCGACATGCTGCTGGTGGCCTATCTGCCGATCGCGCGGGGCGCGGTGGCGGACGTGGCCCTGCTGCAGCAGATCGGGGCGCGCCACGGCAAGACGCCCGCGCAGGTCACGCTGCGCTGGCTGGTCCAGCAGGACCGCGTGGCGGCGATTCCCCGGTCCTCCAGACCCGCGCGGCTGGCCGAGAACCTGGACATCTTCGACTTCGTCCTGTCCGGGGACGAGATGGCGGCCATCCACCGCCTCGCCGAGGGACGGCGCTACTGCGATTACGACTTCTCGCCCGACTGGGACGACTGAGCGCGGCCGCAACCCCGCCGCGCATGAAAGGACAGCATGGCCCGCCTGATCTACATCCTCAACGGCCCCAACCTGAACCTGCTGGGCAAGCGCCAGCCCGAGATCTACGGGCACGAGACTCTGGCCGACGTGGAACGCGACTGCGCGGCCCTTGCCGGTGAACTGGGGGTGGAAATCCGCTTCCTGCAGTCGAACCACGAGGGCCAGCTGATCGACTGGATCCACGAGGCGCGCGAAAACGCGGCGGGCATCGTCATCAACCCGGCGGCCTTCACCCATACCTCGGTCGCCATCCTGGATGCGTTGAAGACCTTCGACGGGCCGGTGATCGAGGTCCATATCTCGAACGTCCACCAGCGAGAAAGCTTCCGCCACCATTCCTATATCAGCCTGCGGGCGGACGGAGTGATCGCGGGCTGCGGGACCGAGGGGTACCGCCTAGGGTTGCGGCGCGTGGCCTCGCTGACAGCGGCGCGCTGAGGGCCTGCTTTCAAGCGGCGGGTGCCTGTTCTATCGCTGGACGATGGGCCGGTCACGGGCCGGCACCGCTGCGCAGCAACATAAGGAGTTGTCCGTCCGATGCAGGTGGCAGAGCTTCAGGGCCTTGCGGTCCATTACGCCGACCAGGGGCCGCGCGACGGCCGCGCGGTCGTCTTCGGCAACTCGCTGGGCACCGACCTGAGGGTCTGGGATGCGGTGCTGCCGCTGCTGCCTCGGGGCTTGCGGCTCGTGCGCTATGACAAGCGCGGCCATGGGCTGACGCAGGCGACGCCCGGCCCCTACAGCATCGGGCAGCTGGCCGATGACGCCGCCGCGCTGATGGATCACCTCGGGCTGCGGGACGCGGTCTTCGTGGGCCTGTCGATCGGCGGGCTGATCGGGCAAAGCCTCGCCGCGCGCCGCCCCGACCTGCTGCGCGGGCTGGTGCTGTCGAACACCGCCGCGAAGATCGGCACGCCAGAGCTGTGGCGCGACCGCATCGCCACCGTCCGCGCGGGCGGCATCGAGGCCATCGGCGCCGCCACGATGGAACGCTGGTTCTCGCCCGCCTTCCGCGAAACGACCGAATGCCGCGCCTGGCAGATGATGCTGGAGCGCCAGCCGCTGGACGCCTATGCCGCCGCCTGCGAGGCCATCGCTGCCGCCGACCTGCGCGAGGCCACGGCCACCCTGCGGCTGCCCACTCTGGCCATCGCGGGCGAGCTGGATGGCGCGACGCCCCCCGAGATCGTGCGCGACACGGCCGCCCTGATCCCCGGCGCACGCTTCGAGGTCCTTCCCGGCGCGGGCCACCTGCCCGGCGTCGAGGTCGCGCCCGCCTATGCCGCCCTCCTGACCCGCTTCCTCGAGGAACTGGGCTGAGGAAGGCCGGGCTTTCGCCACAGGCTTGCCGGGCAACGCCTGCTGCCGGGCGCGGGGCCAAGGAGGGTGGGCGCGCCGGGCAGCAGGCGCGGCTTGCGAACCAGTCTTTCCTCGAAGGGGCGCGCTCAGGACGCGGAGACGCTGGCCTTGCCGCGACGGCGGCGGATTCCGGTCATGAAAGGACCCGCGCAGCAGGGCTGCGCGGGTGGTCTTGTTGTCGCGTCACCAGACAAGAAACAGGCAGACACATGAAACAGGTGACATGTTCAAGACGATCGTCTTGATCGCCATGAACCATTCTACGCGCTGACCCGCAATCTGTCTAAAAGGATATGGGGCCATTCGCATAAACTATCATGGCGTCTTTCCCCTTTCTTTACCGCGGAAAGGCCCCTCCACGGCAGGCCGGAACAGTGCGGGTGTCATGGCTCCGCAGGATGTCCCGGGCATGATGCCGTGGGTCCGCAGGGGATAGGCGGCCAAGGGAACACGCCCTGTGCCGGACAGGCGCTCAGGCGCATGCATCGGCTGCGCGATTCGCAAGCGACAGACCGCCCGGAGGGGTATTAGACTGGCCTTCGGCTGAGCCTGCACCGAGGAGCACATGGACGAGCGCAAGGTCGAGAACGCGGCCGAGGCCGTGACCCGGACGGCCCGGCAGACGCAGGATGCCGCGGAAAGCGCCGCCAGCGCGGCCGAGGACACCAGCGCCGCCGCGCAGCAGACGACGCAGGCGGCCTCCCGGACCTCGGCGGCGGCGGAAACCTCGGCCAAGGCGGCGCAGGTGACGGCCAAGGCCGCCGTCGTCACAAAGGACAGCGCCGAGCGGCGCACCGAGCTTGCGGGCGACCGCACCGTCTTCGCCGCCGAGCGGACCTATGCGGCCTGGGTGCGCACCGGCCTTGTCGGCCTTGCCAGCGGCATCGGCGCGCGCAGCCTGCTGGAAGGACTGGTGCCCGGCTGGCTGGTCATGGGTCAGGCCTCGGTCCTGATCCTTTTCGCCATCTTCTGCTTCATCGCCGGGGTGTGGCGCCAGATCTTCCGGGCCGAGCTTCTGGCGCCCGACATCCGCAAGCTGCCGGGATGGGTGCTGATCTCGGTCAACCTGTTCCTGGCGGCGGTGGCGGCAGCCGCCCTTGTGGGGATCTGGGTGCACGGACAGGACTGACGGCCCTTCGGGCGGGTTGCGCGGGCGAAAGCGATGCCGCCCGCGCAGGGGGATCAGGCACCCATCGTGGCGATGTCCATGACGAAGCGGTATTTCACGTCGCCCTTCAGCATCCGCTCATAGGCGGGCTCGATCTCGTCGGCGCGGATCATCTCGATGTCGGCGGTGATGCCGTGCTCGGCGCAGAAATCCAGCATCTCCTGCGTTTCCGGGATGCCGCCGATCATCGAGCCGGCAAGGCTGCGGCGCTTCATGATCAGGTTGAACACGTTGGGCGAGGGATGGGGCGTCGCGGGCGCGCCCACCAGCGCCATGGTGCCGTCGCGCTTCAGAAGCGCCAGGAAGGCGTCGAGGTCATGCGGCGCGGCAACCGTGTTCAGGATGAAGTCGAGGCTTTGCGCATGAGTCGCCATCTCGTCTGCGTTGCGCGAGACGACCACCTCGTCCGCACCAAGGGCCTTCGCATCCTCGATCTTGTCGGGCGAAGTGGTGAAGGCCACCACATGCGCGCCCATGGCATGCGCCAGCTTCAGGCCCATGTGACCGAGGCCGCCGATCCCCACGACGCCGACCTTCTTGCCCGGCCCCGCCCCCCAGTGGCGCAGCGGCGAGTATGTCGTGATCCCTGCGCAGAGCAGCGGGGCGACGGCGGCCAGCTGCTCCTCGGGATGGGTGATCTTCAGCACATAGCGCTCATGCACGACGATCTGCTGCGAGTAGCCGCCCAGCGTATGGCCGGGCGCGTCGGGAGTGGGCGAGTTGTAGGTGCCGATCATCCCGTCGCAGTAGTTCTCCAGCCCTTCCTCGCAGTCGGGGCAATGCTGGCAGCTGTCCACGATGCAGCCCACGCCGACCAGGTCGCCGACCTTGTGCGAGGTCACGTGGCCGCCCACGGCTTTGACGCGGCCCACGATCTCGTGGCCCGGCACGCAGGGATAGATCGTGCCCGCCCATTCGCTGCGGACCTGGTGCAGGTCCGAATGGCAGATGCCGCAGAAGACGATCTCGATCTGCATGTCATGGGGACCGGGCTGGCGCCGGGTGATCGCCATTTCCTCCAGCGGGCGGTCGGCGGCAGGGGCGCCATAGGCAAGGACGGTCATTCGGAAGATCCTTTCGGTGAATGCATGAAGGCGCGGTCGGCGCGGGCCAAGGCGCCTGCGCAACGGCGGGGGTCCCTATGCCGCAGAAGGGCGGCCAGAGGAATGCATCGGCAACGCGGCCGCGCCGGAACCGTTCCGGGCCGGGACGACCCTTCACGGGCGAATCGCGGCTGGACGCACAGGCCGAACGGGCGCATCCTCGATGCGGCATTCGGTTCAGGCAGTCTCCTGACTCAGGCGAGGGGTTCTCATGCATTACCCGACATTGACGCGGCTGTCTTTCGTGGTGGCGCTGTGGGTGGGGACGGCCCCGGCTTTCGCGGCCTCGCCCGCGCCGGTGGAAGGGCAGAACGGGATGGTCGTGACCGCCCAGCATCTTGCGTCCCAGGTCGGGGTGGACGTGCTGAAGGCCGGCGGCAATGCCGTCGATGCGGCCGTGGCGGTGGGCTATGCCCTGGCCGTGGTCTATCCGACCGCGGGCAACCTGGGCGGCGGCGGCTTCATGACGATCCGCATGGCTGATGGCACCACCACCTTCCTCGACTTCCGCGAGCGCGCGCCGCTGGCCGCGACGAAGACGATGTATCTGGACGCGCAGGGCAATCCGGTCCCCGGCGCCAGTACCGAGAGCTATCTGGCGGTCGGCACCCCCGGCTCGGTCGCGGGCTTCGAGATGGCGCGCGAGAGATACGGCACCAAGCCGCGCGAGGAACTGCTGGCCCCCGCGATCCGGCTGGCCTCCGAGGGCTTCGTTCTGGAACAGGGTGACGTCGCCTCGCTGGCAAGGGGCAACAAGCGGCTGGCCCAGGACCCGGCCGCCGCCAGGATCTTCCTCAAGGACGGCGAGCCCTATGCCATAGGCGACCGGCTGGTGCAGGCCGACCTGGCCAAGTCCCTGACGCAGATTTCCGAAGGCGGGGCGGACGCCTTTTACAAAGGCGGGATCGCCGACCTGATCGTGCAGGCCAGTCAGACCAATGGCGGCATCCTCGCGAAGGAGGACTTCGAGCAGTACAAGGTCCGCGAGATGGCGCCGGTGACCTGCAGCTACCGCGGCTACGAGATCGCGTCCTCGCCGCCGCCGTCGTCCGGCGGGTTGATCATCTGCGAGATCCTGAACGTGCTGGAAGGTTATCCCATCTCGTATCTGGGCTATGGCTCGGCGGAAACGACACGGCTGATGGTCGAGGCGATGCGCCACGCCTATGTGGACCGCAACACCGCCCTGGGCGACCCGGATTTCGTCGACAACCCGGTCGGGAAGCTGACCAGCAAGGCCTATGCCGACGAGATCCGGTCGCGCATCGACGCCTATCGCGCGGGGGTCAGCGCGGACCTCAAGGTCAATGTCTCGCCCGAGTCGCCGGAAACGACGCATTATTCGATCATCGACAAGAACGGGAACGCCGTCGCCGTCACCTATACGCTGAACGGGTCCTTCGGGACGGCCAAGGTCGCCGAGGGCACCGGCATCCTGCTGAACAACGAAATGGACGACTTCACGGTCAAGCCGGGCGTGCCGAACCTTTACGGGCTGGTGCAGGGCGAGGCCAATGCCATCGAGCCGCGCAAGTCGCCCCTGTCCTCGATGAGCCCGACCATTGTCTCGAAGGACGGCGAGCCCTTCATGGTGATCGGCAGCCCGGGCGGGGCGCGCATCATCACCATCACGCTGCAGGCGATCATGAACGTGGTCGATCACGGCATGGACATCCAGGAAGCCATCGATGCGCCCCGCATCCATCACCAGTGGCTGCCCGACCGGGTGTTCATGGAGCCCCGCGCGCTGTCGCCCGACACCCTGCGCCTGCTGACCGGCATGGGCTACACCGTGGGCATCGACCCCAACTGGACGATCTGGGGCGAGGCGGCGGGCATCCTCGTGGGCGGCAAGGACCTGGCCGACATCGAAAAAGGCGACGGGACCGGCTATCACGGCGCCATCGACAGCCGCGCAACCGCGGGCGCCGCCATCGGTTACTGAAGGCCGCCCGTCAGCCCACCTCGCGCATGCAGCAGGCCCGACCCATGGCGGCCGCAAGCGTCGCGACCTGTTCGCGGATGTCGGGAATGGCGGTGATTTCCCAGAAGGCCGCGCGTGAAACAGGGCCGATGGCGAACAACCCCTCGATCCTCTCGCCCGCCGCGTCCCGCAGGGTGCAGTCCGGCTCGACGTCCAGTCCGATCTGCAGGGGGTCGAGCCGCGCCTGCCCCCTGGCCAGCATGTCGCGCACCACGGGCGAGCCATGCTGCCGCAGGTCGCGCCGGATGCCGCGGCAGTCGATGACGCGCGCGGCAGAGAACTCGACGCAGCCGCTTTCGCCGGGCAGGCGCAGCTCGGCAATGACGCCGTCCTTGCCGGGGCGGGCCGACAGAAAGGCGCCCCGCATCACCCGAAGCTGCCCGCGCGCCATGGCCTTGCCGATGCGCTCGGCCGAGGCCGGGGGCATGCGGTGGCGATGGACGTCCCACCAGGCGACCGCATGGCGCAGGAAGCGCGCCCGTTCCGGGGTGGACAGGCCGGTCCACAACCGCCGCACATGAGGGCGGATCGCGTCCATCGCGTCGCGCCAGCTGCCGCCCTGCGCCTCGGCCTGCCGCGCCAGCCTGCGGGCCCAGCGGAACAGGGCGCTGACAGGCGCCCCCAGCGGAACGTCGGCGACCGACAGGATCAGGGGCACGGCCGGGCCATGTTCGCGCGGCAGCAACCCGCGCCGTGACAGGGCCACGATCTCGCCCCGGTGGCCCTGCGCCAGCAGCGACAGCGCCTGGTCGATCATGGAAAGCCCCGTGCCGATGATCAGCACGCGCCCGTCCGGGTCCGTTTCGGGGATCGCGTCCCAAGCCCCCGTCAGCAGCCCCGAGGGATCGCCGTCCGGGCGGCTGTGCCCCGTGGCCAGGATCACCTGGTCGGCCAGCAGGCTCGCCCCGCCCTCAAGCTCCAGCACGAAGCCCCCGCCCTTGCGGCGCAGCCCCGTGCAGGTCTGGCGGATGCAGGACAGCCGCCCCCGACCCGGCCCCGACTGCCAGGAATGCAGCAGGTCCGACAGATAGGCGCCGTAGGTTGCGCGGCCGACAAAGCACAGATCGTCCGAGGGCAGGCCCGGCCGGGCCGCCAGCCAGCGGCGGAAATGGTCGGGATCGCGGGCAAAGGCGCTCATGTTGCTGACGCGGGTGTTCAGCAGGTGGCCGGGGTCCTGCGTGGAATAGGCGATGCCGCAGCCCAGCATGTTGCGCCCTTCCAGGATCGTGACGCGGAAATCGGCCTCCCTGCGCTCCAGAAGATGGATCGCCATCAGCACGCCGCTGGCGCCGCCGCCGACAACCACGACATGGCGCGTGCCCGCATGAGGGGGCTCGGCGGGCCGACTGGCATTATGCGTGAAGAACGTCATGGGCTTCTCCTTCGCGGATGGGACAGGGACAGGGACAGGGCAGGACTGCCGGTCCGACCCGGCCGGGCGGCCTTTCCGACGCGCGGTGCCGCGGGATCGATCTGGCGGGCATCGGATCCTCCTGCCGAGTGCACTCCTATATATCTATCAACTCAATCGAGATTTGGGTTCCAAACTTTCCCGAGGCGAGAGAAGGAATTTTCCTTCTCTTTCCCGAACCCGAGACAAACGCCCGATCTTTGGGCATGTCTGCTGCCCGCCTCGGAGAACGCCATTCCCCGGCACGCCTTTACTGCGACAGACGGCTTCTCCATCCGGCCCGATCTTTGGAATGGCTCCCGGCAGCTTCCGCCTCCACAATCATCTACAAGACGAGTCGTTATTCAGGAGAGCGAAATGCCCCCTCGCATCGTTGGCTTCTCGGGCAACTTCAGCAGCCCTTCGCGGACCCGGGCGCTGGTCGATCTGGCGGTGTCGCGTGCCGCGCGCCGCTTCGGCTGCGCGGCGGCAAGCTACGAGATCGCGGACCTCCAGCCCTCGCTGGGACAGGCGCAGAGCGCCGACCAGCTGGATGCCCTGCCCCGCGCGATTCTGGACACAATCCTGTCGGCGGATGCGCTGGTCATGGGGACGCCCGTCTACAAGGGCAGCTTCACGGGCCTCTTCAAGCACCTGATCGACCTGATCGACCCTGCGGCGCTGGCCGGCAAGCCCGTGCTGCTGACTGCGACTGGCGGCGGTGATCGTCACGCGCTGGTGATCGAACATCAGCTGCGCCCGCTTTTCGGCTTCTTCGAGGCGGCGAGCCTGCCGACCGGCGTCTATGCCGGAGGCGCCGACTTCCGCAACGGCCAGCCCGCCTCGGACGCGCTGCTGACCCGCCTTGACCGGGCAGTCGAGCAGTTCGCGCCCTGGCTTTCGCAGGATCAGGCGGCGGCCTCCTCGGCCGCCTGACCCTTCCCCTCCGACCGGCCCGCATGAACCCGCCATCCCGGCGGGGCGGCCCTTCTCACCCCGAAAGGACCTCCGACATGACCCGCAAGATCCGCCTTGGCGCCTTTCTTCCCGGTGGCGGCCAGCATATCGCCGCCTGGCGCCACCCCGACCAGCCCGCCGACGGTGCCACCAGCTTCGCCTTCCACGCCGACCTCGCGCGTGAGGCCGAGCGCGGCCTATTCGACGCTTATTTCCTGGCCGACGGCTTGGCGGTGGCCTTCGGCGGCGGCACCGAGGGCGGCAACGCCAAGGTCGTGGGCTTCGAGCCGGTGACCCTGTTTGCCGCGCTGGCGCCCCTGACGACCAACATCGGCTTCATCGCCACCGCTTCGACCACCTACGAAGAACCCTACAACACCGCGCGCAAGTTCGCCTCGCTGGACCTGATCTCGGACGGGCGCGCGGGCTGGAACGTGGTCACCACCGCGACCGAGGCCGCCGCGCAGAACTTCAACCTCGACCGGCAACTGCCGCACGCTGACCGCTACAGGCGCGCGGTGGAACATGTCGATGTGGTGAAGAAGCTGTGGGACAGCTTCGAGGATGACGTCTTCATCCGCGACAAGGAGACGGGCGTCTTCTACGACACCGCGCGCGTCCATTACACCGACCACGCGGGCGAGCATTTCAAGGTCCGGGGCCCGCTGAACGTCAGCCGCAGCCCGCAGGGCCATCCGGTGATCGTGCAGGCGGGCCAGTCCGAGGACGGCCGCGGCCTGGCGGCTGCCACCGCCGAGGTGATCTTCACCGCCCACCAGCGGCTGGACACCGCGCAGGAGTTCTATCGCGACATCAAGGCCCGCGCCCGGGGTCTGGGGCGCGACCCGAGCCATATCCTCATCATGCCCGGCGTCTCGCCCTTCGTGGGCCGGACCGAGGCCGAGGCCCGCGAGAAATACGACCGCCTCACCGGCCTGATCCTTGAGGAGGACGGCATCGCCCTGATCAAGGGGCTGACCGGCGGCTCGCTGGACCTGACGGGCCATGACCTCGACGGGCCGCTGCCGGAACTGGCGCCAACCGAGGGCAACCAGTCCCGGCAGGCGCTGATCCGCCAGATCGCGGACGAGAACGGCTTCACCATCCGCCAGCTCTACCAGTGGGTCGCCTCGGCGCGGGGGCATTTCACCGTGGTGGGCACGCCCGCCCAGATCGCCGACACCTTGCAGGAATGGTTCGAGAACGAGGGCGCCGACGGCTTCAACATCCTGCCGCCCTGGCTGCCGACGGGGCTGACCGACTTCGTGGACCTGGTGATCCCCGAACTGCAGCGCCGCGGGTTGTTCCGCACCGAATACGAGGGCCGGACCCTGCGCGAGAACCTCGGCCTGCCCTATCCGGTCAACCGCCACGCCGCCGCCCGCGCGGCCGTGCAGGCAGCGGAGTAAGGGCCATGGCGCTGCAATCGCTCGACGCCCCTCTTGAAGGCAGATCCTCCCCCGGCGCCGCGATCCGGCGCCGGGTAAGGGCCGGGGCGCGCGGCTTCGCGTCCCGCTGGGGGCTGCTGACCGGCTTCGTGGTGCTGTGGCAGGTGTCCGCCACGCAGGGCTGGGTGAACCCGGCCGTCTTCCCGCCGCTGGACAGCATCGCGGCGGCGCTGTGGAAGGGCCTCGCCTCGGGGGCGCTGCTGGACGACATCGCCATCAGCCTGCAACGCTCGGGGATCGCCTTCGCCGCCGCCGTGGCGCTGGGCATCCCGCTGGGGCTGTTCATGGGCCAGATCGCAGCGGTGGAACGGGCGCTCGACCCGATCCTGCAACTGTTCCGCCAGACCTCGGCGCTGGCGCTCTACCCGGTGTTCATCCTGCTGCTGGGCCTGGGCGAGGCGTCCAAGGTCTTCGTCATCTTCTGGGCCACGCTGTTTCCGATCCTGCTCGCGACCATCGGCGGGGTGAAGCAGGTGGACCGCAAGCTGATCGAGATGGCGCGGACCTTCGGCGCGAGCCGCCTGACGGTCTTCCGCCGCGTGGTGCTGCCCGCCTCGGTGCCCGCCATCTTTGTCGGGCTGCGGCTGTCGGCCACCACGGCGCTGCTGCTTCTGATCGCGGCCGAGATGATCGGCGCGAACAAGGGCGTCGGCTTCCAGGTGATGAACGCCCAGTACAACTTCCAGATCCCCCTGATGTTCGCGGCCATCTTCCTGCTGGCCGGCCTCGGCCTTGCCGCGAACCTCATCCTCGTCCTGCTGCAGCGCCGCCTGTGCCGCTGGGCCGACGTGCAGCGCTGATCCCGCCTCTTTCACAAGGAACACGACCATGACCATCACCCTCCGCAGCCTCGCCCTGACCACCGCGCTTGGCCTTGCCTTCGCCGGCGCCGCGCAGGCGAACGTGACGATCCGTTATCTCGCCAGCCATGGGGGGCTTTCCGCCCATGAACTGGCCGAGGAACTGGGCTATTTCGAGGGCACCGGCATCACGCTGGAAAACGTGGGCTATTCCAGCGGCGGCCCGGAATCGCTGATCGCCCTTGCCGGCGGCAGCGTGGAACTGGGCAGCGCCGCGACGGCGGCCGTCCTGAACTCGATCGCGGGCGGCAACGACTTCGTGGCGGCCTTCCCCTCGAACGGCATCAACGACGAGGTGCAGTCGATCTTCTACGTGCTGGAGGACAGCCCCATCCGCACGATCGAGGACATCGCCGGCAAGACCATCGCCGTGAACACGCTGGGCGCGCATCTCGACTATACCGTGCGCGAGGCGCTGCACGGGAAGGGGCTGCCGCAGGACGCGGCGAACCTCGTCACCGTGCCGGGGCCGCAACTGGAACAGGTGCTGCGCTCGGGTCAGGTGGACGTCTCGGCCTTCGGCTACTGGCAGACGACCTTCGAAGGCCTTGCCCGCGAACACGGCGGGTTGCGCGCGGTCTTCGACGACACCGACGTGCTGGGCGAGATCGCGGGCGGTTTCATTGTCCTGCGCCGCGACTGGGTCGAGGCCCATCCCGCCGAGGCCCGCGCCTTTGTCGAGGGCTCGGCCCGGGCGCTCGACCATGCCCGCGACAACCCCGAGGAAACGCGCGCCATCTTCGCCCGCGTGCTTGAGGAACGCGGCGAGAACCCCGAGGTCGCCCGGTTCTTCAAGGGCTACGGCGTGCGCGAGGGCGGACGCGCGACCGAGCGCGACCTGCAGTTCTGGATCGACGTTCTGGAACGCGAGGGTCGGCTGGAACATGGCAAGCTGAAGGCCGCCGACATCCTGTTCGCGCCGGCCCAGACGGTGGCGGCCAGGTGATGGGCGCGCACCAATCCTTCCCGCGCGGGGCGGTCCGGATCCACGGGCTGTCCAAGTCCTTCACCCTGAACGGCGCGGCGCTGCCGGTCCTTCGGGACCTGAACCTCTATATCCGGCCGGGCGAAAGCCTGGCCGTGGTGGGCCCCTCGGGCTGCGGCAAGACCACGCTCCTGCGGGTGCTGGCCGGGCTCGAGGCGCCGGACGGCGGGCAGGTCAGGATCGACGGCCGCCCCGTGCAGGGCGTGGGCGCGGAACGCGCGATCATCTTCCAGGAACCGCGCCTGCTGCCCTGGCTGACGGTTCTGGGCAACGTGGCCTTCGGGCTTGAGGTGCGCGGCATTCCGAAGTCCGAGGCCGAGGCGCAGGCCCGCCAGAACATCCGCCTGGTCGGGCTGGCCGAGTTCGAGAACGCCTTCCCCGCCCAGCTTTCGGGCGGCATGGCCCAGCGCGTCGGCATCGCCCGCGCCCTGGCCGTGCAGCCCGAGATCCTGCTGCTGGACGAGCCGCTTGGCGCTTTGGACGCGATGACGCGGATCACCATGCAGGACGAGCTGGCCCGCATCTGGCGCGAACAGCAGGTGACGATGATCCTCGTCACCCATGACTTGGAAGAAGCGATCTTCCTGGCCGACCGGGTGCTGGTCATGCCGCGCGAGAAGGGCACGCCGCCGCGGGTGATCGAGATCGACCTGCCCCGCCCCCGCGACCGCAGCGAGGCGCGCTTTGTCGCCATGCGCCGCAGGCTGATGGCCGAGTTCGGCCTGCACTGAAATCCGCACATCCAACTGAAGGCCGGTCCCCGCCTCGAAGGCGGGGGCAGGTTTTTTTTTGCTGCCGCTCAGCTTGCGCCGGTCGCCACCCTGACGATGACGGACAGGCCGGGCGCGAGGTATTCGCCCATCTCCTGCCCCGGATCGATTGAAATGCGGACCGGCAGGCGCTGCACGATCTTGGTGAAGTTGCCGGTGGCGTTCGACCCGGCCAGCAGGCTGAATTCCGAGGCCGTGGCCGGAGAGAAAGACTCGACCCGGCCGGTGAAATGGCGGTCCTGCAGGGCATCCACCGTGATGTCCACGGCCTGCCCCAGCCTCATCCCATGCACTCCGGTTTCGGGGAAGTTCGCCACGATCCAGATGTCCGGCCCGACCAGCGGAACCAGCGCGGTCCCGGCGGTCACATATTGCCCCAGCCGCGCCGACACCTGCCCGAGCCGCCCGTCCTCGGGCGCGTGGATCTCGGTATTGGAAAGGTCGATCCGGGCCAGTTCCACCGCCGCCTCGGCGCTGGCGATGTCCGCCTGCCGGGCGCTGACCTGCGCGCGGGCGCTCTCGATGGCCTGGACCTGGACCTCCAGCTGCGCCTCGGCCTGCTGGACGGCGGCCGTCGCCTGCTGGCGGGCCAGCGCCGCCTGCTCGCGCGAGGTTTCGCTGGATACGCCGCGGGCCGACAACTCCTGGGCGCGGGCGAAATCGGACTCGGCCGTGGCCAGCGCCGCACGCGCCGAGGCCAGCGCCGCCTCGTCCGCGCGCTGCACCGCCTCGGCCGAGCGGACGGTCTGCTCGGCCACCGCAAGGGCCGCGCGGGCGGCGGACAGCGCGGCCTCGGCTTGGGCGAGCTTCTGGCGGAAGATGCGGTCGTCGACGCGCGCGATCAGGTCGCCCTTGCGGACCTGCTGGAAGTCCTGGACGTCCACCTCGCTGAGATAGCCCGACAGTTGCGGCGCGATCGAGGTGACACGGCCACGGACATAGGCGTTCTCGGTCGTCGGCTGGGTGGGGGCAAAGGGCGGCAGGTGCCAGGCGAACAGGATCAGCAGCACGCCGGCGATCCCAATCAGGGCAATCACGAGGGTCGGAAGAAGATGGGTCTTGTTCATGCGGGGGAACCGGATTGGGGGGCAGAGGGCGGCGACAGGCGGGCGGACAGCCGGTCGCGCCCAACGTGCAGAAGCAGCACGGCCAGCGCCGCGAGCGAGGCAAGGAAGATCACGAAATAAAGGTCGTTGTAGGCCATGACATAGGCTTGGGCCGAGGCCTCCTGCGCGATCTGCGCGACCGCCTGGGCGCGCCGCGTGGCCATGTCGGGCAGTTGCGGGGCCAAGGCCGTGATGCGCTGCGCGATCTCGGCCGTGACGGGGGCCGAGGTGGCGCGGATCTGCTCGGCCAGCGTCTGCAGGTGGAAGGCCTGCCGCCAGTTGACCAGCGTGTTGAAGAGACCGCCGCCTATCACGCCCCCGATGCTTTGCGTGGACAGGAACACGATCAGGAAGGACAGAAGATAGTTCGGCCCCTTCTTCAGCGCCGCCATCAGCCCGACCATCATGGCGGGCGGCATGAACAGCATTCCTGCGAAGCCGATCATCGCCTGGCTGACCAGCATCTGTTCCGGCCGGGTGTCGAGCGTCGAATGGGAATCCATCCAGGCCCCCGCCGCGATCAGCACCAAAGCGACGAAGTGGAACTGCGGCTCGCGCCCCGGCTTGATCCAGGCGACGCAGGCGAGCCCGCCCAGAAGGCTTGCGATGCAGATCACGGCAAACAGGGTCGTCATCTGCCCGGGCGCGACGCCCAGCACCTGGAACATGCGCGGCGCGCCGGTGCTTTGTTCCGACAGCAGCAGCCGGAACAGCAGCAGCGTGCCCGTCAGGTGCAGCATGGCCGGGCTCATCAGCCAGCGGATGTCCAGAAGGGGCGAGGCGCGGTGCGTCTCGATCAGCAGCGCCGCCGTCACCGCCGCGACCGAGGCCGCCATCAGCACGCCGATCCAGGGGGTCGCCGTCCACCAGTGGATCGGCCCCATGATGGCGCCCACGGTGATGCCGCCGAAGCCGAAGGCGATCAGTCCGAAGCTGAGCAGGTCCATCGGCCGGATGACCTTCTCATGCGGAACCGGCGTCAGCCGCAGCCGGTAGACCAGCACCAGCGAGACCAGAGCCATCCCCAGCACCAGAAGGTGGATGCGCATCAGCCCGCCGTCCCCGATCAGCGCGGGCGAGATCACGCGCGCCAGCGACGGCCCCATCATCAGCAGGCACAGGGCCATCGGCAGGCCCAGCCGCATCTTCCATTCCCGCGACAGGGGCTCGAGGAAATATAGGAAGGCCAGCGTGGACAGGGGCGCCGAGGTCACGCCCGCCAGGAACTGCATCACCACGGCCGAGCGCAGGTCCTCGATCCAGACCGAGCCGAAGGCCACCGTGACATAGCAGATGATCCCGACCTCGGCGAAGCGGCGCAGGCCGAACTGGGTGCGGATCTTGGTCAGCATCAGCGGCAGCGACGAACGCGGGACCAGGTAGGCCGCCATCAGCCAGCTGGCATCCGTGGCCGAGATCCCGAGGCCGCCCGCGAACTGCTGCACGTTGGCCGAGACGAAGCCCTGCCCCAGCCCCTGCGACATCGCCAGCATCGCCCCGGCCAGGACAAAGGCCAGGGCCCGGCCCAGCGGCATGGCGGGCGGTGCCGGCGGCGCAACGGGCGCGGGACCCTGGCCTTCGGCGGCCCTCATTTCTGGTTCATCCGCGCAGCGTTGTCGGCCAGCCGCTTCAGCGCGTCATGAAGCCGGGCCTGCTCGTCGGGGGTAAATCCTTCGACCAGCTTCTCGTGGATGCTGTCCATGTAGCCCGTGACGGGCAGCGCCCTGGCCTGCGCGGTCAGGAACAGCGCCCTCTTGCGCGCGTCGCCGGGCAGGCCCCGGCGCTCGACCAGCCCCTCGGCCTCAAGCAGGTCCAGCTGGCGCTTGAGGCTGGGCGCCTCGATCCCCATGGCCTGGGCCAGCTCGGCCTGGGTCCCGCCCTCGTGCCGCATCAGCGCCGAAAGAACCCGCGCGCGCGAGAAGGACAGCCCCAGTTCGCGAACCTGCTCGTCATAATTGCTCCGCAGCTCCTTCAGAAGGCGGAACAGGGTCGCGGCGATGGGGGACTGGTCGGGCATGCGGACCCTCGGGTTGGTTCGCATGATAGTTAGCGTGCTTGATAACCTTTTCAAGGGCAGGCGCCGGGCAGCCCTGTTGACCTCCTGAACGCCCAGCCCTGTGGTCAGATGCCGCGCAGCGCCGCCATCCAGCCTAGGCTGCCCTCGGTCAGACCACCCGGCCTGTATTCCGCCCCGACCGGTCGGTCCCACCCGATTTCGGCGAGGACGCCCATGATGTGGCGGTAATCCAGTTCCCCGTGATCGGGCGGGCCGCGGTCGGGTACAGCGGCGATCTGGACGTGGCCGATCAGGGGCGCGAGCGCCCGCAGCCGCCGCGTGAGGTCCCCTTCCATGATCTGCAGGTGATAGCAGTCGAACATCAGCCGCAGGTTCGGATGCCCGGCTTCGGCGATGATCCGCGCGGCCTGATCCAAGTGCTGCAGGAAATAGCCCGGTGCGTCGTGATGGTTCAGCGGCTCTATCAGGATGGTGGCCCCCTGCGCGGCCGCCCTGACGCAGGCGTGGTCGAGATTGGCGCGGAAGACCGCCTCGGCCCCGGCCCCCTGCGCGAAGCCCGCCATCACATGGACCGCCCCGCAGCCGATGGCGGCGGCATAGTCCAGCGCGCGGTCGATCGCGTCGCGCGCCTCGGCCTCGCGCCCCGGCAGGGCGGCAAGGCCATTCTCGCCCGGCTGCCCGCGCAGGGTGTTGAGGCTCAGCATCTCAAGCCCCGTGTCGCGCAGGGCGGCGGCGACGGCGGCGGGCGGGGTGTCATAGGGC
Source organism: Paracoccus niistensis (assembly GCF_042432925.1). Classification (NCBI taxonomy): domain Bacteria; kingdom Pseudomonadati; phylum Pseudomonadota; class Alphaproteobacteria; order Rhodobacterales; family Paracoccaceae; genus Paracoccus; species Paracoccus niistensis. Next base: position 16,553 of record NZ_JBHLWE010000041.1, on the reverse strand, counting down.
CAGTGGCACTCGACCGCATCAAAGCCCGCCGCCTGCGCTGCCCGGATCGCCTCAGGCAGGGGCCGGTCCGCCCAGAGAAAGCCGAGGTTCGCCGAAAAGCGCATCACCCCTGCCCCACCCTCGCGCAGACCGGCCCCGCCGCTTGTTTCATCCCTGAGAAACGACCTTCTGGGTCTGCTCGCCCAGGCCCTCGATCCCCAGGCGCATGACCTCGCCGCCCTTCAGGAAGACCTTGGGGTTCTGGCCCATGCCGACGCCCGGAGGCGTGCCGGTGGTGATCACGTCGCCCGGCAGCAGCGTCATCAGGTGAGAGCAATAGGCGACCAGCTCCGCCACCCCGAAGACCATCGTCTGCGTGGTGCCGTCCTGATAGCGCTTGCCGTCCACCTCGAGCCAGATGGACAGGTTCTGCGGGTCGGGGATCTCGTCGGCCGTGACCATCCAGGGGCCGAGCGGGCCGAAGGTATCGAAGCCCTTGCCCTTGTCCCAAGTCGCGCCGCGCTCGAGCTGCCATTCGCGCTCGCTGACGTCGTTGACGACGCAATAGCCCGCGACATGCTCCAGCGCCTGTTCGACGGTCACGCCCGCGGCGGGCTTGCCGATGACGATGCCCAGTTCGGCTTCCCAGTCGGTCTTGGTCGCGCCCTTGGGGATGCGCACGTCATCGTCGGGACCGACGATGCAGCTGGTCCACTTGTTGAAGACGACCGGCTCGGACGGCACGGGCATGTTCGATTCGGCCGCGTGGTCGGCATAGTTCAGGCCGATGGCGACGAACTTCCGGACATTGCCGACGCAGGGGCCCAGGCGAAGGTCGCGCTGGGGCGTGCCCTCGACCAGCGGCAGGTCGGCGGGGTTCAACGCGGCCAGGCGCGCCAGCCCCTCGGGCGTCAGCACCTCGTCCGCGATGTCGGCGACATGGGCGGACAGGTCGCGCACGCGGCCCTGGTCGTCCAGCATCCCGGGCTTTTCCGATCCGGCGGGACCATATCGCAGCAGTTTCATGGGCTCTCCCCTCTGGCCAAGTCGCGGGGACGATAGGCGAGGCCGGAGCGTCCCGCAATCTGGCATACCAGAACAGGACCGGATTTCCATGATGCGGCAAGCCGAACGCGGCTTGTGCGCTGGCGGGACGCCCCTGATGGAACGGCAGGGCGCACCGCCCAGTGCACCGCCTTCTCGGCCCTTGCGGCGGCGGCACCCGGCAGCGCAGTCTGCGGGCGTTGCAAGAGGGGGAACACCATGCTGCTTGGCCGGATGATGCACCAGCCGCTGTCGGTCGGCTCGCTGATCGACCATGCCGCGCGCTATCATGGCGACACCGAGATCGTCTCGGCCCTGACCGAGGGCGGGTTCGAGCGGACGACCTGGGGCGAGGTCGGCGCCAACGCCCGCCGGATCGGCTCGGCCCTGCGCGCGCGGGGACTGGAACCCGGCGACCGGGTCGGCACGCTGGCTTGGAACAACCGCCGCCATCTGGAGCTCTACTTCGGCGTGCCCGGCGCGGGGATGGTCTGCCACACGCTGAACCCGCGCCTTTCGCCCGAGCAGCTGGCCTATATCATCAACCATGCCTCGGACCGGATGCTATTCATCGAACGCACCTTCGTCCCGCTGATCGCCCCCCTGCGCGACCAGTTGCCCAGCCTGCGCGGCATCGTCGTCCTCGGCCCGCGCGACGAATCCCTGTGCGACGCATTGCCCGGCCTGCTGTTCCACGACGAGCTGCTGGCCGAAGGCGATGCCGCGGCGCCCTGGCCCGCCGTCGAGGAAACCTCGCCCTCCTCGCTCTGCTACACCTCGGGGACAACGGGAAACCCCAAGGGGGTGCTGTATTCCCACCGCTCGACGCTGCTGCACGCGCTGTCGGTGAACAACCGCGACGGGCTGGGAATCGGCGCGGCGGACTCGGTCATGCCAGTGGTGCCGATGTTCCACGTCAACGCCTGGGGCATCCCCTATGCCTCGGCCGCTGTCGGCGCGCGGCTGGTGATGCCGGGGCCGCGGCTGGACGGGCAGAGCCTCGCGCGGCTGATCATCGACGAACGGGTCACGATGGCCGCGGGCGTGCCCACGATCTGGCTGGGCCTCATGGACGCGCTGGACGCCTCGGGCGAGCGGCCGGACAGCTTCAAGCGCACCATCGTCGGCGGCTCGGCCCTGCCGCCCTCGATGCGCGCGGCCTTCCGCGACCGCTACGGGGTGGAACTGATCCATGCCTGGGGGATGACGGAAACCAGTCCCCTGGGCACGCTGAACGCGCCCAAGGCCAAGCACCTGTCCCTGCCCTTCGAGCAGCAGGACCGGATCGGCACCGGCCAGGGCCGCCCGCCCTATGGGGTGGATCTGCGGATCGTCGATGCCGAGGGTCACGTCCTGCCCACCGACGGCGAGACCGAGGGCGAGCTGCAGATCCGCGGCCACTGGGTGCTGGACAGCTATTTCGGGCAGGAGAAATCCGCCTTGACCTGGGACGGCTGGTTCGACACCGGCGACATCGCCACGCTGGACCCCGACGGCTACATGGTGATCCGCGACCGGTCCAAGGACATCATCAAGTCGGGGGGCGAGTGGATCTCAACCGTGGACCTTGAAAACATCGCCATCAGCCACCCCCAGGTCTCGAACGCCGCCGCCATCGCCGCGCGGCATCCCAAGTGGGACGAGCGCCCGGTGATCTGCGCCCAGAAGCGCCCGGGCAGCGACCTGACCGAAGACGAGCTGCTGGCCTGGTACGAGGGCAAGGTGCCGCGCTGGCAGCGGCCTGACCGGGTGATCTTCGTGGAAACGCTGCCGCTGGGACCGACCGGCAAGGTGGTCAAGGCCAGGCTGCGGGACACCTATGGTGACGTCCTATGGGAGGATGCGCTGGCCGAACTGCAGGCCGAGCGCGAGGGCCACCAGGCCTGAGATCGGGAAGGGCGCCCGAGGGCGCCCTTTCCTTTCCGTGCGTCAGGCGTTCTTGTCCCAGCCCGAGATCTGCTTCGAATCCATGAACTCCTCCAGGCCCCAGACGCCACCCTCGCGCGCCCGGCCCGAGGCCTTCACGCCGCCGAAGGCCGAGCCCCGGCCGCGGCCCACGCCGTTCGTCTCGATCATCCCGGCCTTGAGTTGCCGCGCCAGCCGGTTGCGCCGCGCGCCGTCCTGTGTCTGGACGTAGTTGGTCAGGCCGTAGATCGTGTCGTTGGCTAGTTCGACCGCCTCTTCCTCGCTGTCGAAGGGGGTGATCGACAGCACGGGGCCGAAGATCTCCTGCCGGAAGATGGTCATGTCGGGGGTCACGTCGGCGAAGACCGTGGGACGGACGAAATAGCCGCGGTTGACGCCTTCCGGCAGGCCGGGGCCGCCGGCGACCAGGCGCGCGCCTTCGTCGATGCCGGTCTGGATCAGCCCCTGGATCTTTTCCCACTGCTGCTTGCTGACCACGGGCCCGATGTGGCGGCCCGGCTCATGCGCGCTGCCGACGGTGGTTTCCTCGGCCACGCGCTTGGCCGTTTCGATCGCCTGCTCGTAGAAGGACCGCTCGACCAGCATCCGGGTCGGCGCGTTGCAGGACTGGCCCGAGTTGTAGAAGACGTGCCGCGTGCCCCGCATGACGGCCTTATCGTCGGCATCGGCGAAGACGACGTTCGCCCCCTTGCCGCCCAGTTCAAGCGCGACCTTCTTCAGCGTGTCGGCCGCCGCCTTGGTGATGGCGATGCCCGCGCGGGTCGAGCCGGTGAAGGACACCATGTCCACGTCCGGATGCGTGGACAGCTGCGTGCCCACGCCCGCCCCGTCACCGTTCACCAGGTTGAAGACGCCCTTGGGCAGCCCGGCCTCGTGGATCATCTCGGCAAAGACCATCGAGGAGATCGGCGCGATTTCCGAAGGCTTCAGCACGACGCTGTTGCCGGCGAGGATCGCCGGGATCACCTTCAGCGTGACCTGGTTCATCGGCCAGTTCCAGGGCGTGATGAGCGCCACGACACCGACCGGCTCCCAGGCGACCATGCTGGTGGGGGCGTGATCGCCAAGCGGACGGATGAACTCGAAGTCGCGGAAGCTGTTGATGAAGGTCTCGATGTGGAACGAGCCCGACTCGGCCTGGTCACCCTTCGACATGTCGGTGGGCGCGCCCATCTCACAGGTCATGGCCTCGGCCACGTCGTCGTTGCGGCGCTTGTAGATTTCCAGCAGGCGCTCGGCGAAGGCCAGCCGCTCGGCAGGCGGGGTCGCGGCCCAGCCGGGCTGCGCCGCCTTGGCTGCGGCCACGGCGCGGTCGGTGTCGGCCTGGCCGCCGACCGAAATGACGGCAAAGGGTTCCTCGGTCGTGGGATCGATCACCTCGAGGTCGCGCGCCTCGGCGGGGTCCACCCAGGCACCGTCGATGTAGAATTTCCGCTTGTCTGCCAGTTCAGCCATGTCGCATCCCCCTTGTCGGCTTGTTGTCGGGCGACAGCGTTGCACCGGGGCACAGCCGGCGCAAGGTCGGTATGGCTGACGATGTGACCGACGCGACCGGCGTTGTGTCCGACCCGGCCGCTTGCCGCGCCGGGTGGCTTTTTCCCATCAACATCTTATCTGTGTGACAACCTGCCGCCTTGAAGGAGCATCACATGGCCCTGCGCATCAACGACACTGCCCCGGACTTCACCGCCCAGACCACCGAGGGTGAGATCCGCTTCCACGAGTGGATGGGCGACAGCTACGCGATCATCTTCAGCCATCCCCGCGACTTCACCCCCGTCTGCACGACCGAGTTCGGTGTCGTGGCCCAGCTGGTGCCGGAATTCGAGAAGCGCAACACCAAGGTGCTGGGCGTTTCGGTGGACAGCCTGGATGACCATGGGAAATGGAAGCGCGACATCGAGGCGGTGGCGGGCTGCCCTGCCAATTTCGCGATGGCGGACGACACGTCGCTGACCATCGCCCGGGCATACGAGATGTTCCCGGCCGACGTCTCTCTGCCGACCGAGAACCGCACACCCGCCCATACTGCGACCGTGCGCAGCGTCTTCATCATCGGGCCGGACAAGAAGGTGCGGCTGACGATGACCTATCCCATGTCGGTCGGCCGCAACTTCGCGGAAATCCTGCGGGCGCTGGACGCGGTGCAGGCAACGGACGGCGTCCCGATCTCGACCCCCGCCAACTGGAACCCCGGCGAGGACGTGATCGTGGCCCTGTCGCTGAATGACCAGCAGGCCGAGGAGCGCTTCGGCAAGGTCACTAAGACCCTGCCCTACCTGCGCTACGTGGCGCAGCCGCCCAAACAGACCACCTCGGCCTGAAACAGAAACGCCCCGGACATCTCCGGGGCGTTTTCATTCGGGCGTCAGCCGCAGGTCACGCTGACCAGACGGCCGCTGCGGTCATATTCGAAGTTCAGCCGCGTGGGGTTGAGGTCCTTGGTGACCGGATCGCCCGTGCGGTAGTGGCGGTATTCGGTGCCGGCCGGCAGGCTGATCGCCGGCGACTGCTGGCCGACGTACTGCTGGTACTGGTCGGCGATGCATTGGGTAGATGCGGCGGGGACGACGACCGTGGTCGTCGAGGGCGGCGGGGCACAGGCGGACAGGGCCAGGGTGCCTCCGAGTGCGGCGATGACGACGGATGGGCGCATGGCGAACTCCTTTCGTTTCGCACGAAACGCACAAGGGCCACCGAAAGGTCCAGGGACTCGCCCGAACGCGACCCGGTGTGATCGCGTGGGGCCAACGAAAAAGGCCGGGGCGAACCCCGGCCGTTTCCTCAGTTCTTTTCTTCGACGATCTGCACCAGGTGCGGGATCGCGTTCACCATGCCGCGGATCGCAGGGGTGTCCTGCAGTTCGCGGGTGCGGTGCATCTTGTTCAGCCCCAGGCCTTTCAGCGTCGCGCGCTGTTCCTTGGGGCGGCGGATCGGAGAGCCGATCTGCTTGACGACGATGGTTGCCATGTCGCGTCTCCTCAGGCTTCGGCCAGAGCGGCCGAGTCGACCTCGGCGGCGCCGGCGTTTGCAGGCTTGGCATCCTGCGACGGCAGGATGTCGGCGACCTTCTTGCCGCGGCGGTTCGCCACCGAGCGGGGCGAGGCCTCGGCCTTCAGGCCGTCGATGGTCGCGCGGATCATGTTGTAGGGGTTCTGCGACCCCAGCGACTTGGCCACCACGTCCTGCACGCCCAGCATCTCGAAGACGGCGCGCATCGGGCCGCCGGCGATGATGCCGGTCCCCGGAACGGCCGTCCGCATCACGACGCGGCCCGCGCCATGGCGGCCCTCGATGTCGTGGTGCAGCGTGCGGCCGTCGCGCAGCGGCACGCGGACCAGGCTGCGCTTGGCCTGCTCGGTCGCCTTGCGGATGGCTTCCGGCACTTCCTTGGCCTTGCCCTTGCCGAAGCCGACACGGCCCCGCTGGTCGCCGACGACGACCAGAGCGGCGAAGCCGAAACGCTTGCCGCCCTTGACGGTCTTCGACACGCGGTTGATCGCAACCAGGCGATCGGCGAATTCCGGGGTTTCCTCGCGCTCGCGACGATCGTCGCGGCGGTCCCGGCGCTGTTCACGTTCTGCCATCAGGCATCCCTTTTGCATTGGCGCAGGCTCAGGCGCCGAGTGAATCCGATCCAGGTGGGCGGCCCGTCGGACCGCCCCCGGATCATCGGGGTGGCGTTCACCGCCACCCGCAGGGTCTTAGAACTTCAGGCCGCCTTCGCGGGCCGCGTCGGCAAGCGCCTTGATCTTGCCATGGAACAGGAAGCCGCCGCGGTCGAACACGACCTCTTCGACGCCCTTCGCCTTGGCGCGCTCCGCGATGGCCGCGCCGATCCTGGCGGCAGCCTCGAGGTTGTTCTTGCCAACCACGCCCAGATCCTTTTCCAGGGTCGAGGCGGAAGCCAGCGTCACGCCCTGCGCGTCGTCGATCAGCTGGACGCTGATGTTCTTCGACGAGCGGTGGACGGACAGGCGCGGACGGCCGTTGGCCATCTCGCGCAGTTTGTTCCGGACGCGCAGGCGGCGCTTCTGGAACAGCTCTCGTTTGTTCAGTGCCATGTGCGCGATCCTTACTTCTTCTTGCCTTCCTTGCGGAAGACGACCTCACCCTTGTAGCGGATGCCCTTGCCCTTGTAGGGCTCGGGTTTCTTCCACTCGCGGATGTTGGCGGCGACCTGGCCGACGGCCTGCTGGTCGATGCCCTCGACCACGATTTCCGTCTGCTTGGGCGCGTTCACGGTCACGCCTTCCGGCGCTTCGAAGTTGACGTCGTGGCTGTAGCCCAGAGCCAGCTTCAGGGTCTTGCCCTGCATCGAGGCCCGGTAGCCGACGCCCTGGATCTCAAGCTCGCGCTTGAAGCCCGTGGTGACGCCGGTGACGAGGTTCGCCACCATCGACCGCGACATGCCCCACTGCTGGCGCGCGCGCTTGGACAGGCCCCGCGGGGTCACCGTCACCTTGCCGTCCTCGACCTTCAGCGTCACGTCGTCGGTCGCGGTGAACGTGCGGGTCCCTTTCGGGCCCTTCACCTCGATCGTCTGGCCGCTGATGTTCGCCGTCACGCCCGAGGGCAGTTCGACCGGCTTCTTACCAATCCGAGACATCCCGCCCTCCTTAGAACACGGTGCAGAGGACTTCGCCGCCGACATTGGCGTTGCGAGCCGCTGCATCCGTCATGACGCCCTTGGGCGTGGACACGATCGAGACGCCGAGGCCGTTGCGGACCTGCGGCAGCGCCTTGGCGCCGGCGTAGACGCGGCGGCCGGGCTTGGACACGCGAGCGAGCTCGCGGATCACGGGGGCGCCCTCGAAGTACTTCAGGCTGATTTCCAGTTCGGTGTGACCGGCGTCGGTCGTCACCTCTTCGTAGCCGCGGATGTAGCCCTCGGCCTTCAGCACATCCAGGACCCAGGCGCGCAGCTTGCTGGCCGGGGTGCGGACGGTGGATTTCCCGCGCATCTGAGCGTTGCGGATGCGGGTCAGCATATCGCCGAGCGGATCGTTCATCGACATCTTCCCTGCTCCCTTACCAGCTCGACTTCACCAGGCCGGGGATCTGGCCGAACGAGCCGAGCTCGCGCAGCATGATCCGCGACAGCTTCAGCTTGCGGTAGTAGGCCCGCGGACGGCCGGTCAGCTCGCAGCGGTTCTTCAGCCGGGTGGCCGACGAGTTGCGCGGCAGCTCGGCCAGCTTCAGCGTGGCCTTGAAGCGCTCTTCCATCGGCTTCGACTGGTCATTGATGGTTTCGTTCAGAGCAGCGCGCTTGGCGGCGTACTTGGCCACCATCCGCTCGCGCTTCTTCTGACGTTCGATCATGGATTTCTTTGCCATATCGTTCTTCCTCGCGCGATCAGCTGTTGAACGGCATGTTGAAGTGCTTCAGCAGCGCCTTCGCCTCGGCGTCGGTCTTCGCGGTGGTGGTGATGATGATGTCCATCCCCAGCACTTCGTCGACCTTGTCGAAGTTGATCTCGGGGAACACGATGTGCTCCTTGAGACCCATGGCGTAGTTGCCGCGGCCGTCGAACGACGTGCCCTTGACACCGCGGAAGTCGCGGACGCGGGGCAGCGCGATGTTGATCAGGCGGTCCAGGAATTCATACATGCGGTCGCCGCGCAGGGTGACCTTGCAGCCCAGAGGCATTTCCTCACGCACGCGGAAGCCGGCGATCGACTTCTTGGCATGGGTGACGACGGCCTTCTGGCCGGCGATCTGGGACAGTTCCTCGGCGGCCTGCTTGACCTTCTTGGTGTCCTTGACCGCCTCGCCCACGCCCATGTTCAGGACGATCTTGTCCAGGCGGGGGATCTGCATGTCGTTCTTGTAGCCGAACTCTTCCTTGAGCGCGGCGCGGACGCGGCTGACGTATTCCGCCTTGAGCCGCGGGGTGTAGGTCGATTGATCCAGCATCAGATCACGTCTCCCGTGGTCTTGGCGAAACGGACCTTCTTGTCGCCTTCCATGCGGAAGCCGACGCGGGTCGGTTTGCCGTTGGCGTCCATCAGCGCAAGGTTCGACAGGTCGATCGGCATGTTCTTGGGAACGCGGCCGCCCTGGCTGGTCTGGGTCTGACGGGTGTGGCGCAGGGCGATGTTCACGCCGTCCACGATCGCCTTGTTGTCCTTGGGCATCACCTGCGTGATCTCGCCGGTCTTGCCCTTGTCCTTGCCGGCCAGAACGACGACGCGGTCACCTTTCTTGAGCTTGGCGGCCATTACAGCACCTCCGGCGCAAGCGAGATGATCTTCATGAAGTTCTTGGCGCGCAGCTCGCGCACGACCGGCCCGAAGATGCGGGTGCCGACCGGCTCGCCCTGGTTGTTCAGGATGACGGCGGCGTTCGCGTCGAAACGGATCGAGGTGCCGTCCTCGCGCTTCACTTCCTTGGCGGTGCGCACGACAACGGCCTTGCGGACGTCGCCCTTCTTCACGCGGCCGCGCGGAATGGCTTCCTTGACGGAGACGACGATGATGTCGCCGACCGACGCATAGCGCCGGTGCGATCCGCCCAGAACCTTGATGCACTGCACCCGGCGCGCGCCGGAGTTGTCAGCGACATCCAGATTGGTCTGCATCTGGATCATGGTTTGCTCCCGACCTTTGGGGACCGGTTGCAGTCCCGGCCCCAGGGTTTCGCTAAATCACGAGCGGGCCCCATGGCCCGCCGCGGGTTCGGTTCAGGCCTCGGCGGCCTGGGTCGCGGTGTCGTCCGTCAGGACCGTCCAGCGCTTGGTCTTGGACAGCGGCGCGCATTCGATGATGCGAACGGTATCGCCGACCTTGAACTGGTTCAGCGCGTCATGCGCGCGGTACTTCTTGGACGACCGGACGATCTTGTGCAGCACCGGGTGCTTGAAGCGGCGCTCGACCAGGACGGTGATCGTCTGCTCGTTCTTGTCGCTGGTGACGCGGCCTTGCAGGATGCGTTTGGGCATGAAACCGCTCCTCAGTTCGACGCGGCCGCCTGGGCGGCCTTCTGGTTCATGACGGTCAGCACGCGGGCGACGTCCTTGCGGACCGAGCGCATCCGGGCGGTCGATTCGATCTGGCCGGTGGCCTGCTGGAAGCGGAGGTTGAAGGCCTCCTTCTTCAGCGCGACCAGCTGCTCGCGCAGCTGCTCGGGGGTCTTGTCTCTCAGTTCCTGCGCTTTCATGGCGCCCTTCCTTTCAACATCACCGGAGAGCCCCAGCCAGACTGGGCCACCCTGATTCCCGGTGGAGTTCGAGATGAAGGCCTGCGCATACGCGGATTCGGCCAGCGAGGCAAGGAAAAACGAAGAAAGCCCCGCCGTTCCGGGCGGGGCTTCCGATAACGGGTATTTCCCGTCGATTACCAGTCTTCGCGGTGCACGATGCGGGTCAGGACCGGCAGCTTCTGCGCGCCAAGGCGCAGCGCCTCGCGGGCGATCTCGTCATCGACGCCGTCGATCTCGAACATGATCCGGCCGGGGTGGACGCGGGCGGCCCAGAAATCGACCGAGCCCTTGCCCTTACCCATACGCACTTCGGTCGGCTTCGACGACACCGGCACGTCCGGGAAGATGCGGATCCAGACACGGCCCTGGCGCTTCATGTGACGGGTGATCGCGCGGCGGGCCGCCTCGATCTGGCGCGCGGTGACGCGCTCGGGTTCCGTCGCCTTCAGCGCGTAGGAGCCGAAGTTCAGGTTGAACCCGCCCTTGGCCTCGCCGTGGATGCGGCCCTTGTGCTGTTTGCGGAACTTGGTCCGTTTCGGTTGCAGCATTGTTCCCTACTCCTCAGCGCGCGTCGCGGTCGCGATCGCGGCGCGGACCGCGCGGCCCCGGACCTTCCTGCGCCTCAGTGGCGCGGCGGTCGTGGGCCTGCGGATCATGCTCCATGATCTCGCCCTTGAAGATCCAGACCTTGACCCCGATGATCCCGTAGGGGGTCGAGGCTTCGGACAGCGCATAGTCGATGTCGGCGCGCAGCGTGTGCAGCGGCACGCGGCCTTCACGATACCACTCGGTCCGCGCAATCTCGGCGCCGCCCAGGCGGCCCCCGACGTTGACGCGGATGCCCAGGGCACCCATGCGCATGGCGTTCTGCACCGCGCGCTTCATGGCGCGGCGGAACGAGACCCGGCGCTCGAGCTGCTGGGCGATCGACTCGGCCACCAGCTGGGCGTCCAGCTCGGGCTTGCGGACCTCGACGATGTTGAGGTGCAGTTCCGAGTCGGTGAAGTTCGCCAGCTTCTTGCGCAGCGTCTCGATGTCGGCGCCCTTGCGGCCGATGATGACACCCGGGCGGGCGGCATGGATCGTCACGCGGCACTTCTTGTGCGGACGCTCGATGATGACGCGGCTGACGCCGGCCTGCTTGGCTTCCTCGTGGATGAACTCGCGGATCTTGACGTCCTCGAGCAGCAGGTTGCCGTAGTCCTTGCTGTCGGCGAACCAGCGGCTGTCCCAGGTGCGGTTGACCTGCAGGCGCATCCCGATGGGGTTGACCTTCTGACCCATTACGCGAGCTCCTCGGCAGCGGCTTCAGGGGTGGTGGTGGCTTCGGCCTGGCGGTTCGAGGCCGTGCGCTTCTGCGACTTGGCAGCCTTCTTGGCGGCCTCGGCGGCAGCGTCGATCTCGCGCACCGTGATGGTGATTTCCGAGAACGGCTTCATGATCTTGCCGAACCGGCCGCGGGCGCGCGGACGGCCGCGCTTCATCACCATGTTCTTGCCGACCCAGGCCTCGGCGACGATCAGCTGATCGACGTCCAGGTTGTGGTTGTTCTCGGCGTTGGCGATGGCCGACTGCAGGCACTTCTTCACGTCGCCCGCGATGCGGCGCTTCGAGAAGGTAAGGTCGGCCAGGGCCTTTTCCACCTTCTTGCCGCGGATCATGGCGGCGACGAGGTTCAGCTTCTGCGGCGAGGTGCGAAGCATCTTGGTCTTCGCCATCGCCTCGTTGTCCGCCACGCGGCGCGGATTCTGTTCCTTACCCATGACGGTTACTTCCTTTTCGCTTTCTTGTCGGCCGCGTGACCGTAGTAGGTCCGGGTCGGCGAATACTCACCGAACTTCTGGCCGATCATCTCTTCGGACACGTTGACCGGGATGTGCTTCTGCCCGTTGTAGACCCCGAAGGTGAGGCCGACGAATTGCGGCAGGATGGTCGAACGGCGCGACCAGATCTTGATGACGTCCGACTTGCCAGATTCGCGGGCCTTCTCGGCCTTGCGAAGAACATAGGCATCGACGAACGGGCCTTTCCAAACAGAACGTGCCATGGATCAGCGACCCTTCTTCGCGTGACGCGACCGCAGGATGTACTTGTCGGTCGACTTGTTGGAACGAGTGCGCTTGCCCTTGGTAGGCTTGCCCCACGGGGTCACCGGGTGACGGCCACCCGAGGTCCGGCCCTCACCACCACCATGCGGGTGGTCGATCGGGTTCATGGCGACGCCGCGGACGGTCGGGCGGATGCCCATGTGCCGCTTGCGGCCGGCCTTGCCGAGGTTCTGGTTCGAGTGGTCCGGGTTCGACACGGCGCCGATGGTCGCCATGCATTCCTGGCGCACCATCCGCAGCTCGCCCGAGGACAGGCGGATCTGCGCATAGCCACCGTCGCGGCCCACGAACTGCGCATAGGTGCCGGCCGAACGGGCCAGCTGGCCGCCCTTGCCGGGCTTCAGCTCGACGTTATGGACGATCGTGCCGATCGGCATGCCCGAGAAGGGCATCGCGTTGCCCGGCTTGATGTCGGCCTTCTTCGAGGCGACGACCTTGTCGCCGACCGCCAGACGCTGCGGGGCCAGGATATAGGCCTGCTCGCCGTCCTCATAGCGGATCAGCGCGATGAAGGCGGTGCGGTTGGGGTCGTATTCGATGCGCTCGACCGTGGCGGGCACGTCGAACTTGGTGCGGCGGAAATCGACCACGCGGTACAGCCGCTTGGCGCCACCACCCTTGTGCCACATCGTGACGCGTCCGGTGTTGTTCCGGCCGCCCGTCTTGGTCAGACCTTCGGTGAGGGTCTTGACGGGGCGTCCTTTCCAAAGCTCCGAACGGTCGATCAGTACCAGCCCGCGCTGGCCAGGCGTCGTCGGTTTGTACGACTTGAGTGCCATGGTTTCTGTCTTCCGTTTGCCTTGGACCAAAGGTCCGTTTCATTCGAAAAGCACCGCGGCCCCCGAGAGTCCCGGGGGCCGCAGATTCGTTGCCCTTATCAGAGGCCGGTGTTCACGTCGATGCTGTTGCCAGCCTCGAGCATGACATAGGCCTTCTTGACGTCCGAACGGACGCCGGGACGGCCGCGGAAGCGCTTGGTCTTGCCCTTGGTCAGGACGGTGTTGACCGCCTTGACCTTGACGTTGAACAGCGCCTCGACGGCGTCCTTGATCTGCGGCTTGCTGGCCGACTTCGCCACCTCGAAGGTGACGGCGTTCGCCAGTTCGCCCGCCATCGTCGCCTTCTCGGTAATGATCGGCTTGACGATGACGTCGTAGTGTTCGGGTTTCGCAGCCATCACACGGTCGCTCCTTGATCGGCAGCGGCAGCTTGCGCGCCGTTCAGCCGGGCCTGCAGCGCCTCGACACCCGCGCGCGTGATCACCAGCGTGTCGCGCTTGAGGATGTCATAGACGTTGGCGCCCATCGAGGGCAGGACATCCACGCCTTCCAGGTTGCGGGCGGCGCGGGCGAAGGTCTCGTTCACCTGGGCACCGTCGATGACCAGGACGCGCTTCCAGCCCTGCTCCTTGACGGCCTTGGCCAGGACCGAGGTCTTGGCGTCGGCAAGGTCCAGGTTCTCCAACACAACCAGCTTGCCGCGCGAGGCCTTCGCCGACAGCGCGTGGCGCAGGCCGAGGGCGCGCACCTTCTTGGGCAGGTCAAAGGCGTGGCTGCGCGGGGTCGGACCCTTGTAGACACCACCCTTGCGGAAGATCGGCGCCTTGCGCGAGCCGTGGCGAGCGCCGCCCGTGCCCTTCTGGCGATAGATCTTCTTGGTCGAGTAGCTGACGTCCGACTTGCCCAGCACCGAATGGGTGCCGGCCTGCGCCTTCGCCCGCTGCCAGCGGACGACGCGGTGCAGGATGTCCGCGCGCGGCTCCAGCCCGAAGATGTCGTCGGGCAGCTCGATGTCCCCGGCCTTGCCCGAGGAAAGCGAAATCACGTCGAGTTTCATTTGCTCTCGTCTCCTTCGGGGGCAGCGGCGTCGCCTTCGGCCGAGATGGAGGCCTGAGCTTCGGCCAGAGCGGCCTCCTGGGCGGCGGCTTCGGCTTCGGCCGCGGCGAGACGCGCGGCTTCTTCCTCGGCAGCGGCCTGGGCGGCGGCTTCCTCGGCCAGACGCTTGGCTTCACGCTCGGCCGACCGCAGCGCGGCCGGGTAGATCGTGTTCTCGGCCGACGGCTTCTTCACGGCGTCCTTGATCGTGACCCAGCCGCCCTTGGAACCGGGGACCGAGCCCTTGACCATGATCAGGCCACGGTCGGCGTCGGTGCGGACGACCTGCAGGTTCTGCGTGGTGACGCGCACGGCGCCCAGATGGCCGGCCATCTTCTTGCCCTTGAACACCTTGCCGGGGTCCTGGCACTGGCCGGTCGAGCCGTGCGAGCGGTGGCTGATCGACACGCCGTGCGAGGCGCGCAGACCGCCGAAGTTGTGCCGCTTCATCGCACCGGCAAAGCCCTTACCGATCGAGGTGCCGGCGATGTCCACGAACTGGCCCGCGAAGTAATGGGCGGCGATGATTTCCTCGCCCACTGGGACCAGGTTGTCCTCGGACACCCGGAATTCGACGATCTTGCGCTTGGGCGCGACATTGGCCTTGGCAAAGTGGCCGCGCATCGGGGCGGTCACGTTCTTCGGCTTCGCGTCGCCCGCGCCCAGCTGGAGCGCGGTGTAGCCGTCCTGACCGGCGGTGCGCTGAGCGACCACCTGCAGGTTGTCCAGCTGCAGCACGGTGACGGGCACCTGACGGCCGTCTTCCAGGAACAGCCGGGTCATGCCCAGTTTCTTGGCGATAACACCAGTCCGCATGACGATCCCCCTCAGACCTTGATCTCGACGTCCACGCCGGCGGCGAGGTCGAGCTTCATCAGGGCGTCAACGGTCTGGGGCGTCGGGTCGACGATGTCCAGCAGCCGCTTGTGCGTGCGGATTTCCCACTGGTCGCGCGACTTCTTGTCGATGTGCGGACCGCGCAGGACGGTGAATTTCTCGATCTTGTTCGGCAGCGGGATCGGGCCGCGCACCTGCGCGCCGGTCCGCTTGGCGGTGTTCACGATCTCGGCGGTGCTGGCGTCCAGCACGCGATAATCGAACGCCTTGAGCCGGATACGGATGGTCTGGCTTTGCATCAAAGCATCCCTCGGTCGGGGATTTCAGTCGAGAGGCTGACATCGCACCATACGGCGCCAGCATCGGACCTTGAGAAAACTGGAAGGCCGCCCCCATTCTGGGCGGCCTTGTCAGGCGCAACCGATTCGCCCGCACTTCTGCGGAACCGGCGGCGATGGCGCTGCATGCCCGATTACGCCCGTCGCGTCAAGCGCCTGCCGGATTTGCCCACCCGAGGCGCCAGCGCCGCCGCGTCAGAAAGGGTCAGCGCAGCTTCTCATCAAAGAAGGCCATCGTGCGCTCCCACGCCAGGGCTGCCGCCTCGGGATCGTAGCGCGGCGTCGTGTCGTTGTGGAAGCCGTGGTTGACGCCTTCGTAGAAGAAGGCCTCATAGTCCTTGCCGCCCGCTTTCAGTGCGGCCTCGTAGGCGGGCCAGCCCTCGTTGATGCGCGTGTCGAGTTCCGCGTAATGCAGCATCAGGGGCGCGCGGATCGCGGGCACGTCCTCGGCCTTCGGCTGACGGCCATAGAAGGGAACCGAGGCCCGCAGGTCGGGATAGGCCACGGCCAGCGCGTTGCAGACGCCCCCGCCATAGCAGAAGCCGACGCAGCCGACTGCCCCGGTGCTGTCGGGATGGTCGCGCAGGAACTCGTAGGCGGCGAAGAAATCCTCCATCAGCTTCTCGGGGGCGAGGCTCGCCTGCATCTCGCGGCCCTGCTCGTCACTGCCGGGATAGCCGCCGAGGCTGGTCAGCCCGTCCGGCCCGTAGGCGAGGTAGCCCGCCCTTCCGACCCGGCGCACCACGTCCTCGATATAAGGGTTGAGGCCCCGGTTCTCGTGGATCACCAGCACGGCGGGCAGCTTGCCCGCGGCTTCGGCGGGCCGCACCATCAGCCCCTCGACGCGGCCGGTTCCCTCGGGGCTGTCGTAGGCCATGCGCTCGGCGCGGATCGCGGGATCGTCGGGCGCGACCTGCTGGGCCAGCGCATAATTCGGCTGCAAGGCTTCCAGGATCGCGGTCGCGGTGACGCCGGCGGCAGCATATTGCCCGGCCTGTTTCAGGAAGTCGCGCTTGGTGATCTTGCCGTGCACATAGCCGTCGAAGATTTCCAGGATGCGCGGATCGAAGTCGGATGCGCGCTTGCGTCCGTCGTGAGTCATGTCGGCCCTCCCCTGCCCTGACTGCGGAACGATGCCATTGCGGGTCGCGGCAGCGGCTCCTCACGATGGCACGAATTCATGCAAAAGGCCCGCCCCTTTGGGGCGGGCCTGTCGCGGTCTCGGGTGGGAGCCATGGGCTCCCGT
>NZ_JBHLWE010000040.1:0-5684 GCF_042432925.1 Paracoccus niistensis | reverse complement strand
TGTCCGTCCTCGAGTTAGGGCGGACTCTAATCGGCGGTGGAGGAAAAATCCCATGGCAGGTCACGAGCTGCGAGCGGAGCGCAAGGCCAGGCAATGATCGCGGCGTGACCTGTCGTCAGGCATGCTGCGTGATCCATCACGCATGGATCATGGATGCCCGCGAATCGGGCCGTGCGGAAGGTGACGCGTTGCAGGGCAAGACACGCCCAATGGCAGGGAAGTTATCCACAGTTTCAGCGTTCAAGCGGATCGGGTAGCGCAATTTCTACACTGACTCCGCCCGAAGGAGAGACCCAACCGTGAAATAGCTTGTCAGGGCTTCCGCATTGGTGCCAAGTGAGGCAGAGCGATGCACGTCGATAATAACGGTCGGCGCCCAATTTACGCCCTCACAGCGTGAGACAGGGACAGAAGCTGGCAGGAGCGTGGGCATGGACGAAGTGGACACCATTATCGGGCAGCCGCCTAGCGACAACATCTTTGCCGACCTGTGCCAAGATGACGAGAGGCTGAGGCAGTCTCTCGAGAAGCACATGCGCAACGTGTTCGCGCCGGAGGTCCGCAAGGAAATGCGGACCTTCAGCGCATCAGAAGCCGCGGCCCTGATCGGCGTGACCGTGTCGAATCTCCGTAAGCTGCATCATGATGGCAAGATCCCCGATGTCGAGCAGGACAGGCGCGGTTATCGCAACTACAGCGCCGCCGACATCGATGCCATTCGTGTCACCCTTGCGCGGAGCGCCCGTGATCCGCTCCAGTATCTTCCTGGTCGCAGGCCGGGCGAGCATCTGCAGGTCCTGACATTCAGCACCTTCAAGGGTGGATCGGCCAAAACCACGAGCAGCATCCACACGGCGCAGCGTCTCGCGCTCAAGGGATATCGCGTCCTCTCCATCGACATGGACCCGCAGGGCTCGCTCACGACCATGATGGGCCTGATGACGGATCTCGAACTGGGCGAGATGCCGACCATCTATGACGCGATCAAATACCAGGATCAGCTGCCAATGCGGGAGGTGGTCCGCAAGAGCTATTTCCACAAGCTCGACATCGCCCCCGCCGGTCTCATCCTCTCCGAGTTCGAGACCGAGACCCCCCGCTACATGGGCCGGCAGGATGTCGTCCCCTTCTATCTCCGACTGCGTGCGGCGATCGACCAGGTGGCGGATGACTACGACATCGTGGTCATCGACTGCCCGCCCCAGCTCGGTTACCTGACCCTCTCATCGCTGATCGCCGCCACAGGGCTGATGATCACGATCATTCCCAACATGCTGGATGTGGCCTCTCTCAGCCAATATCTGTCGATGGCCACCTCTGTGCTGCAGGTCGTCTCCAACCACGGCTTTCAACTCAGATACGATTTCCAGCGCTACCTGCTGTGCCGCTATGAGCCCTCAGATGCTCCGCAAGCGCAGATGTCTGGCTTCCTGCGCTATGTCTTCGGCACCCGCCTGATGACCGAGGTCTTCCTCAAGTCGACCGCTGTCTCCGACGCCGGGCTGCGGCAGATGACTCTTTACGAGATCAGCCGCGCCGAGGTGAACAAGCAGACGCTCGACCGTGCCCTCGACTCCATCAACCAAGTTGTGGACGAACTGGAGCGGACCATTCACAAGGCATGGGGGCGCAGCTGATGGCACGCAGGGTCCGGCCCAACATCTTCGGCTCGATCATGGACGGATCGGCCGATGCCGAGCCACCGGCCGAACTGCGGATGCCTGATCCGGCACGTCCTGCAAGCGTTCCCGTCCCCCCTGCGCCACTGGTTCAGGCAGAGACTAGGTCAACCGCCATTCCCGCGGCCTTCCACCGCGGACCTGTAGCGGCGCTGGAGAATGACCTCCGGCTGAGCATGAGCCAGACGCTCCGGGACATCGATACTGCCCTCATCGATCCGAGCCCCTTCTCCGACAGGATCGCGATCTCGGAAGACGACATCCAGGACCTCCGGGACTCCATCGAGCGGAGCGGCCTGCGGGTTCCCATCCTGCTGAGGCCCAATCCCGAGAAGCCGGGCCGCTTCATCATCGTCTATGGCCGGAGGCGCCTTGCGGCGCTGAAGTCGCTTGGCATGCCTGCCCGAGCCATGATCCGGGACATGAGCGACGTTGATTCAATCCTAGCCCAGGGTCAGGAGAACAACGCACGACTCGACCCATCCTTCATCGAGAAAGCGCTCTTCGCCGCTTCCCTCGAGGCAGCGGGCTATGAGAGCAGGGTCGTGATGGAAGCCTTAAACGTCAATAAGGCTTACCTATCTCATATGCGACGGGTTGTGACAAACATTCCGGCCAACGTGATTTACCAGATCGGTTCGGCTCATGGTGTTGGATGGAAGAAGTGGCATGAAGCCGTGGACTTGGTTTTGAAGGATGGTGTCGACCCAGCCATACCCGAAGGCCTCTTCGACCAAGACACTAATAAAGACACGCACTTCTTGCTTTGGCTGAACCATCTGAGACGATCAGTGGCACGGAAACCTTCAGTAACGCGACCATCTGATAATAATAGGGAAAGACGAGCGCGGCCGGTTTTTACCTCTGACGGGAAGACAAGGATCGGCGAGGTCCGGCGCAATGGCGGGGCCGTTCATCTCTCCGCGGATCCTCGCGAAACGGAATTTACCCGCTGGCTCGATGCCAAGGGGGAAGAGCTGCTGGCTCGCCTTTATGGTGAGTGGGTAGAGGCGGACCGGGGCTAAGGCTCCGGTTTACTAGGTAAACAAGGACTGAAACGAGCAAAGGAGGCACGAACAGAGAGCCAGAAAAGGAAAGAGCCCCCCGAGAATATCCCGGAGAGCCCCACACGAACTTGCACCTCTTGTGTAGCTCCTCCCGGAATCTGTGTCAACAACGCCGCCCCGGCGAGCGGAGAAGATTTGCCTGTCGAAGTGGCGATTTTGACCTTCTGAATGGCAAATCTAACCTCGTTTACCAGGTAAACCGTGGGGATCTCGCCCATACGGCATCTCTCGTGATGAGCAGATGGCACTTGAACGATTCAACTTGGCATTAGCCGAGCCGACTGCGTATGCCGATTCGCTATCTCCGTGGGATCGGCAATCCATTCAAGCGCTGATCAAGGACCTGCAGGAAGTAGCAAACGACCTTGGCCTGAAGGACAGGCACATTCGCCTCCTGACGTCCTTGGCCAGCTTCATCCGGGAGTTTACCTCGGACTACCGGCCGATCGTCTTCGCATCCAACGAGGCGCTGTCGCGGCGCACTGCCGGCATGCCTGTTTCCACCCTGCAGCGAACCCTCCGAGAGCTCTGCTCATTGGAACTCGTCGAGCGCAATCTCTCGCCCAACGGAAAGCGTTACCCCCATCGTGGGAGCAGCGGCGAGATCCTCGAAGCCTACGGGATCGACCTCAGCCCCTTGCTCCAGCGCGCTACTGAGATCCGGAGCCTGTTGAAGCACGTCCAAGAGCGTAGGATCAGGATCAGGTTGATCCGAGATCGCCTTTCCTTGCTGCGGAACAGGTTCCCAGAGGACGCACCGGAACAGGTTGAAATCCGCAACCATCTGCGGCGTCGGCATAGATGTGCCTTCGAACTCGAGGCAACCTATCGGGTGTATGCAGAGGCAGCCGAAGCCCGGGCCGCAGAGATTGAAATCACCGGGCAAGCCGGCTCAGAGTTTGCGCGGGTAAGCTTTCAGTCGGCACAAGATGACGACGCCCTGGGTGCACCTCCTGTGCAAGCTTCGGCAACCAAAAGGGATGAGCCACGTGACACCGGAACAGCATTTTTGACATGCAATGAACGTCAGGATGACACGCACTATCAGAGTTCAATACTGAGAATCTATGAATCTGAAGAGCTACAGAGAGATACTGTGGATAATTGTGCTGGCCACGCCGAGACAACAGATGAAGCTTTGACTGCTAGGGAACTGGTTCAGTCATGCCCAGAAGCACTCAGCTATGCAGCTGGTAAGCTCGAGAGCTGGATGGATCTGCATAACTTAGCCGTGATGTTGGCTCCGATGATAGGCATCGGTGACCAGCTCGCCAAGCGGGCAATGGAGGCACTTGGCCTCCAGGGCTTCACCACGACCGTGCTCTGCTTGGTTCAGAAGTTCGGGATTATTCGCAATCCCGCGGCTTACCTGAGCCGTCTTCTGGCGCCCAAGGGCCAAGTCTATTCACCAAAGCGGTTTCTGCGGAGCATTGCTGGAGCACGTTCCTCTCCGGCGGCATCTGCCTGATTGTGACCACGCGCCTCGTCAAGTTTACCCCGGTCTACGGTCAGCACCGTTGGAGAAGGCGGTACATACCATCGTCAGCAGCCTCTCCGTCACTTATGCTTCTCCGCGAGTGATGACTCTGATCATCACGGGTGGGATTAAGATAAAGGCACCATTAGTACTTTGTCGCCGTACCCGAACAATCGACAGTTTACCTAGTAAACACCTTCAGGTCCCCCACATCATCGGGCTCAACAGGTTCATGCTCAACTAAGGATGGGAGCCGAAGCTCCGACCTCCGACGACCGAGCCGACAACCTCGACGAACTACCTGACTGTCCACTACCACACATTTCGACAAGCTCGAAAAGACTCCCCCTCATGAGGTTGTGTTGAAGAAAGGGATTCACCGGGCGCGCTGATCGTGATTCAAGCTGGTATCTGTAATGGAGACCAGCTTGGCACGAGACCTGATGTCAGGTGACG
Source organism: Paracoccus niistensis (assembly GCF_042432925.1). Classification (NCBI taxonomy): domain Bacteria; kingdom Pseudomonadati; phylum Pseudomonadota; class Alphaproteobacteria; order Rhodobacterales; family Paracoccaceae; genus Paracoccus; species Paracoccus niistensis. The sequence continues at coordinate 1,005 of NZ_JBHLWE010000040.1, read as the reverse complement.
AGTGGGCGTTCTTTGAAGGCTTCATCCTGGCTGTTCGTTCTCCGAACGGCCGCAAGCCGCTGAGCCAGCGGCTTGTTTTGGATGGGATCTTCTGGATCGCGCGCACGGGGTCGCCCTGGCGCGACCTGCCGGAAGAGTTCGGCAGATGGTCGTCCGTCTATCGGCAGTTCCGTCGGTGGACCTTGGCGGGGCTGTGGGAGCAGATCCTGGAGGCGCTGAACGAGAGCCGGATCGTGCCGGATGCGCTGCAGATGATCGACAGCACCGTGGTTCGCGCCCCTCACCAGGCAGCGGGCGCAAAAGGAGGACTCCGTGCCAAGGTCCCGGCCGCTCGCGAGGTGGGTTCACGACCAAGATCCATCTGCGCGTCAAATGCGGCAGGTCTGCCCATGAGAACCGAGATCACGACCGGGCAGACATCGGACTACCTCGGCTTCGATCTGGTCATGGCCGACAACTTGCCGGAGCCGAGCGTCTTGCTCGCCGAGCGCGGCTACGACTCTGACCACATCCGCAAGACTATGGAAGTGCGCGAGGTGCTGCCAGTCATTCCGGTGCGCAAAACTCGAAAGCTCCGGGTTACGATCGACCCTCGTCGAGCGGTGCTTCAACAAGCTGAAGAACGCCCGTCGCGTCGCCACCCGGCTCACGACAAGACAGCCGAAAGCTTCCTGAGCTTCATCGACATCACATCGATCCGCTTTTAGCTCCGCCATTTGCCAACATGACCTAGCCTTGGGACGGACGGCTGGATGCGGCTTATGTCCCGCATTTGCAGCGCGGGCAGGTGCTGTTTGAGCATGAGGATGATGCTCAAGGTGTCCACGACGTAGAATGCGGCGACGTCTCCGCACGCCGCCACAACTGCCGTGCACGCTCGTCACCGGCACGTGCATCATGTATATTACATAAGACAGATTACAACTGTTTTTGATATACGCGGGGGACGCGCTACCTTGGAGTGCGACTTTTGATCCTCAACAATGTGTTGGGCTTTGAAAGGAC
>NZ_JBHLWE010000004.1:0-121651 GCF_042432925.1 Paracoccus niistensis | reverse complement strand
AGATGCCCGAAGGTCTTCCTCTGCGCCATCGCGCTCGCAGCCACCGTTATGTTCTGGCCATGAAGACAATGGGTCCTGAGCCTAGGATTCATCGACATCACGTCGATCCGCCACTGGCTCCGCCATCTTTCAACATAACCTAGATGCGGCGCATGAGTGGATGGAATCCTGCTCCCACATCCCTAGCCGGCAAGCGCAGGTTGGCGCCTGCCGGCTGCGGGCCGGTTGGATGCCTCAGCCTTCGGGGAAGAAGACGAAGCGCATGACGAACAGCGCGGCGACGATCCATGTCGCCGCATGGACCTCGCGGGCGCGTCCGGTCAGCAGCTTCAGCCCTGCGTAGGTGACGAAGCCGAAGGCGAGCCCGTTTGCGATCGAATAGGTGAACGGCATGGCCAGGGCGGTCAGCACCGCGGGCGCGGCCTCGGTCACGTCCTCCCAGGTGATCTCGGCGAATTCGCGCAGCATCAGGGTGGCCACATAGATCAGCGCGGGCGCGGTCGCGGTGGCGGGCACCGATCCGGCCAAGGGCGCCAGGAAGGTCGCCAGCAGGAACAGCACCGCCACGGTCAGTGCCGTCAGGCCCGTGCGCCCGCCCGCCTGCACGCCCGCCGCGCTTTCGACATAGGCGGTGGTGGACGAGGTGCCCAGCATCGAGCCCGCGACGATGGCGGTCGAATCCGCCATCAGCGCGCGGCTCAGCCCCGTATTGGTGTGGGTCGGGCCCTGGATCAGCAGGCCCGCGCGCTTGGCCACCCCGATCAGCGTGCCGGTGGCGTCGAACACCTCGACCAGGACCATGACCAGCACGACATGGACGATGCCCGTTCCGAGCGCCCCCCATACGTCAAGCTGCATGAAGGTCGGGGCGACCGAGGGCGGCGCCGAGACGATGCCTGCGAAGCTGCTCACGCCCAGCAGGATCGAGGCGGCGGTGACGGCCAGGATGCCGATCAGGATCGCCCCCGGTACCCTCAGCGCGTCCAATGCCGCGATGATGAAGAAGCCCGCGATGGTCAGCAGCGGCCCGCTTGCCGTCAGGTCGCCCAGGGCGATGAAGGTCGCCGGGTTGGCCACTACGATGCCCGAATTCTTCAGCGCGATCAGCGCCAGGAACATGCCGATCCCGGCCGCGATGGCGCTGCGCATCGACTGCGGGATGCCCGCGATCAGCCAGCGCCGGATGCCCGTCACCGACAGCAGCAGGAAAATGATCCCCGAGATGAAGACCGCCCCCAGCGCCTGCTGCCAAGTGTAGCCGAGCGTGCCCACGACCGTGAAGGCGAAGAAGGCGTTGAGCCCCATGCCCGGGGCCATGCCGATCGGCCAGTTCGCCCAAAGGCCCATGACGGCCGAGCCGATCGCCGCCGCAAGGCAGGTCGCCACGAAGACCGCGTCGCGGTCCATCCCCGTCGAGGAAAGGATGTCCGGGTTGACGAAGATGATGTAGGCCATTGTCAGGAACGTGGTCAGCCCGGCGACGAGCTCGACCCTGACGCTGCTTCCCCGCTCCCGCACATTGAAGATGCGTTCGATCATGATTGTTTTTCCTCCCCGCGCAGGCTCGCGAGCACCCTGCTTAGCGGACGTCCGATGCTGCCGACTATTCGCCATCCGTTGCAACAGCTTCAACCGATCGCAGGGGAAGCCGATGGGATGACAGCCGCTTGCGCTGCCCGACGGTACGGGCCCGAGAGGATGCCGCTCAGCACAGGCTTGTCATCGATCTGCGGCTTGCAATGGGCACGGGACAAAAGGATCAGCCGCGCCATCTGCCCGTCTGTCAGCCAGGAAAGGTTGCCATGGGCTGATCGCCTTGTGGAACCTGAACCATCCTCGGAAGCGCAGGATGGCTGTTGATCCTACCTCCCACCCGAGCCGAGACAATCGGGGTTCTGGTCGAAAATATCCGCGAACACCGTCCGTGCGCCGAAATCGCTGACGTGAACGATGTCGGAGTAGAGATAGCGGCCTTCCAGTTGGACATCGCAGACGCCGGAACTGCAAATCTGTTCATGTGGATAGAGCACCCGGACCCGAGAGGGCAGGGTGCCCGCCGCAAAGCTGGCGAGCAGCTCGTCGGTTTCATTGAGGAAATCGTCACGGGACACACCCTGAATTCCTGCCAGCACGGCAGGGATGCCACCGCGGAAGTTGTTGGTGAGGAACGGCAGCGGACCGACGACACAGACGTGCTCGAAGTGTTCCGACAGCAAACCCAGAAGGGAGAGGATTTCCCGAGTCATCTCGGCACGGCGCTCGCTTTCCGGTTGCGCAGGGGAATCGAGCAGGGTGACGCGCGCATTTGCAAACGGCGTCTGCTGGGCAGTGTTCTGGGCGAAATAGTCGCTGCCATAGTAATAGGCCGCCCAGGCTGCCGAAAGCAGAACGGTCCGGGGCTTCTGCAGGTCGCCGCGCAGATAATCGAAAAGCTGGGCATAATAGGCCCGGCATTCCGCATTGAACTCGGCCGAGCGGTTCACGCGGATGGTGCGGTCGGACGGAAAGCAGCCGCCGCGGGTCAGGCTGACAAGTTGCCGTCCCTGATCCGCAAGCGCCTCGGCCAGCGGGGCGGAAAAATGGAAGGCATTGGAATCGCCGATCAGCAGCACGTCCTCGGGCCGCAGGGGCGGGCTCAGGCAGTCCGCCAGGTCGCGGCATTCCGCAAGCCCGCTCCGCTCGAGCGAGCGCAATGTCGCAATCGCCTCGGGGGACAGGTCGAAGCGTACATAGCCGTCGCGATGGTGGCCGACCGCGCCCAGGGCGACAAAGCCTAGGATGCCGGCAGTCGCCCCCGTGAAGACCGCGCTGCGTGAGACGCCCTGTCCGGCGCGAAAGGGCATCTCGACATACTTCCAGCTGAGCCAGGCCAGCGGGAACACCGCAAGGGCAAGGCCGAGCCTGACGGCCAAGGCGGGCTCGGCGGGGGTCATGTAGCGCAGGAAGGCCAGCATCGGCTGGTGGAACAGATAGGCGCTGTAGCTGACCAGCCCGATCAGGACCAGAAGGGGCCGGGACAGGAGCCGCTGCATCCATGTGCCGGGCCGTGCGCAGAGAAGGATCAGCACCGTTCCCAGCGTCGGCACCAGCGCGAAGGGGCCGGGAAACTGCGTCCGGTGATCGAAGGCTGCAACGGACCACAACACGAGGCCGAGACCCACGACGGCCAGAGTGTCATGGAGGCGGCCGACCGGTGCATGGGGCGTCTCCCGCCGCAGGATCAGCATCGCCACCACACCCATCAGCAGTTCCCATCCTCGGGTGGTCAGAAGGAAATAGGCGCTTTGCGGGGCGGTCCGGGTCAGCCAGACGGAGGCAAGGAAGCTGGCCAGCAGCATCAGAACGATCGCAGCGGGAAGAAGGCCTCGTACACGATGCCAGACCAGCGCCATGATCGGCGGGAAGAGGATGTAATACTGCTCTTCGATTGCCAGGCTCCAGGTGTGCAGAAGCGGCTTCAGTTCAGACTCGACGTCGAAGTAACCGGCTTCTTGAAGGAAAAGGATGTTCGACAGGAAAAGGGTGGTGGCAACGACGCTTTGCGAGAAATCGGCAAGGTCGCGCGGAAGAAACCAAAGCCAAGCCGCGATCGTGCAGACGAACAGGGTCAGGAAAAGAGCGGGGAGGATACGGCGGGCGCGTCTTTCGTAAAAGCGCAGGATGCTGAACCGGCCGGCCTCCAGATCGGCAAGGATGATCCCTGAGATCAGGTATCCGCTGATGACGAAAAAGACGTCGACCCCGACGAAACCACCGCTGAATCCGGCAACCTTCGCGTGAAAAAGAATAACTGGCACAACGGCAACAGCCCGCAGGCCGTCAACTTCCGGTCGGTAATTCATCCCGATATTGCTCTGGGAACAGGATCTCGGGATCAGCTTGGGTGACCTGCCGATTCGGAACAAGGCTCATTTTTTCGAAAGTTAACTCTCTGTAGAAATACACTGCCTAAAGTTGAAATTTCAGATGGGCTCACGCGCTATCCATTTGCTTGCTGCTGAGACACGCAGCCTTCTCGCAGGAGCTGACCGATGAGCAGCCTTTTCGAGGTGGCCGGCCCCAGATGGCAGGGCTCATGCGGCTTGCCATAGCACTATCGGTATATCGGCCGTGCATCTTAGGATTTGCCCGGTCCCGGCGGCCTCCTTTACCAGATTCGACTGAAGCAACCGGCGCCGCACATGCACGGCGCCGTCGGGGGAGGGAGAAACGCAGGATGAAGGTGATGAAGCTCGCGGCCGCGCTCGGGATCGGGCTTTCGCTGCTCGCCGCGCCGACGCTGGCGCAGGACAAGGGCCTGGTCGGTATTGCCATGCCGACCAAGTCCTCGGCGCGCTGGATCGACGACGGCAACAACATGGTCAAGGAACTGCAGGCCGCAGGCTACCAGACCGACCTGCAATATGCCGAGGACGATATCCCGACCCAGCTGAGCCAGGTCGAGAACATGATCACCAAGGGCGCCAAGGTCCTGGTGGTCGCCTCCATCGACGGCACCACGCTGTCGAACGCGCTGGCCAACGCCCAGGCGGCAGACATCAAGGTCATCGCCTATGACCGGCTGATCCGCGACAGCGACGCGGTCAGCTATTACGCCACCTTTGACAACTTCAAGGTCGGCGTCCTGCAGGCGGAGTCGCTGGTCAAGGGCCTCAAGGAGCGCTTCCCCGACCAGAAGCCGTGGAATGTCGAGCTGTTCGGCGGCTCGCCCGACGACAACAATGCCTTCTTCTTCTACGACGGCGCCATGTCGGTCCTGCAGCCGATGATCGACGCGGGCGAGATCGCGGTCGTTTCGGGGCAGATGGGCATGGACCAGGTCGGCACATTGCGCTGGGACCCGGCCACCGCGCAGGCCCGCATGGACAACATCCTGTCGGCCAACTACGGCGACAAGCAGATCCATGGCGTCCTGTCGCCCTATGACGGGCTGTCGATCGGCATCCTGTCCTCGCTCAAGGGCGTGGGCTACGGCTCGGGCGACATGAAGATGCCGGTTGTCACAGGCCAGGACGCCGAGATCCCGAGCGTCAAGTCGATGATCGCGGGCGAGCAGTATTCCTCGGTGTTCAAGGACACGCGCGAGCTGGCCAAGGTCACGGTCGGGATGGTGGACGCCGTGCTGGAAGGCAAGGAGCCCCAGATCAACGACACCGAAACCTATGACAACGGAGTCAAGGTCGTGCCCTCCTACCTGCTCGAACCGGTCGAGGTGAATGCCCGGAACTACAAGCAGGTGCTGGTCGACTCGGGCTACTATTCCGAGGACCAGCTGCAATAAGCTCAGCACGGGCGGGTCCGGCTGACAGGCCGGGACCGCCCTTCGATGCGCGCGGGGAGGCGGGCATGGCGGCAATTCTTGAGATGCGCGGGATCGGCAAGAGCTTTCCCGGCGTGCGCGCGCTGGACCGCGTGAACCTGGAGGTCGAGGCCCGCGGCATCCATGCCATCTGTGGAGAGAACGGCGCCGGCAAGTCCACGCTGATGAAGGTCCTGTCGGGTGTCTATCCGCACGGCAGCTATGACGGCGAGATCCTTTACGAGGGCCGCCCCATGCGGTTCCGCGACATCCGCGACAGCGAGGCGGAGGGGATCATCATCATCCACCAGGAACTCGCGCTGGTGCCGCAGCTTTCCATCGGCGAGAACATGTTCCTGGGCAACGAGATCACGCGCGGCGGCGTGATCGACTGGCCCCGGACCTGGGCGCGCACGCGCGAGCTGCTGGCCAAGGTCGGCCTGAACGAGAATCCCACCACGCCGGTCGAAAAGCTGGGCGTCGGCAAGCAGCAGCTGATCGAGATCGCCAAGGCGCTGGCCAAGGACGTGCGCCTGCTGATCCTGGACGAGCCGACCGCCGCGCTTCAGGAAAACGACAGCGCCACGCTGCTGAAGCTTCTGCTGGAACTCAAGGAGCAGGGCGTGACCTCGATCCTCATCAGCCACAAGCTGAACGAGATCCGGCGCGTGGCCGACCGGGTGACGGTGATCCGCGACGGCTCGACCGTCTCGACACTGGCGCGCGACGAGATCACCGAGGAACGGATCATCCGCGACATGGTCGGGCGCGACCTCGCCCATCGCTACCCCGAGCGCGTGCCGCAGATCGGCGGCGAGCTGATGGCGGTGCGGAACTGGACCGTGTGGCACCCCGACCAGCCGCGCAAGGTCATCGACGATGCGGCCTTCACCGTGCGGCGCGGCGAGATCGTGGGCATCGCCGGCCTGATGGGCTCGGGCCGGACCGAACTTGCCATGTCGATCTTCGGCCGCAGCTTCGGCCGTGACATCTCGGGCACGGTCGAGATCGGCGGCAGGCCGGCCGATGTCTCGACCGTGAACCGCGCCATCGATGCCGGGCTGAGCTATGTGACCGAGGACCGCAAGACGCTGGGCCTGATCCTCGACGAGCCGATCCAGCGCAACGTGTCTCTGGCGAACCTTGCGGGGATCTCGGCCCGGGGCGTGCTGTCGCGCGGGCGCGAGAAGGCGGTGGCGGAAGGCTATCGCCGCGACCTCGGCATCCGCACGCCCTCGGTGCTGCAGCAGGTGGTGAACCTGTCGGGCGGCAACCAGCAGAAGGTCGTGCTGTCCAAGTGGCTGTTCACCCAGCCGCAGGTACTGATCCTCGACGAGCCGACGCGCGGCATCGACGTCGGCGCCAAGTTCGAGATCTACGCGATCATGAACAGGCTGGTGGCCGAGGGCCGGGGGGTGGTGATGATCTCGTCGGAAATGCCCGAACTGCTGGGTATGTGCGACCGCATCTATGTCATGAACGAGGGCCGGATCGTGGGCGAGCTGACCCGCGCCGAGGCCAGCCAGGAGCGCATCATGGGCATGATCCTGCGCAGCGAGGGGAGGGCGGCATGACGGTTCCGCAGCATGACGAACTGGGCGTCGCGGGCAGCGCCATCCGCGCCCGGCTGGGCGGCGGCCTGCGCCAGAACGGCATGGTGCTGGCTCTGCTGGCCATCGTGCTGTTCTTCGTGGTGGTGGTGCGCAGCACGCAGGGCATCGACTTCCTGTCGGCCCAGAACATCACCAACCTGTTCCTGCAGAACAGCTATGTCATCGTCATGGCCTTGGGGATGCTGCTGGTCATCGTTTCGGGCCATATCGACCTGTCGGTCGGCTCGGTCGCGGCCTTCACCGGCGCGGCCTCGGCCTTCCTGACGGTCAAGCTGGGCTGGCCGGTCTGGGCGGTCATGCCCGCCGTGCTGATGATCGGCGCGCTGATCGGCGCGGCGCAGGGCTACTGGATCGCCTATTGGCGCATCCCGTCCTTCATCGTCACCCTTGCCGGGATGCTGGTCTTTCGCGGCCTGACCCTGTGGCTGCTGCAGGGCCAGAACATCGGTCCCTTTCCCAAGGCCTTCCAGGCGCTGTCCACGGGCTTCGTCGGCGACGTGTTCGGCCCGGACAAGCCGAACTACACCGCCCTGATCCTGGTCGCACTGGCGGCCGCCGCGATCGTCACCAGCGGGCTGCGCGCACGGACGCAGGACGCAGCCTTCGGCACCGAGCCAGAACCCGCGGGCCTGTTCTGGACCCGCAATGCCGTGGTGGTCGCGGCCCTGATGTTCGTCGGCTGGAAGCTCGCCATGTTCCGCGGGCTGCCGAACGTGCTGATCGTGATGTCGGTGCTGATCGTTCTTTATGCCTTCGTGACCGAGCAGACGACGCTGGGACGGCGCATCTATGCGCTGGGCGGCAATGAGAAGGCGGCGCGGCTGTCGGGGATCAAGACCGACCGGCTGGTGTTCCTGACCTTCGTGAACATGGGCGTGCTGGCGGCGCTGGCGGGGATGATCGTCACGGCGCGGCTGAACTCGGCCACGCCCAAGGCCGGCGTCGGCTTCGAGCTGGACGTGATCGCCGCGGTGTTCATCGGCGGGGCCTCGATGTCGGGCGGGTCGGGCAAGATCCTCGGCGTCGTCGTTGGCGCGCTGATCATGGGGGTGATGAACAACGGCATGTCGATCATGGGCATCGGCATCGACTATCAGCAGGTCATCAAGGGGCTGGTGCTGCTGGCCGCCGTGATCTTCGACGTCTACAACAAGGCCAAGCGCGCGTGATCCTGCCGCAATCCGCAGGGCCGTGGAAGCAAGGTGCCACCGCATGACTCGACCGCTGATCGCCATCCTGCGCGGCATCCGTCCCGATGAGGCCGCAGCCCATGCAGAGGCGCTGATCACTGCGGGGGTGACAACCGTCGAGGTGCCGTTGAATTCGCCCGAGCCGTTCGACAGCATCGCCCGGCTGATTGCCGCCTTCGGAGACCGCGCCCTGATCGGTGCGGGCACCGTGCTGGACCCCGGGCAGGTCGCTCGGCTGGCCGGGATGGGCGCCCGGCTGGTCGTCTCGCCCGACGCCAACCCCGAGGTGATCGCCGCGACCCGTGCGGCAGGCATGGAAAGCTGGCCCGGCGTGATGACCCCGACCGAGGCCTTTGCGGCGATCCGCGCGGGCGCGACGGGCCTCAAGCTGTTCCCGGCCTCGCTTGTCGGGTCTGCAGGGCTTGCCGCGATCCGCGCCGTGCTGCCGCCGGACATGCCGGTCTATGCCGTGGGCGGCGCGGGGCCGGAAAACTTCGGTGCCTGGATCGCCGCGGGCGCCTCGGGCTTCGGCATCGGCACCGCCATCTACCGGCCCGGACAGACGGTCGCGGCGACCGCGGACGCGGCGGCGCGGGTGGTCGCGGCCTATGATGCCGCCGCGGGAAGCGCATCGTGAGGCTGCTCGATCCGACGCCCTGCGAACTGGGTGAGGGCGCGTTTTGGCACCCCGAGCGGCAGCAGTTCCTGTGGCTCGACATCCTCGGCCGACAGCTTTACACCGCCGGTGCCCCCAGCCGCGACCTGCCTGAACTGACCTCGGCCATGGCTTGGGTGGACCGCGACCGGCTGCTGCTGTCCACGGAAACCGGCCTCTGGCTTTATGACATGGGGACCGGGAGGGTGACCGAGAGGGTCGCCGCCATTGCCGATGATGCGCCGCACCTGCGCTCGAACGACGGCCGGGCTGATCCATGGGGCGGCTTCTGGGCCTCGACCATGGGCAAGGCGACGCAGGCCGGGGCAGGGACCATCCGCCGCTGGTTCAAGGGTGAGTTGCGGGTGATCCGCGACGGGCTGACGATCCCCAACGCCATCTGCTTCGACCGCCCTCGCGCCTGCGCCTATTTCGCCGACACCGCCCTCGGGACGATCTGGCGGCTGCCGCTCGATCCCGCGACGGGCTGGCCTGCCGGTGAGGCCGTGGTCTTTCTCGACCTGACGCGCGGGAACCTTTCCCCCGACGGTGCCGTGACCGACGCCGAGGGCAACCTGTGGAACGCGCAATGGGGTGCGGGCCGGGTCGCCTGCTACGATCCGGGGGGACGACTGGTCGCCAGCATTCCGGTTCCCGCGCGGCAGGCAAGCTGCCCGGCCTTCGGCGGCGCAGATCTGTCCGACCTGATCGTCACCACCGCCTGGGAGGGCCTTGATCCCGAGGCCCGCCGCGCCGATCCCCAAGCTGGCTGCACCTTCGTCACGACTGTCGCGGCTCGCGGTCTGCCCGAGCCGCGCGTGCTTCTGCCCTAGGCTGCAGCAAGGCCCGCGGCCTCGGCGATTGCGCGATAGGCCACCGCCGCTGCGGGTGTCAGCTTGCGGTCCCGCATCGTGACAAGGCCATAGGGCGCGACCATCAGGTCGGGGGCCACCGGCAGCCGCACGATCCGCGCGCCCAGCGAGGCCTGAGAGCGGAAGAACTCCTCCGCCTGGGTGGACATGACCCCGATTGCATTGCTGCGGCTGACAAGCGCCAGCGTAAACATCAGCGAGGCGGTGCCGACAACCCGCTGGGGCAGGGGCAGCCCGCGCTCCATCAGGTAGGCCTCGACCGTGCGGCGCAAGAGCCCGGCGCGCGGCTGCATGACCCAATCGAAGCGCAGCGTCTCGGTCAGGTCCGAGGGCGGATGCACGTCCAGTTCGTGCCCCGCGCGCACGATCAGGGACATCGGCTCGGCGCCGATGGTCCGCATGGCGAACTGGGTCGCATCGACGTGGTCCGGGATGCGGCCCAGGTAGAAATTGACCTCGCCCGCGATCAGCTCTCCCACCAGCCGGTCGCTTGAATCGACCATCACGTCAAAGCGGATCTGCGGCCGCATGATCCGCAGGTTCTGAAGCACCGGCAGCACCAGGTCTAGGGATGGCCCCGAGACCGAGCCGAGGCTGACGAATCCGGCCTTTCCGTTGTTGATGTCCCGCACCTCGGTCGCGGCGCTGTCGATCTCGTGCAGGATGCCGCGGGCAAGCTCGGCCAGCCGCGTGCCCGCCGCCGTCAGGTTCACCCCGCGCGGATGCCGTGCCGTCAGCTTGACGCCCAGCAGGTGTTCCAGTTCCGACAGCATCCGCGAGGCGGCGGGCTGGGTCATGTTCAGCCGCTGCGCCGCCGCCACGACCTGGCCCGTGTCCGCGACATCGACGATCAGTTGCAGCTGTCGCAGCTTCAGCCCGCGCGCGGCGAGCGGCGGCGGTCCCTTGGTCATGGTGTCTCCTTCTCCCCTTGCGCGACATTGCAGGAACGTCATGTCGGGCGTCAATAATCGCATTTGACCGCATGACGCACGCCTCGCTACGCAAGACGTGACGCGGCCAGATCGACCGGCGGCGCAGGAAAGGGTGGACCGATGCTGCTGTCCCAGATCACGACCCGCGACGGTCGCACCACGGTGGTGATGCGCGACGGCACCGAGGCGCATGAGGTTCAGGGCTTCGCCTCGACGCTCGAACTGGCGCAGCACTGCATCGCCGAAGGAAGGACATTGGCCGAGGTGCTGTTCTCGCGCCGTCCCGGACCGGCGGTGGACCTGCGCGCCGCGCTGGACGAAGGGCGCGTGCTGCCGCCGCTGACCCATCCCGATCCGGCGCATCTGCTGGTGACGGGCACCGGGCTGACCCATCTCGGCTCGGCCTCGACCCGCGATGCCATGCACCGCGAGGATGATGTAGCGGGCACCCCGATGACGGACTCGATGCGGATGTTCCGCATGGGGCTGGAGGGCGGGCGCCCCGAGGCGGGACGCGAGGGCGTGCAGCCCGAATGGTTCTACAAGGGCGACGGCCATTGCGTCGTCGCACCGGGGGCTGAACTGCGGATGCCCGGCTTCGCCCAGGATGGCGGCGAAGAGCCCGAGATCGCGGGCCTTTACGTCATCGGTCCCGACGGCGTGCCCTTCCGTCTGGGCTTTGCGCTGGCCAACGAGTTCTCGGACCACGTGATGGAGAAGGTGAACTACCTTTACCTCGCCCATTCCAAGCTGCGCCAAGCGAGCTATGGCCCCGAGATCCTGGTGGGCCAGCTGCCCGAGGACATCTGCGGCACCTCGCGCGTCCGCCGCGGCGGCGAGGTGCTGTTCGAGCAGCCCTTCCTGTCGGGCGAGGCGAACATGTCCCACAGCATCGCCAACCTGGAACACCACCATTTCAAGTATGACCAGTTCCGCCGTCCAGGCGACGTCCATGTCCACATGTTCGGGACCGCGACGCTGAGCTTCGCGGCCGGCGTGGCGACCGAGCCGGGCGACGTGTTCGAGATCGAGGCTTCCGCCTTCGGCCTGCCCCTGACGAACAGGCTGGGCCGCGCCCCCGCCACAACGGCGGCTGTCGCCGTCCGCGCGCTGTAAGACGGGGGGAACGCGATGACCTTCGCCCCCGCTTCCTGGCCGCGCCGCCTCCGCTCGCAGGAATGGTTCGGGGGCGACAGCCGCGACAACATCTACCACCGCAGCTGGATGAAGAACCAGGGCTTCCCGGCGGACCTGTTCGACGGCCGCCCGGTGATCGGCATCCTGAACACCTGGTCCGAGCTGACCCCCTGCAACGCGCATCTGCACGACCTCGCCCAGCGCGTGAAGCACGGCATCTTCGAGGCCGGGGGCTTCCCGGTCGAGGTGCCCGTCTTCTCGGCCGCTGAATCGAGCTTTCGCCCCAGCGCGATGATGTTCCGCAACCTTGCCGCCATGGCGGTCGAAGAGGCGATCCGAGGCCAGCCGATGGACGGCTGCGTGCTGATGGTGGGCTGCGACAAGACCACGCCCAGCCTTCTGATGGGCGCGGCCAGCGTCGATCTGCCGGCCATCGTCGTCACGGGCGGGCCGATGCTGAACGGCTGGTTCCGGGGCGAGCGCGTGGGCTCTGGCACCGCGCTGTGGCAGATGTCCGAGGACATCAAGGCGGGCCGGATGAGCCGCGCCGACTTCTTGGAAGCCGAGACCGCCATGAGCCGCAGCCCGGGCAGTTGCAACACGATGGGCACCGCCTCGACCATGGCCAGCATGGCCGAGGCGCTGGGCATGGCGCTTTCAGGCAACGCGGCGATCCCGGCGGTGGACTCGCGCCGCCGGATGATGGCGCAACTGACCGGGCGGCGCATCGTGCAGATGGTCAAGGACGACCTGAAGCCCAGCAACGTGCTGACCCGCGCGGCCTTCGAGAACGCGATCCGCTGCAACGGCGCCATCGGCGGGTCCACCAATGCCGTGATCCACCTGCTGGCGCTGGCGGGTCGCGTCGGCCTGGACCTGACGCTGGACGACTGGGACCGGTTGGGCCGCGACGTGCCGACGATCGTCAACCTGATGCCCTCGGGCAAGTATCTGATGGAGGAGTTCTTCTACGCCGGCGGCCTGCCCGTGGTGCTCAAGCGGCTGGGCGAGGCCGGGCTTCTGAACCGCGACGCTCTGACCGTCAGCGGCCAGACCGCATGGGAGCAGGTGCAGGACGCCGTGAACTGGAACGAGGACGTGATCCTGCCGGTCGAGCGGGCACTCACGCAGAACGGCGGCATCGCCGTGCTGCGCGGCAACCTCGCGCCGCAGGGGGCGGTGCTGAAGCCCTCGGCCGCCAGTCCGCACCTGCTGCGCCATCGCGGCCGGGCGGTCGTGTTCGAGGACATCGATGACTACAAGGCGCGGATCAACGACGAGGCGCTCGACATCGACGAGACCTGCGTCATGGTTCTGAAGAACTGCGGGCCGCGCGGCTATCCCGGCATGCCCGAGGTCGGCAACATGGGCCTGCCGCCCAAGGTGCTGCGCAAGGGGATCACCGACATGGTGCGCATCTCGGACGCCCGCATGTCGGGCACCGCCTATGGCACCGTCCTGCTGCACACCAGCCCCGAGGCGGCGCGGGGCGGTCCCCTGGCCATCGTGCGGACCGGCGACATCATCGAGATCGACGTGCCTGCCCGTCGCGTCCATCTGGACGTCAGCGACAACGAGATCGCTGCCCGGCTGCGCGACTGGACCCCGCCGCTGCCGCGCCCCTCGGGCGGCTATGCGCAGCTTTTCCACGACCATGTGCAGGGCGCGGACACGGGCGCCGACTTCGACTTTCTCCTCGGTTGCCGCGGATCGGAGGTGGGCCGTGACAGCCACTGAGCCGGTCGGGATCGCCGTCGTGGGCCTGGGCAAGATCGCCCGGGACCAGCACCTGCCCTCCATCGCGGCCAGCCCCTCCTTCCGACTGGCGGCGACGGTCAGCCGCAACGCCAGCCTGCCGGACGTGCCCTCCTTCGCAGGGCTGGAGGAGGCGCTGGACGCGATGCCCGATGTGGGGGCGGTGGCGCTATGCGTGCCGCCGCAGGTGCGCTTCGGCATGGCGCGCGCGGCGCTGGAGGCCGGACGCGACGTGCTGCTTGAAAAGCCGCCCGGCGCCTCGGTTGCCGAGGTCATGGCACTGGACCGGGTGGCGCGCGACACGGGCCGGGTCCTTTACGCCACCTGGCACTCGCGCCATGCCGCGGGCGTCGCCCCGGCGCGGGACTGGCTTGCGGGGCGGCGTATCCTGGGCGGGCGCATCACTTGGCGCGAGGATGTGCGACGCTGGCATCCGGGACAGGACTGGATCTGGCAGGCGGGCGGCCTTGGCGTCTTCGATCCCGGCATCAACGCGCTGTCGGTGCTGACCACCATCCTGCCGGTCGAGGTCTTCGTCAGCGCGGCCGAGCTGGAGTTCCCGTCCAACCGCGACACCCCCATCGCCGCGCGCCTGACCCTGCGGACGACGGGGGGGCAGGCGATCGAGGCCGATTTCGACTGGCGTCAGACCGGCCCCCAGACATGGGAGATCGAGATTGAGACCGACGCGGGCCCCCTGCTGCTGACCGGGGGCGGCGCGCAGGCGCAAGCGGGCAGCGCGGTGCTGGCGCAGGCCGAGGCGCTCGCCTCGGAATACGACGGCATCTATTCCGAGTTCGCGCGTCTTGTCGCGGCGCGGGAAAGTGCCGTGGACCTGCGGCCGCAGCTGCATGTGGCGGATGCCTTCATGCTGGGCAGGCGGACCCAGACAGATGCCTTCGAGGACTGAGGCGATGCGAGCCCCCCGAGAAACCGGACTGGGGGGACAGGCTTCCGCCATCGACGATTTCGGCCTGCGCCCCGACGGGCAACGCGTGAGCCGCGTCGCCGTCTCGGGGCACGGGCTGTCGGCCTGGGTGCTGACGCATGGCGCGACGGTGCAGGACCTGCGTCTGGCGGGTTTTCCGCAGCCGCTGGTGCTGGGCTTCCCCCGGCTTGAGCCTTACCTGACCGAGGGGATGTATTTCGGCGCCGTCGTCGGACGCTTCGCCAACCGCATCGGCAATGGCCTCGCATGGATCGGGGGCAAGGAACGGCAACTCGACCGCAACTTCTTGGGCCGCCACCTGCTGCATGGCGGCACGGACGGGACGGGTGTGCGCAACTGGCGGCTGGGCGAGGTCACGGGGGACAGCGTGACGCTGCATGACCGCCTGCCCGACGGGCACATGGGCTTTCCCGGCGCCATGGATGTGACGGTGCGCTATGCGATCACTGCCGGGCCGGTGCTGGAAATCGGGATCACCGCCGCCACGGACGCCGAGACGCTCTGCAACTTCGCGCAGCATTCCTTCTTCAACCTGTCGGGTCAGCCCACCATTGCCGACCATCTTCTGTGCTGCCCGGCAGAGCGGTATACCGCGACCGATCCCGATCTGATCCCCACCGGCGAGACACCCGCCGTTGAAGGCACGCGCCGCGACTGGCGCCAGCCGATGCGGCTGGGCGAGCGGCTCGACGCCGGGCTGATCGACGACAACCTCTGCCTTGGCGACAGGCGTATTGCCTCGCCGCGTCCGGTGGCATGGTTGTCGGCGCCGGGCTGTCCCGTCCTGCAGCTCGAATCGACCGAACCGGGGTTGCAGGTCTATGCCGGCGATCACATCCGTCCCGGCGCGCCCGGCCTTGCGGGCCGACCCTACCAGCGTTTCGCAGGCATCGCGCTCGAGCCGCAGCTGTGGCCCGACGCGCCCAACCATCAGGGCTTCCCCTCGGCGCTCCTGCGCCCCGGCGAAACCTACCGGCAGATCACGCGGATTCGGCTGACGCCCGCAGAGGCCTCGCCGGACAGGCCCGAGGGCCATCAACGGGGCGGGGAGAGCCCCCAGAGGAGGACAAGATGAAGAACCTGACCACAGCCGCGTTGTTCGCCAGCACCGCCCTTGCTGCCCTGCCCGCGGCGGCCGAAACCGTGGGCTTCGCCCAGATCGGTTCGGAGTCCGGCTGGCGTGCCGCCGAGACCACCGTGACCCGGCAGGAAGCCGAGAAGCGCGGCCATGACCTCAAGTTCGCCGATGCCCAGCAGAAGCAGGAAAACCAGATCAAGGCGGTGAAGACCTTCATCGCCCAGGGCGTGGACGCCATCCTTCTGGCCCCGGTCGTCGCCACAGGCTGGGACCAGGTGCTGCAGGAAGCGAAGGAGGCCGAGATCCCGGTCGTGCTGCTGGACCGGCAGGTCGACTCCAGCGAGGACCTGTACCTGACCGCCGTCGGCTCGGATCTCGAACACGAAGGCCGGGTGGCAGGGGAGTGGCTGGTGCAGCAGGTCGGCGACAGGACCTGCAACGTGGTCGAACTGCAGGGCACCACCGGATCGTCCCCGGCCATCAAGCGCAAGGCCGGTTTCGAGGCGGGGATCGCCGGGCATGACAACATCACCATCACCCGCAGCCAGACCGCCGACTTCACCCGGACCAAGGGCAAGGAAGTGATGGAAAGCTTCCTCAAGGCCGAGGGCGGGGACGAGATCTGCGCGCTTTACGCCCACAACGACGACATGGCCGTGGGTGCCATCCAGGCGATCAAGGAAGCGGGCAAGAAGCCGGGCACCGACATCCTTGTCGTGTCGATCGACGCCGTGCCCGACATCTTCCAGGCAATGGCGGCCGGCGAGGCGAATGCCACGGTCGAGCTGACCCCGAACATGGCGGGACCCGCCTTCGACGCGCTGGAAGCCTATTGGAAGAACGGGACGGTGCCGCCGAAGTTCATCCAGACCGAGTCGAAGCTCTATACCCAAGCCGACGACCCGCAGGCGATCTACGAGTCCAAGAAGGACCTCGGCTACTGAGCCGCGAACCACCGGGGGCGGCCTGTCGCTGCCCTCGGTCCACCCGGACGACGCGCAGGGGGAGGGCGCTGGAATGGAGGCGGTTCTTGAGGCGCGCGGGATCACGAAACTGTTCCCCGGGACAAAGGCGCTGGACGCGGTGGACCTTGTTCTCGCCCGGGGCGAGGTCCAAGCGCTGCTGGGAGAGAACGGCGCGGGCAAGTCCACCCTGATCAAGTGCCTGACCGGCGCCTATGCGCGCGACGGCGGAACGGTGCTGCTGGACGGCCGGCCGGTCGCCCCGCGCAGCACCGCCGACGCCCAGGCGCTGGGCATCGGCACCGTCTATCAGGAGGTGAATCTGCTGCCCAACCTGACAGTGGCCGAGAACCTGATGCTGGGACGCGAGCCGCGGCGGCTGGGCCTGACCCACCGCCGCAGTGCCTGCCGCGAGGCGGCGCGGATGCTGGCGGACTATGACCTCGACATCGACGTGACCCGGCCGCTGGACGGCTATTCGGTCGCGATCCAGCAGATCGTCGCCATCGCCCGCGCGGTTTCACTGTCCGACAAGGTGCTGATCCTGGACGAACCGACCGCCAGCCTTGATGCGGCCGAAGTCGAGCGGCTGTTCGGCATCGTGCGACGGCTGCGCGACCGGGGGCTGGCGATCGTCTTCATCTCTCATTTCCTCGACCAAGTTTATGCCATCTCGGATCGCCTGACCGTGCTGCGCAACGGCCGAAACGTCGGGGGCGGCCCCATGGCCGAAGTGGACCGGCTGGCGCTGGTCAACATGATGCTGGGCCACGATCTTGCGCAGGCCGAGACCGGGCACCGTGCCCGCGCGCCCGGCGATGGCCCCCCGGCGGCACAGTTCCGCGGCTTCGGCCGCCGTGGTCGGGTCGAGCCCTTCGACCTGACAGTCCGCAAGGGCGAGATCGTGGGCCTCGCGGGGCTTCTCGGCTCGGGCCGAACCGAGATGGCCGAGGCAATCTTCGGGATCGACGGGCATGACAGCGGCACGGCCGAGGTCGGCGGCACAGCGCGGCGGCTGGATAGCCCGCGTGCCGCCATCCGCGCCGGAATGGGCTTCTGTCCAGAGGACCGCAAGACTGACGGCATTGTCGCCGATCTGGGCGTGCGCGAGAACATGATGCTGGCGCTGCAGGCCCGGCGCGGATGGACCCGCCCCGTTGCGCGACGCGAACAGGACCGGATGGTCGCCGACTACATCCGCCGCCTCGACATCCGCACGCCCCATGCCGAGAAACCGGTGGGCGAGCTGTCGGGGGGCAACCAGCAGAAGGTGATCCTCGCCCGCTGGCTGCTGATGAACCCCGACTTCCTGATCCTGGACGAGCCCACGCGCGGCATCGACGTGGGCGCCCATGCCGAGATCATCCGCGTCATCGAGGAGCTTTGTGATCGCGGCATGTCGCTGCTGGTGATCTCGTCCGAGCTGGACGAGCTGGCCACCTATTCGGACCGGGTGATCGTCATGCGTGACCGCCGCCAGGTGGCCGAGCTTGCGGGCGCCGAGGTCAGCACAGGGGCGATCGTCGCGGCCATTGCCGCCGCTCCGCAGCAAAGGACCGCGCCATGACCCTGCCCGCCGGTCTTGCCCGTATCCTGCCGATGCTGGCGACCTTGGCGCTGCTGGTTGTCGCGATCAGCCTGGTCTCGCCCGGCTTTCTCGACATCTCGGTGGCGAACGGGCGCCTATACGGCAGCCCCATCGACGTGCTGAACCGCGGCGCCCCTGTGGCGCTGCTGGCCATCGGCATGACGCTGGTGATCGCGACCGGCGGCATCGACCTGTCGGTCGGTGCCGTCATGGCCATCTGCGGCGCGGTGGCGGCGAAGATGGTGACGCTGGGCTATCCGCTGCCGGTGACGCTGCTGGCGGCGCTGGCGACCGGCGCGGCCTGCGGGTTGTGGAACGGGCTGCTGGTTTCGGTGCTGCGCATCCAGCCGATCATCGCCACGCTGATCCTGATGGTAGCCGGGCGCGGCATCGCGCAACTGGTGACCGAGGGGGCGATCCTGACCTTCTCGGACCCGGGTTTCGCCTTTCTCGGGTCGGGCGCGGCCCTGGGCGTGCCATTCCCCGTCCTCTTGTGGGCCGCCGCCGCCGTCGGCACGATCCTTGTCCTGCGCCGCACCGCGCTGGGCTTCCTGATCGAGGCGGTCGGCATCAACGCCCGCGCCGCCTATCGCGCCGGCGTGAACACGCGGGCCACGATCATCGCCGTTTACGTCGTCTCGGGCCTCTGCGCGGCGCTGGCCGGGCTTGTGGTGACGGCGGATATCCGCGGCGCCGACGCCAACAACGCGGGGCTGTGGCTCGAGCTTGACGCGATCCTCGCGGTGGTGATCGGCGGCAACTCGCTTCTGGGGGGACGCTTCTCGATCATCGCCTCGCTGATCGGGGCCATGATCACCCAGACGGTCAACACCGGCATCCTGCTGGCGGGGTTCCCGCCCGAATACAACCTGCTGATCAAGGCCTGGATCGTGCTGGTGATCCTGCTGGTGCAATCGCCGCGCCTGCGGCCGCTGCTGGCCCGCCGCAGGGCCATGCGACAGGGAACACCGACATGAGCGCGCGCCTTCTGCCCTTTGCCGTCACCTGCGCCATCTTCGTTCTGGCCTATGGCCTGGCCTGGTTGCAGTTCCCGGCCATCCTGTCCACGCGGGTGATCGGCAACCTGCTGACCGACAACGCCTATCTCGGCATCGTCGCGGTGGGCATGACGGTGGTGATCCTGTCGGGCGGGATCGACCTGTCGGTGGGCGCGGTGATCGCCTTCTCGGGCGTGTTCATCGGCGTGATGCTGCGCGACACGGGCCTGCACCCCTATGCCGTGTTCCTGCTGCTGCTGGTGATCACGACGCTTTTCGGCTTGGCCATGGGTGCGGTCATCCACCTGCTGGAGATGCCGCCCTTCATTGTCACGCTTGCCGGCATGTTCATGGCCCGCGGCGCGGCCTATGTGCTGTCGATCGACTCGATCCCGATCCGGCACCCGGCGATCGAGGCGATCCAGTCCGCCTACTGGCTGATGCCAGGAAAGGGCCGGCTGACGCTGATCGCGGGGCTGATGCTGCTGACGGTGGCGGCGGTCACGCTGCTGATCCACCGCAGCCCCTTCGGCACCCGCGTGATG
The DNA here is from genome assembly GCF_042432925.1 of Paracoccus niistensis. NCBI lineage: Bacteria > Pseudomonadati > Pseudomonadota > Alphaproteobacteria > Rhodobacterales > Paracoccaceae > Paracoccus > Paracoccus niistensis. Next base: position 102,078 of record NZ_JBHLWE010000004.1, on the reverse strand, counting down.
GCGGTTGGCGGGGACGCCCGCACGGCGCGCCTGCTGGGCGTCCATGTCGGCCGCACCACGGTGGCGGTTTACGGCCTGTCCGGCTTCTGCGCGGGCCTCGCCGGGGTGGTCTTCGCCGTCTACACCTCGGCCGGCTATTCGCTGGCGACGGTCGGCACCGAGCTGGACGCCATCGCCGCCGTCGTGATCGGCGGCACGCTGCTGACCGGCGGCAGCGGCTTCGTGCCGGGAACCCTGATCGGCGTGCTGATCATGGGGCTGATCCAGACCTACATCGTCTTTGACGGCACGCTGTCCAGCTGGTGGACCAAGATCGTGATCGGCATGCTGCTGTTCGGCTTCGTCGCCCTGCAGAGGGGTCTGGTGCACTTGCGAACCGGAGACCGGGCGGCGCGGCGCCGTGCAACTCGCCAAGCAGAAGGACAACGCGCAACCGCCTGAATATCGGCCTGCGGAGCAGGGCAGGTCTCAGGACCGTAGCCCCAAGGCAGGATGGGTGAACTGAACCGCTGCTGGTTCATCGCGGCGTGGATCACCGGCTTCACGGCTATTCAGCCCGCGGCGGCATGGGCCGCAGGGCCGGCTTCACCCGGACAATCTATGAGCGAAGCGGAATCCTTGCTGTTCCTTGACCTACAAGGGATCGTGAGATGCTGCTCGAAAGAGAAGGCTCCCTCGAGGTGATCCGAGCGGCGGCGGCCTTATGAAGGCGGGCCGGGCCGGACGCCTGCCTGGGTTTCGTCCATGTCGTCCACGCCTCTGATCCCGAGGGCATGGACACCGTCGTTCCCAAGGGGATGGTGGGCGGCGCCGGAGCCTCGCTGCTGGTTTCGGATGCCGATCGGCCCGAGGTCGTCGGCGTTCCTCATCTGCCGGCGGCATTCCCCGTTCCGCCCGAGACTGTGACGACGCTTGCCGCCGGACAGTAGGCATCCGGGGCAGGGTGAGGGTGCCATGTGGGGCTCGCAATCCATGTCGGCTGCCATGCTGCAGTTCATGGCGGCCTACATCGTGGTCGTGCCTGGTCCGGTCGCCCTGACGATGGGCGGCTATGCCGCCCTTCACGGGTTCAGGCGGACCATCCCGCTGCTGGCCGGGATCGCGATGGGGACCGCCACGCTGATGGGCGCCATCGCCTGGAGCGCCATCCACCTGGCCTCGGGCCCGTCGCTTCCGACGGTTCAGGCGGCGGTTCCGCTGGTGCTGATCTGGCTGGCCGGGCGGCTGCTGCGTTCCGCCCGTGCCGAAGCTGCCGGCGCTGATATGCCTCCGCCCCGCCTGTGGCTCGAGCTGTTCGCCCAGGACGCTGCCGTCGCCTTTCTCGCCCCGCAGAGCGCGTCCTTGTTCACGATCGCCTTTCTGGAGGTGTTCCGGGACCACGACAGGATCGCCACCCTGGTGGCCGTGACCACGTCGATGAGCATTGCCTGGTACACGCTGATCGCGCTTCTGTTCTCGCTTTCCTCCATGCGCTGGGCAGCCCTGCAGTATCGCCGCATCATCTGCCGGGCCGCGGCCGCCGGGCTTCTGCTGATGGCGATGGTCTCTGTTCTTTCAACGCGCATGACGCAAATGCTGCCATGACGGCCGTCGGCCATCCGGCGGCAGCCTTGGTCGTCACAGACAGGCGCGGGTCTGTCGCTTTGTCCCGCAATCCACGCTGTCGGGGACCAGGTTATGAGGGCCCGTCGCCCATCGACGCCGCAGGTCGCCCTAGTGCATCGCCAGGATCCTTGCCGGGCCGCCGGTGCCGCCGCGATGCTTCGGCGCGCCGATGAAGATCGTGGCGCCGCTGGCCGGAAGCTGTTCCAGATTGGCCAGCCCCTCGATCCCGAAGCGGCCCGAGGGCAGCCAGGAATAATGCACCGCGAAGTCGGGGGAATTGCCGGGGTCCAGCGACAGGGTGTCCACCCCGATCGAGGCCGCCCCCGTCTGGGCCAGCAGGTCGGTCGCCGCTTTCGAGAAGCCGGGGAAGGCCAGCGTGCCGTCCGGCAGGTTGCGCCACGCCGGGTTCCCGATCCTGGCCGTCCAGCCCGAGTTCATGGCCACGCAGGCCCCCGCCGGGATCTCTCCATTCGCGGACACCCAGGCCTCGATGTCCGCGGGCTCGACCACGGCGTTCGGGTCCTCGGCCGCCCTGGCGGAAATATCCACGATGCACAGAGGCGCGATCAGGTTCTCGACCGGAAGCGCATCGACCGAGGTTCCGCCTTCGGCGAAATGCAGCGGCGCGTCGATATGGGTGCCCGTGTGCTCGAAGATCGTCAGCTTGAAGAGGTGATAGCCGTCGGGATCGAAGTTCTTGTCCACCTCGTAGAGGATGCCGGGCTTGCCGTCGAATGTCGGAAAGTCGCTGTCATAGGCATGGGTCAGATCGACCACCCGTCCTTTCGCCTGCGCCAGCACCGGCCGCGCGGACAGCGCGCCCGCGGCCACGCCCATCGCCGCAGTGGCCGCAGCGCCTGAAAACAGGCTGCGGCGCGAGAGCATGTGGCTTTTTACGTTCTCGATCAGGCAGGCCGTGCACATGGGGCGTTCCTCGGTTGCGGTTTGCCTCAGGGAACGGGGCGGCGCCCGAGGCTGTCAAGGTCGGCGCCGGGTGAGGGGGGAAGTTCCGCGCCTTTCCCTGGCCGCGCGGTCATGGTTGCCGGAAACTTCGCCATTCGACCGTTCCGATCCGCCGAAACAGGGTCGGGGCAGGTTGATCATCGGTTCCTTTGCGACGTATCGCCTTGCCGCCGAGGCCCGGACTCGGTCCCTGTACGAGAACAAGAATGACCGATCTGTCCCTCGGCTCCTCGGGCGGCACCGGAGAGCTTCGCCGCACGCGCGTCTTTTCGGTGCTGGCGCTTGCCGCGGCAACTTATGGCGGCCTGTTTGCGGCCGGCCTGCATGTCAACGCCGTCGTCCTGTCGATCGTGGCGATGATGACGCTCTGCCTGCTGCGCCTGCCCGTCGCGGTGGCGCTGGTCTCGGCGGCGGTGCTGGGGGGCCTGCAGGCGGGCCTGTCGATGACCGAGACGATTGCCGCCTTCAACGGGAACCTGCTGATCGGCTCGCAGGTCGGCATGACCTATGTGATGATCGGCGCCTTCGCCGTCGCGCTGGCCCGCAGCGGGTTGCTGGAACTGCTGGCCGCGAAGATCTCGGGCCATCTCGGGACCGGCGAGGCCGCCGCCAGCCGGGGCGTCAGGTGGAGCCTGCTGCTGATCCTCTGCGCGGCCTCGGTCATGTCGCAGAACCTGATCCCGGTGCATATCGCCTTCATCCCGGTGCTGATCCCGCCGCTCCTGGGCGTCATGAACCGCCTGCGCCTGGACCGCCGCGCGATCGCCTGCGTGCTGGCCTGCGCGATCAGCTCAAGTTACCTGCTGCTGCCGACGGGCTTCGGCGCGATCTTTCTCAACGACATCCTGCTGACCAATCTGAACGAGGTCGGCGCGGACCTGGGCCTCAGCGTGACCGCCGACATGGCGCCCCGGGCAATGTTCCTGCCGGTGATGGGGATCGTGGCGGGGATGTTCGTCGCCGTCTTCATCACCTACCGCAAGCCGCGCGACTACCTTGCCGTCGAGAGCGAGGCACCTGCCGCCAGCAAGCCGCCCGTGACCCTGAAGCCCGCGCAGCTGCTGGCGACCCTTGCCGCGCTGGCGGTGGCGCTGGTCTGCCAGATCAGGTTTGAATCGCTGCTGGTAGGCGCAATGGCCGGCTTCATCATCCTCGGCTTCGCGGGCATCTTCCGCTGGCAGGAACAGGACGATGTCTTCACCGAGGGCCTGCGGATGATGGCGCAGGTGGCCGTGATCATCACCCTCGCCTCGGGCTTCGCGGGCGTGCTGTCCGCGACCGGAGAGGTCCAGCCGCTCGTTTCGGCCTCGGCCTCGTTCATAGGGGACAACAAGGCGCTGGGCGCCGCGATCATGCTGCTGGTCGGGCTGTTCGTGACGATCGGCTTCGGCGATTCCTTCGCCTCGGTCCCGATCTTGGCGCCGGTCTATGTGCCGCTGGCGCAGGCGCTCGACTTCTCGCCGCTTGCGACGGTCGCCCTTCTTGGGGCCGCCGCGGCGCTGGGTGATGCCGGGTCGCCGGCTTCTACCATCACGCTGGGCGCAACGGCCGGGCTGAATGCGGACGGGCAGCACGACCACATCAGGGACAGCGTGATCCCGACCTTCATCCACGCGAACTTCGGCATGGTGCTGTTCGCCTGGATCGCCGCGCTGACGCTTTGAACCCCGCTCATTCATGAAGGCAATTTCAGGCTGCGCCTGCATGGCGCCCGCAACAGAGGCAATCAGGACCACATGAACAATCTGGAAACTTTCCTCGGGACGGTCGGGGGGATCGTCTGGGGTCCCTTCATGCTGATCCCGCTGCTGCTGGGAACCGGCATCTACCTGACCTTCCGCCTGGGTGGCATCCAGTTCCTGCGCTTGGGCGCCGCGCTGCGCCTGGGCCTGATCAAGCGCAAGGATGACGATGCCGAGGGCGACATCTCGCAGTTCCAGGCCCTGACCACGGCCATGGCCGCCACTGTCGGCACCGGCAACATCGTGGGCGTCGCCACGGCCATCGGCATCGGCGGCCCCGGCGCGCTGTTCTGGATGTGGGTCACGGCGCTGCTGGGCATGGCGTCCAAATACTCCGAGGCCTTCCTGGGCGTCCGCTTCCGCACCACCGACACGGCGGGCGAGAAGTCGGGCGGGCCGCAGTACTACCTTGAGCGCGGCATTCCCGGCCGCTTCGGCAGGTTCCTGGCGCTGGCCTTCGCGATCTTCGCCGTCTGTGCCTCGTTCGGGATCGGCAACATGACGCAGGGGAACTCGATCGCCTCGAACCTGGAACGCAGCTTCGCCGTGCCGACCTGGGCCACGGGGGCGGTGCTGGCGGCACTGACGCTGCTGGTGCTGGTGGGCGGCATCAAGTCCATCGGCAAGGTCACGGCGGGCTTCGTTCCGGCGATGATCCTGTTCTACGTGCTGGGCGCGCTTTATATCCTCGCCGCGAACATCGCCGCCGTTCCCGCCGCCTTTGGCGAGGTGTTCAGCCAGGCCTTCACCGGCACCTCGGCCGCCGGCGGCTTTTTGGGCTCCACCATCATGATCGCCGTGCAATACGGGGTCGCGCGGGGGATCTTCTCGAACGAGTCCGGCATGGGCTCGGCGGCCATCGCAGCGGCCTCGGCCCAGACCACGCATCCGGTGCGGCAGGGGCTGGTGTCGATGACGCAGACCTTCATCGACACGATCATCGTGGTCAGCTGCACCGGCCTTGTCATCATCACCACGGGCGTCTGGACCCAGACCGACCCGGCGACGGGCCAGCAGATCTCGGCCGCGATCATGACGGGCGAGGCCTTCACCCACGGGCTGCCGGGCCAGTGGGGCCACTGGATCGTCACGGTCGGGCTGGTGCTGTTTGCCTATTCCACCATCCTCGGCTGGGCCTATTACGGAGAGCGCAACGTCGAGCGGCTGGTCGGGCGCCGGGGCGTGATGCCCTTCCGGGTCCTGTTCTCGGGCGTGGTGTTCTTTGGCTGCACGGTGCAGCTTGGGGTCGTGTGGAACTTCTCGGACGTGATGAACGGGCTGATGGCGATCCCGAACCTGATCGGGCTGCTGATCCTGTCCGGCCTGATCGCCCGCGAAACCCGGCACTACCTGCGCCACGACCCGAAGCTCGAAGCCTCGCGCGCCGAGATCGAGGCCTTCATGCAGGGCCAGCCGGGATGGGAGGAATGGAAGGCCTCCGAGCGTTCCGTTCACCGCTGAGGCAGGGTCCGAGGACCGGACACCCTGCATGGCGAAAATGAAATCGAGGCAGCCGGGACAATGGACCGGCTGCCTTTTGCATGTGCGGGACCGGGCATCCGGGGTAATGCCGAACTGCGATCCCATGCGCGGATGCCCGCGCGCGAACGACTGGCCGGAACAAGGCAGGGGGAACCTCTGCCCTTTTGCATGAGGAAGCTGACGATCATGGACCTGGACATCAGGGGACTGCGCGTTCTTGTCACCGCGGGCGCGAACGGCATCGGGCTTGCCATCGCACGCGCCTTTGCGGCCGAGGGTGCGCGGGTCCACGTCTGCGACGTGGATCAGGAAGCGCTTTCGGGGCTGAAGGACAGCGATCCCGGCATCACCTCGACCCGCTGCGACGTGTCCGACCGCGCGCAGGTCGCCCGGCTGTTCGACGAGGCGCTGGCGGCGCTGGGCGGGTTGGATGTCCTTGTCAACAACGCGGGCGTCGCTGGCCCCACCGCGCGGGTCGAGGACGTGGACCCGCATGACTGGGACCGCACGCTCGCCATCAACATCACCGGCATGTTCAACTGCGTGCGCCTGGCTGTGGCGCCGCTGAGGGAAAGCGCCAACCCCTCGATCATCAACCTGTCCTCGATCGCGGGGCGCTTCGGGTTCCCGCTGCGCTCACCTTATTCCGCCTCGAAATGGGCGGTCGTCGGCTTCACCAAGACCCTTGCGATGGAGCTTGGCGAACACGGCATCCGCGTCAACGCCGTCCTTCCCGGCGTGGTCGAGGGCGACAGGGTGCGGCGCGTGATCGAGAACAAGGCCCAGGCGCGCGGCATCAGCTTCCGCGAGATGGAGGCGGAGCTGCTCGGCAACATCTCGATGCGGACAATGGTGACGCAGCAGCAGATCGCGGACCAGATCGTCTTCATGTGCTCGCCGCGCGGGCGGACGATCTCGGGGCAGGCGATCTCGATCGACGGGGACGCGCAGTCGCTGGCCTGAAAGGGGCATTGGAGTGATCCGGCAAAGACGGGGCTGCCGCAGGACCGGACATGAGATGCAGCCAGGCCAGACGCTTGGCGGATCGCTGCCTGTGTTTCGCGCCTGCCCGCGCGATCGCCAGAATGCCCAAGGCTTCCGCAGCATGGGGCATGGTGCGAGATTTCACGCAGCCTCGGACCCGCCTCCACCTGTCTCCTCCGGGCAGGTCGGTAAAGTTGGGGCATGTTCGATCACACTCCACTTCAACGCAGCGACGGTGAAGCCCGCATCGCCCTGAAGGATGGCCGGATTGCCGCCTTGAGGCAGTCCGGCTCTGCCAAGGTCATGCTGCCGCGCACCCATTCGGGCGCGCCGGAGATCGTGTTCCTCAACACCTCGGGCGGGCTGACCAGCGGAGACCGGCTGGAGTATTCCGTCACGCTCGGCGCCGGAACCAGGGCGCGGGCCACCACGCAGACCGCCGAGCGCGCCTATCGCGCCGAGGACGGACCCGCGCGGGCCATCGTGACGCTGGAACTGGGGGCAGGGGCCTCGCTGGACTGGCTGCCGCAGGAGACGATCCTGTTCAACGGCGCCAGCCTGCAGCGGCAGACCCGCGTCGAGATGGCCGGGGACGCCCGCTACCTGGGGATCGAGACGGTCGTGCTGGGCCGCGCCGCGATGGGCGAAACGGTGGCGCGGCTGATGCTGGAGGACAGCCGGACCATCCGGCGCGATGGCCGCCTGCTGCTGCTGGACCCTCTGAGGCTGACTGATGCCGCCCTTGCGCGCGCGGGCGGGATGGCGCTGCTGGGCGGCGCGCGCGCCTTTGCCACGCTGATCTTCGTCGCGTCCGAAGCGCAGGCCATGCTTCCGGCGCTTCGCGCGGAGCTGGACGAGCCAGGCGTGCAGGGCGCCGCCTCGGCACTGGAGGGGCGGCTGGTGCTGCGTTGCCTTGCCGCCGACGCCTGGCCCCTGCGCCGCCAGATGCTGCGGCTGGTCGAGCGGCTTCAGCCCGGCGCCACCCCCAGATGCTGGCAGAACTGAAGGACGCCCATGAACCTGACCCCCCGAGAAAAGGACAAGCTGCTGGTCTCGCTTGCCGCGATGGTCGCGCGCGGGCGGCTGACGCGCGGCGTCAAGCTGAACCACCCCGAGGCGGTGGCGCTGATCACCGACTTCGTGGTCGAGGGCGCCCGCGACGGCCGCAGCGTCGCCGATCTGATGGAGGCGGGCGGCCGGGTCATCCGCGCCGAGGACTGCATGGAGGGCATCCCCGCGATGATCGAGACCGTGCAGGTCGAGGCGACATTTCCCGACGGGACCAAGCTCGTCACCGTCCACCATCCCATCCGATAGGAGATTTCGATGAAGCGCCTGCTATCCCTTGCCCTGATGGTCCTTCCCGGCGCGGCGCTGGCCCATCCGGGGCATGACGCCGGCAGCTTCGGCGGCGGCTTTGCCCATCCGATCGGCGGGACGGACCACGTGCTGGCAATGGTGGCCCTTGGGCTGCTGGCCGCGCAGGCGGGTGGCCGCGCGCTGTGGCTGCTGCCTGCCGCCTTTGTCTCGGCCATGCTGGTGGGCGGCGCGGCGGGGTGGGCCGGGATGCCCTTCGGCGCGGTCGAGCCGGTGATCCTCGCCTCGGTGATCGTTCTTGGGGCGCTGGTGGCGATGGCCGCGCGCCTGCCGCTGGGCGTGATGGTCGCGATGGCGGCGGGTTTCGGCTTTGCCCATGGCTGGGCGCATGGGGCGGAAGGCCCAGCCGAGGGGCTGTTGTCCTATGCCCTCGGCTTTGCCGTTGCGACGGCGCTGCTGCATGGCGCGGGCATCCTCATCGGACGTGCCGCCGCCCGGCCCCTGCTGCGCGCGGCGGGCGGGATGACCGCCGTGGCGGGCCTCGCGCTGGTCGTAGGAGGCTGAGATGATCCCCGGAGAGATCATCCCCGCCGAAGGCTCGATCACCCTGAACGAGGGCCGCCCCGCGATCACCCTGATGGTCGCCAACACCGGCGACCGCCCCGTTCAGGTCGGCAGCCATTATCACTTCGCCGAGGTGAACGCGGGCCTCGACCTCGACCGGGACGCGGCGCGCGGAATGCGCCTCGACATCCCCGCCGGCACCGCCGTCCGCTTCGAGCCGGGACAGCGGCGCGAGGTGCGGCTGGTGTCCTTCGGGGGCGACCGTGCCGTCTGGGGGTTCAACGGTGAGGTCATGGGGGCTCTGGATGCCGGTTGAGATTTCCCGCGCGGCTTACGCGGACATGTTCGGCCCCACGACCGGCGACCGGGTGCGGCTGGGCGACACCGCGCTGGTGATCGAGGTCGAGCGCGACCTGACCATCCATGGCGAAGAGGTGAAGTTCGGCGGCGGCAAGGTCATCCGCGACGGCATGGGCCAGTCGCAGCTGACCCGCGCGGCAGGCGCGATGGACACGGTCATCACCAATGCGCTGATCCTCGACTGGACCGGCATCACCAAGGCCGACGTGGGCCTGCGCGACGGCCGGATCGCCGCCATCGGCAAGGCTGGCAATCCCGACACCCAGCCCGGCGTTACCATCGTCATTGGGCCGGGGACCGAGATCATCGCGGGCGAGGGCCGCATCCTGACCGCGGGCGGCATCGACTGCCACATCCACTTCATCTGCCCGCAGCAGGTGGAGGACGCGCTGCATTCCGGCGTCACCACCATGATCGGCGGCGGCACCGGACCCGCGCATGGCACGCTGGCGACCACCTGCACGCCGGGCCCCTGGCACATCCGCCGGATGCTGGAGGCCGCCGACAGCCTGCCCGTGAACATCGGCCTTGCCGGCAAGGGCAACGCCAGCCGCCCCGAGGCGCTGATCGAACAGATCCGCGCCGGGGCCTGCTGCATGAAGCTGCACGAGGATTGGGGCACGACGCCAGCTGCCATCGACTGCTGCCTGACGGTGGCCGAGGCCCATGACGTGCAGGTGATGATCCACACCGACACGCTGAACGAATCCGGCTTCGTCGAGAACACGCTGGCCGCCATCGCCGGCCGCACGATCCACGCCTATCACACCGAGGGCGCGGGCGGGGGACACGCCCCAGACATCATCCGCGTGGTCGGCTCGCAGAACGTCATCCCGTCCTCGACCAACCCGACGCGGCCCTATACGCGCAACACCATCGAGGAACACCTCGACATGCTGATGGTGTGCCACCACCTCGACCGCTCGATCCCCGAGGACGTGGCCTTCGCCGAAAGCCGCATCCGGCGCGAAACGATCGCGGCCGAGGACATCCTGCACGACCTCGGGGCCTTCAGCATCATTTCCTCGGACAGCCAGGCGATGGGCCGCGTGGGCGAGGTCATCACGCGCACATGGCAGACCGCCCACAAGATGCGGATCCAGCGCGGGCGGCTGGAGGGCGAGAAGGGCGGGAACGACAACCTGCGCGCCCGCCGCTATGTCGCCAAGTACACGATCAATCCCGCGGTGGCGCATGGCATCTCGGCCCATGTCGGCAGCGTCGAGCCCGGCAAGCGCGCCGACCTGGTGCTGTGGCACCCGGCCTTCTTCGGGGCCAAGCCCGAGATGGTGCTGGTCGGCGGGCAGATCGCAATGGCGCAGATGGGCGACCCGAACGCCTCCATCCCGACACCGCAGCCTATGTATTCGCGGCCCATGTTCGGCGCGCTGGGCCGGGCGCGGCACTCGGCCTCGGTCAGCTTCGTGAGCCATGCGGGGCTGGAGGCGGGCTGCTGCGATGGCCTCGGCAAGCAGGCCGTTGCGGTCGCGGGGACGCGCGGCATCGGCAAGGCCGACATGCGGCTGAACGACGCGACGCCCGTGATCGAGGTCGATCCCGAGACCTACGAGGTCCGCGCCGACGGCCAGCTTCTGACCTGCGAGCCGGCGAGTGAACTGCCGCTCGCCCAACGCTATTTCCTGTTCTGAGGCCCCCATGAGCGACATCGCGGAAACAATGCAGGATCTCGGGACCGCCGAGGCGGTGCTGGAGCAAGGCCACGGGCGACCCGTCGCGGGGCACGTCGTGCTGGACTACGAGGCCCGCTGCCTGCGCCGCAAGCGGCTGGTCACGTCCGAGGGCGCCTCGTTCATGGTGGACCTGCCGCAGACGATCAGCCTTGCGCCGGGCGCCGCCTTCGCGCTGGCGGACGGCCGCGCGGTCGAGGTCGTCGAGGCGCGCGAGCCCGTCCTGCGGATCGAGGGCGACCTTCCCACCCTTGCCTGGCACATCGGCAACCGCCACTGCCCCTGCGAGATTGCCGCCGACCACCTCGTGATCCGCGTCGATCCGGTGCTGGAGGCAATGCTGCTGCAACTCGGCGCGAAACTGACACGCAGCCTCGCGCCCTTCCGGCCGCTCGGCGGGGCCTATGGGCACGGGCGGACCTTTGGGCACAGCCACTGACACGGGCGGCCTGCTGCTGGTGCAGCTTCTGTCCCCGGCCTTTCCGACCGGGGGTTTCGCCTATGCTCAGGGGCTGGAATGGGCGATGGACAGCGGTTCGGTCCATGACGCGGCATCGCTGGCCGAGTGGCTCGCCGACGTGCTGGACCATGGCAGCGGCTGGTCGGACGCGGTGCTGCTTTCGCTGTCTTTGCGGACCGGGGCGGATCACGCGGGACTGGACGACCTCGCCCGCGCGCTGTGCCTGACGGCCGAGCGGCTGACCGAGACGCTGGAACAGGGTGCGGCCTTTGCGCGGACCGCCGCGCCGCTGACCGGGACCGAGGCCAGCCCGGCGGCGCTGCCGGTGGCGGCGGGACGGGCCTGTGCGCCTTTGGGTCAGCTCCCGGCGCGGGTCATCGCGCTTTACCTGCACGGGCAGGCGCTGAACCTCGTGCAGGCGGCGGTGCGCTTCCTGCCCTTGGGGCAGACCGAGGGGCAGCGCGTGCTGGCCGGTCTTTCCCCCCTGATCCTGCGGCTGGCTGATCAGGCGGCAACCGCCACCGAAAATGATCTGGGCACCTGCGCCATTGGCGCCGAGATCGCGCAGGCACGACACGAAACCATGCAGACGAGGATCTTCAGGACATGAGCAACGGCCCCCTTCGCGTCGGCATCGGCGGCCCCGTGGGCGCCGGCAAGACCACCCTGACGGAAAAGCTGGCGGCGGCGCTCGCCCCTCGCCTGTCGATGGCGGTTGTCACCAACGACATCTACACCCGCGAGGATGCCGAGGCGCTGATGCGCGCCCAGGTCCTGCCGTCCGAGCGTATCCGCGGCGTCGAAACCGGCGGCTGCCCCCATACCGCCATCCGCGAGGACGCCAGCATCAACCTTGCCGCCATCGCGGACCTGAATGCGGCCTTTCCCGACCTCGACCTCATCCTGATCGAGTCGGGGGGCGACAACCTCGCCGCGACCTTCTCGCCGGAACTGGCGGACCTGACGATCTATGTCATCGACACGGCGGCCGGGCAGGACATCCCGCGCAAGAAGGGGCCGGGGCTCGCGCGGTCGGACCTGCTGGTGGTGAACAAGACCGACCTCGCGCCGCATGTGGGCGTGGACCCGGTGCTGCTGGAATCCGACGCCCGCGCGGCGCGTGGCACGCGGCCGGTCGTGATGGCCTCGCTGCGCGGCGGGCGCGGGGTGGATGAGGTTGCCGATTTCATCATCCGCGAGGGCGGGCTGACCCTGCGCGCCTAATTCGCGGGCAGTGGTGCGTGCAGATGGCGCAGGTTTCGCCAGAAGCGGTCGGAAACAGCAGAAGCCGCCAGCCTTTCGTTGCCGCATTTCCGGCCCGTTGATTTGCTGCAAGTGCGAACGGCCGGAAAAGGCCGGAAGTGTGCGGCGGCCAGCGTCTGGACAACAAGGGCCGCCGCACGGGTGCAACGATGTTGCCGCATGAGCCTATCACCGCCCCCGCCTGCGGGGAAGCGACCGGATGCCTGCGGCCCTGACGGGGAAAACGGAAGATGAGGGCAAGGACGATCCTTTGCAGCGCCGGGTTGACGCTCGCGCTGGCGGGCGGGGCCTGGGCGCAGGAGGACACGATCAAGATCGGCGTGCTGCATTCGCTGTCGGGCACGATGGCGATCTCGGAAACCACGCTCAAGGACACCGTGCTGATGATGGTGGACCAGCAGAACGCCAAGGGCGGCGTGCTGGGCAAGAAGATCGAGGCGGTGGTCGTGGACCCGGCATCCGACTGGCCGCTGTTCGCGGAAAAGGCGCGCGAGCTGATCTCGGTCCAGGGCGTGGACGCGATCTTCGGCTGCTGGACCTCCGTCAGCCGCAAGTCGGTGCTGCCGGTGGTCGAGGAACTGAACGGGCTGCTCTTCTATCCGGTGCAGTACGAAGGCGAGGAGTCCAGTAAGAACGTCATCTACACCGGCGCCGCGCCGAACCAGCAGGCGATTCCGGCGGTGGACTACATGACCGAGGAACTGGGCGTCGAGAAATGGGCGCTGCTGGGGACCGACTATGTCTATCCGCGCACCACGAACACGATCCTGGAAGCCTATCTGAAGAACAAGGGCGTGGCGCAGGCGGACATCTTCGTCAACTACACCCCCTTCGGACATTCCGACTGGTCCAAGATCGTGGCCGACGTGGTCGCGCTGGGCAATGACGGCAAGAAGGTCGGCGTGGTATCCACGATTAACGGCGACGCCAACGTGGGCTTCTACAAGGAACTGGCGGCGGCGGGCGTCTCGGCCGACGACATCCCGGTGATGGCCTTCTCGGTCGGCGAGGAGGAGCTGTCGGGCCTCGATACCGCCAACCTCGTCGGGCACCTGGCCGCCTGGAACTATTTCCAGACCGCCGAGGCCCCCGCGAACGACGAGTTCGTCGCCGCCTGGAAGGCGAAGATGGGCGAAGACCGCGTGACCAACGACCCGATGGAGGCCACGATGCTGGGCTTCAACCTGTGGGTCCAGGCGGTCGAGAAGGCGGGTTCCACCGACACCGATGCGGTGCTGGCGGCGATTGACGGGCTCGAGGTGCCGAACCTGACCGGCGGCACGGCCAAGGTCCTGCCGAACCACCACCTGACCAAGCCCGTGCTGATCGGCGAGATCCGCGAGGACGGCCAGTTCGACATCGTCAGCCAGACCGAGCCGGTCGCGGGCGACGCCTGGACCGACCACCTGCCCGAGTCGGCGGTGCTCGAGGCCGACTGGCCGGGCAAGGACTGCGGGATGTGGAACACGCAGACGAACAGCTGCGTGCAGAAGCAGTCGAACTACTGACCTTCGGGGGGCGGCCCCACGCCGCCCCTATTTTCCGCGCCGGGGGGATCATGCGCCATCTTCTTCTTTCGCTGCTGATGCTGCTGGCCGCGCCGGTCTTTGCGCAGGACCTCGCCTCGGTCCTTGACGCCAACCGCGCGCAGATCGAGCGGCCCTCGCGCCAGACCATCGCCCCGGTGATCGAGGCGCTGGCTGCTGCCGGCCCGCAGGCCGGGCCAGTACTCGAGGCCTGGGCCGACCGCCGCCTCGGCCTTGCAGGAGACCGCTTCGTGATCGTTCAGGGCGACGAGGCCGTGGATGCCGTCACCGGCGAACCGGTTCCGGGTGACGTGCGCGTGCTGAGACCCAACTCGGGCGTGCGCGGGGTGATCGGCGCGGCGCTGGTGCAGTTCCAGCTGAGCGACCCCGATCCCGCCCGCCGCGCCGCCGCGCTGGACGCCATCGCCCGCCGCCCCGACGAGACCCACCTTGCCGCCCTGCGCGCCGCTGCGGCCGATCCCGATCCTGCGCTTGCCGCCCGCAAGGCGCGGCTGGAGCGGCTGCTGACCATCCGCTTCGACCCCGACCCGCAGGCCCGCATCGCCGCCATCCAGGGCTTCGAGGGCGACACGGGCGCGGACCTGCAATCCGTGCTGAACCCGCTGCTGGCCACGACCCGCATCGCCGCGCCGACGATCCCCGAAGGGGCCAACATCGCCGCCGAGCTGACCCCCGGCGACGACATCCCCGAGCACGAGGCCTATCGCCTGCTGGTGGATGCGGACCTCGCCCCCGCGCGGCTTGCCCCCGACGCGCAGAAGCAGGCGCTGGCCGCCCATATCACGGATGGCGCGGTCGGCGGCGTGCCGGTGGCCGATCTGTCCGACCCTGCCCGCCGCGACGCCGCCTATGATGCTCTGGCCGAAGCCGGGCTGGTCCCCCCCGCCGCCACCGCCGCCGAGGCAGAAGCCGCGCTGGCCGCCCACCGCTTCGCCGACATCTACGCCGAGCCGGACGCGCAGATCACCGACGCCGCCCGCCGGGCGCTGATGGCGATGCAGCTGCGGCAGGGCGCGCAGCAGGCCGCCGACCTGACGCTGGACGCGCTGTCGCTCGCCTCGATCTATTTCCTCGCCGCCATCGGCCTTGCCATCACCTTTGGCGTCATGGGCGTCATCAACATGGCGCATGGCGAGTTCATCATGATGGGCGCCTATACCGGCTATGTCGTCCAGACGCTGATCGCCGGGCGCACGCTGTCGCTGATCGTGGCCCTGCCCGCCGCCTTCGCGGTGACCTTCCTGGCGGGCGTGGTCCTTTACCGGCTAGTGATCCGGCACTTGGTCAAGCGCCCGCTGGAAACGCTGCTGGCGACCTTCGGCGTGTCCATCGCGCTGCAGCAGATCGCCAAGAACATCTTCGGCACGCAGGCCCGCCCCCTGACCGCGCCCACCTGGCTGGAGGGTTCGGTCGGCTTCGGAGAGATCGTCTCGATCTCGACCATCCGCGTGGCGATCTTTGTCCTTGCGCTGCTTTTCCTCGGGCTGTTCCTGTGGATCATGAAGCGCACGCGGCTGGGGCTCGAGGTCCGCGCGGTGACACAGAACCCCGGCATGGCGGCCAGCATGGGCATCAACCCCGACCGCATCGCCATGCTGACCTTCGGCCTCGGCTCGGGCATCGCGGGGATCGCGGGCGTCGCCATCGGTCTCTTCGCCAAGGTCACGTCCGAGCTTGGCAGCGACTATATCGTGCAAAGCTTCATGACGGTGGTCGTGGGCGGCGTCGGCAACATCTGGGGCACGCTCGCGGGCGCCGCGCTGATCGGCTTCCTGCAGAAGGGCATCGAGGTCATGAACCCGGCCAACACCCTGGCCGCACAGACCTGGATGATCCTGCTCATCATCATCTTCATCCAGTTCCGGCCCCGCGGCATCATGCCGACCCGTGGCCGCGCGGCGGAGGCCTGACCCATGCTGATCCGCAAGCATCCTTCGGTGATGATCTTCCTTGCCCTGCTGGCGCTCTTCACTCTCGCCGTGACGCTGATGTCCGAGGCCTATGGCTCGGGCGTCGTCCCGACGTCGACCGTCAAGACGCTGGGCAAGACGCTGTGCCTTGCGCTGGCGGCGGTGGCGATGGACCTCGTCTGGGGCTACGCGGGCATCCTGTCCTTGGGGCACATGGCCTTCTTCGCGCTCGGCGGCTACATGATCGGGATGTGGCTGATGTATGCCCGCACGGGCGAGATCGTCGCCGCCACGCTGGCGAACGCGCCCATCCCGCCCACCCCCGATGAACTGCGGCAGGGCATCACCGGCCAGATCTTCGGCGTCGTGGGTTCGGCCGACCTGCCCCTGACATGGAGCTTTGCGGGCAGCCTGCCCCTGCAGTTTCTGCTGGTGCTGGCGGTGCCGGGGCTGCTCACGTTCCTGTTCGGTTGGCTCGCCTTCCGCAGCCGCGTCAACGGCGTCTATCTGTCCATCCTGACGCAGGCGATGACGCTGGCGCTGTCGCTGTGGCTGTTCCAGAACGACAACGGATTCCGCGGCAACAACGGGTTGTCGGGGCTTCAGAACATCCCCGGCCTGACCGAGGTGCCGCAGTCGGTGATCTCGATCTGGTTCCTCTGGGCGTCGGCGCTGCTGCTGGCCGGGGGCTACCTGCTGGCGACGTGGCTGACCGCCGGAAAGTTCGGCAGCGTCATCCGCGCGATCCGCGATGACGAGACGCGCGTGCGCTTCCTCGGCTATCCGGTCGAGGGCTACAAGCTGACCGTCTTCACCCTCAGCGCCATGATCTGCGCGGCGGCGGGGGCGCTGTATTACCCGCAGGCCGGGATCATCAACCCGGCCGAGCTTGCGCCCATCGCCTCGGTCTACCTGGCCGTTTGGGTCGCCATCGGCGGGCGGGGGCGGCTTTACGGCGCGGTCGTCGGCGCGGTGGTCGTCTCGCTGCTGTCGAGCTGGTTCACCGGCGGCCGCGCACCCGCGCTGGACCTCGGCTTCTACCGCATCGAGTGGGTGAACTGGTGGCAGGTGCTGCTGGGCCTGGGCTTCGTCGCTGTGACGCTGTTCGCGCCGCGCGGGCTGTCCTCGCTGGTGGATGCGCTGGCCGGGCTGCGCCCCCCGCGCCGGATGGGGGCCGACCTCGGCCCCGATGTCAGCGCCCTGCGCGAAAAGGAGGCCGAGGCATGACCGCGCTTCTGGAAGTCTCGGGCGTGTCCAAGTCCTTCGACGGGTTCAAGGCGATCAACGACCTGTCCTTCAACATCGGCCCGGCCGAGCTGCGCGCCGTGATCGGGCCGAACGGGGCGGGCAAGACGACCTTCATGGACATCGTCACCGGCAAGACCCGGCCCGACAAGGGGCAGGTCCTGTGGGGCGAGCGGTCGCAATCGCTGCTGAAGATGTCCGAGGCGCAGATCGCCCGGGCCGGGATCGGCCGCAAGTTCCAGCGCCCGACCGTCTTCGAGGACCAGTCCGTCGCTGACAACCTGACCATGGCGCTGAAGGCTCCGCGCGGCCCCTTCGCCGTGCTGCGCTGGAAACCCTCGCGCGCCAGTGCAGCGCGGGTGGCGGAACTGGCCGGAGAGGTGGGCCTCGCCGACCGCCTGACCCGCAAGGCGGGCGAGTTGAGCCATGGCCAGAAGCAGTGGCTGGAAATCGGGATGCTGCTGGCGCAGGAGCCGCGCCTCTTGCTGGTGGACGAACCCGCTGCCGGCATGACCTTGGCCGAGCGCGAGCAGACCACGACCCTTTTGCGGCGACTGGCCGAGACGCGGGCAGTGGTGGTGGTCGAACATGACATGGACTTCGTGCGCCGCCTGAACTGCAAGGTGACGGTGCTGCACCAGGGGGCCGTGCTGGCCGAGGGCTCGCTGGACCATGTGTCCGCCAATCCCGACGTGATTGACGTGTATCTGGGGCGCTGAGATGATCGAGGCCGAGAACATCACCCTGCATTACGGCGGCTCGCAGATCCTGCATGGCGTGTCGCTCAGCGCCGCGCCGGGAGAGGTCGCCTGCGTCATGGGCAACAACGGCGCGGGCAAGACCTCGCTGATGAGCGTGCTGGCCGGGCGCCATCCCCGCTCGGGCGGCGATCTGCGGCTGATGGGCGAGCGGCTGGGCCGGGTGACGGCGCAGGAGATGGCGCGGCGCGGCGTGGCCTATGTTCCGCAGGGCCGGGCGATCTTCCCGATGCTGACCGTGCGCGAGAACCTGGAAACCGGCCTCGGCTGCCTGCCGCGCGGCGAACGCCGCATCCCCGACGAGATCTATGACAGCTTCCCGGTGCTGGCCCAGATGGCACAGCGGCGCGGCGGCGACCTGTCGGGAGGACAGCAGCAGCAGCTGGCCATCGCCCGCGCGCTGGTGATCCGGCCGAAGGTGCTGCTGATGGACGAGCCGACCGAGGGCATCCAGCCCAACATCATCGCCCAGATCGGCCGCGTTATCGCCGCCCTGCGCGACGCGGGCGAGATGGCGATCGTGCTGGTCGAGCAGTATTTCGACTTCGCCTGGGACCTCGGCGACCGCTTCGCGCTGATGGAGCGGGGGCAGGTCGTCCTTGGGGGCAAGCGCAGCAACCTGGCCCGCGACGACCTGCATGGCCGGCTGGCCGGTCTGGCCGGTTCCTGACGGAGCGCCTTCCGTTCACCGGCCAACCTGCGCCGCGATGACCATGATCCCGCAGCTTGGTTAAGACAGCCGAGCCTTGATGCGCTCTTTACGGGTCGAAGGACGCGGAATTATCTCCGTCGCGGTCAGGGCCGCAGGCTGCCCGCGTTCACGCGATACCAGCCCAGCGTCTGCGGGCGGACCCTTGCGACCGCCTGCACCAGCATCCCGGTGACCGCCGCCTTCAGCAGGTCTCCGGGTATGAAGACCGCGACCAGCATGAAGGCTTCGGACAGCGGCTTGTCGGCCACCATCGACAGCCCGGTGGCGCCGAAGACGTAAAGAACCGCAATGCCTCCGATAACGGCCCCGAGCGCGGCCCGCAGCCCGGCCGAGCGCAGCCGGATGTGCTCGACCACCAGCCCCGTCACGAAGGCCGCCGGCAGGAATCCCAGCGCAAAGCCTGCGGTGGGCGAGACAAAGACGCCCAAGCCGCCCCGGCCGCCCGACAGGAGCGGCAGGCCCAGCGCCACCAGCAGCAGGAACAGCCCCATCGCCGCCGCGCCTGCCCGTGCACCCAGCACGGCGCCTGCCAGCATGGCACCCATCGATTGCGCCGAGATCGGCACGCCGAAGCCCAGCGTGATCGGCGGCACCACCCCCAGCGCCGCGACCATGGCGGCGAAAAGGGCGATCTGGGCGATGTTGCGTTCCATTCGGGTCAGTCCCTTGTTGTTGTTCCAAGCGGTCCACCCCGCGCGCGCAGAGCTTCGCCGACATGATCGGCGTCGTCCAGAGCACCCAGCATCAGCGGCAGCATCAGCCGCCAGCCCGGTCGCCGGACGCTGCGCGCACGCCAGGCCTCGGCCAGCCGCTCGGCGCGGGCGATCAGGACCGGCGTGAAGCGGATCACCAGCGGAATGGCCGTTTCCAGCAGATGCGTCGGCAGCCCCATCCGGCGCAAGGGCGCGGTCAGGCGGCGGACCAGATCGACCATTTCGGAAAGCCCCGTCGTCATGGTGACGAGGTTGGCCAGCGCGATCAGTGTCACCATGCGAAGGGTGATGATGACCCCCCGCGCCGCGTCCCCGGTCAGCAGGTGCCAAGCCAGCAGGACGGCGACGAAGGGCAGCGCCACCCGCAGCGCCCTCAGTCCCGCCCGCAGGAACACCGCGCCGGGAGCGGCATAAAGCGCAAGCGTCGCCCCCGCCGCCGCCAGATGCAGCGCAGGGCTGTCGGTCAGCAGCAGCCCCGTCGAGGCAAGGCAGAGCCCGCCCAGCTTGACCCAGGCGGGCCATCGATGGGCGCGGGTTTCAACCGGCGAGGTCAGCGATATCATCAAGATCCCCCAGCCGGATCATTTCGGCGGTGAAGTCGGGCAGCAGTTCCGCGGGCGTTCCCCGGGCGACGATCCGGCCCCGGTCCAGCCAGAACAGTTCGTCGCAATCTGCAAGGTCCGAGGGCTCGTGCGAGATGTGGAGCAGCCGCGTTCCGGCCCGGTTCAGATAGCGGCCAAGCTGCCGCCGGGTGGGAATGTCGAGCCCCGCATAGGGCTCGTCGAGGATCAGCAGCCGAGGGCTCATCGCCAGCACCGCCATCATGCAGACGAGGTGCTTCTGCCCCTGGGACAGGATTGCCACCGCCGCGTCCTTCCAGTGCAGCTTGTCGAACGAGGCAAGCACCGCTTCGGTGCGCGCCTCGGCCTGCGTGCGGCCTATGCCCTGCTGGCGCAGGCCGAAGGCGATCTCTTCGGCGACGCGGGGGAAGATGATCTGGTGCTCGGGATTCTGGAACAGGATGCCGACCGTGGCCAGCGCGGCCCGGCGGTCGTGGAACGGGTCGATCCCGCCAAGGCGGATGCGCCCGGCACCGGGCTTCACCAATCCCGCAAGCAGCCGCGCGAGCGTGCTTTTCCCCGATCCGTTCCGTCCCACCACGCCGATCCGGCGGGCCGAGCAGCGCAGCGTAAGGTCCGACAGCACCGGCCGGCCGCCCGCCTCGTAGCTGACAGCGTCAAGCTCGATGGTGAAGTCGGATGTCCTGGCATCGGGCAAGAGGGGCCTCCGGTTGGGTCTGACCGCGTCGGGTTCTGATCGCCTTCTCTACCGGCGACCGGACGTGAGTGCATCCGGATAACCCGGCAGCGCAGACAGCCCAAGATGGCACGGAAAGCCTGCGCGCGCGTCTGCGCCCAATCGACGAACTGGCCCATGTCACCACCGAGGTGCGGCACGCGAAGGGTAGGCAAGGACATCCGGCGTTGCGGAGCCCGCTCTGGCGGACCGCACCGATCCCTGATGCCCGGCCTGTCGAGCGGGCTGGGGAAGCATGGTCAGGCGCCAGGCTGCAACGTCGCGCCCAGCACAGGGCAGAGGGATCAGGGGGCGACATGGAACAACTCACGGTCACCGGCGTTCCTGCGGCATGAAACGGCTGGTCCTCGGCACGAAAGCTGCGTCGATCCGGCAGAAGCTTGCGGCTGCGATCGCGCTTCTGGCAGTTGTGATGTTCGTGACGCACGCCGCCGCGGCCAAGGGCATGGGTTCATACCTTCACGATCATCACCTTCCTCACGCTGGTGCCTTGCTCGTCACGGGCGACGGGGCGCATGAGCCGGGGCATCGCCATGAGCATTCACAGGCTGCCGGTCATATGCATGGCTCCGCCGACAAGGGATCGCCTCCCTGCTGTGGCGACGCCTGCCTGGCGGCCCTGGTTCCTGACGAGGACCCTCCCTTGGGCGACCCTTGGGGCATGCCGTCGCGATGCTCTGTGACGGCGCTTTCCTTGACGGGGCATGATCCTGAACGACTGCGCCGCCCTCCGCGCCTTTCCCGCGCCGCCTGAGCGATTCCAGCGGAAGTCACCGTCGTGGCCGGTTCGAGGATGGCCCCACTCCGGCTTTCGGCGGGGAATGTGCCTGGGCAACGCAAGCCGCCGGATAACGGCCCCATGACCCATGAAAACCCATTGTATCCTGAGGAGAACTCTCATGCACAAGCGTGAACTCGCCGCTGCCCTTGCCGTCCTTCTTGCCGCCCCGGCGGCTCTCGCCCAGGAGAGCGGGACGGCGGGGCAGGCGGCCCCCACAGCTTCCCAATCCGGGCAGATGGCCGACCTGTCGATCCTGCCGCAGGGCTGCCGGGATGCGATCCAGCAGGCCGGCATGCCCGGCATGATGTCCGGCATGAACATGCAGGGCATGATGGGCGGCATGCAGGGCATGGACGAAGCCCAGACCGCCTCGATGGAGGCCATGATGAAGATGAACGGCCCGATGATGGCCTCTCATGCCATCAAGGACCCGGATCTGGCCTTCCATTGCGGGATGATCGCGCATCATGCCGGCGCCATCGCCATGGCCGAGGTCGAGCTGAAATACGGCGACAACGAGGAGTCGAAGGCCATGGCCCGGAAGATCATCGAGGCCCAGGGCCCGGAGATCGAGGAAATGACCGCCTGGGTCGAGAAGAACGCGAGCCGGAAGTAGGCGTCCTTTCCGCCGCGGTCCACGGCCGCGGCGGTTCCTTGCGAGCATGCAAAAAGGTCGATCAGGGGAACGACTCAGCCTTGGCGACGAGCCATGCATCCCGAGATCTGACAGGTGGGGCCGCTAGGGCAGGCGCTGGAACTGCGCTCCGCAAAAGCATAAGTGGCGCGATCCGCGCGCTGCCGGCAGGTTCCATGGTCCATGCCATGACGACCATGCGGTTTCGCCCAATCCCCACTGGCATGATCTGCTGGGAAGTGCAGGCAGGATCCAGCACATCAGCGGCGACCATGGCGCTTCGGCCAGTGACCCGTCCGGCCTCCGGGACGACTGCTGCAACCAGTTCTGCACGATCACGGCCCTTCTGCCCGAGAGCACGCGGGTCGTTCCACCAACCGACGGCGAGGTCGTTCCGGGCATCTCCGCTGACTGCTCGGGCCGGACGCCTGATGGAGTCCTGCGGCCGCCACCTTCATCCGCGGCTGCGTAAAGGCGCTCTGGCGTAAACAGGCCACGCCCTTTCGGCCACATCAGCCAAGCGGCGGCGAGCGCCATGCGGACATCGAGGATCCCCGGGAACCATGCGTGCGCTGCGTGACGCTGCCTCCTGTCAGCATGGATGAACAGCAATGAAACGAACTGCAGTCGCCCTCTTCCTTGGACTCGCGGCGGGACTGCCGGTTGCTGCCTTGGCCCAGTCCGCGCCCGGGCATGAGGCTCACCGATCTGCCGTTGGAATCAATGCAGGATGAAATGGTGATCGTCTAACCACCGAGCCTGGGGATGGAAGCCGTCGGAGAACCGGCAGGCTGCGCGCTGTCCGGCATGGCTCCCCCAGACAAGATGCCCAGCGAGGGCAAGGGTCCGGCCGGCCGCCGAATGGGATCGGAAAGCAGCCGCAGGCCGTTCAGCACCACCAGCACGGTGCCGCCCTCGTGGCCGATGACGGCAAGGGGCAGCGGCAGGTCGAAGAACAGCCCTCCGGTGACCAGAAGGACCATCGCCCCCATGGCAAAGGCGAGGTTCTGGCGGATGATCCGGGCCGTGCGGCGCGACAGGCGATGGGCCTCGGCGAGCCGTCTCAGGTCCTCGGACAGCAGTGCCACGTCGGCGGCCTGCAGCGCGACCTCGGAACCGGCCGCCCCCATGGCGATGCCCACATCGGCGCGGGCCAGGGCGGCCGCATCGTTCACCCCGTCTCCGACGAAGGCCACCCGGCCCCGCTCGGCCAGGGCGGCCATCTCGCGCACCTTGTCCTCGGGCAGCATCGCTGCGTGGATCTGTTCGGGATGAAGTCCGAGTTCCCGGCCGATCCGCAGGGCGACCGGTCGCCGGTCCCCCGTCATCATCACGATCCGCCGCACGCCGCCTGTCCGCAGCGCGGCCAATGCGGGGGCGGCGCTGGCGCGCGCCTCGTCGGCTACGGTGATCGCTCCAAGCAGCTGCGGCCCGCGTCCCAGATAAACCAGCGTCTGCGATCCCGTATCCAGCGCGGCGAGCGCCGGATGGCCGAGGTCCGCATCCATCTCGGCCGCCAGATAGGGATTGCCCGCCCAGACCGTGCCCAAGGCATCAGTTCCGACGATGCCCTTGCCGGGGCGGTTGACGGTCTCCGCGACCGGCGCGGGCGTGATCCCCCGCGCCGTCGCCGCGCGGCGGATCGCGGCGGCAATGTGATGTTCGGACTGCGCCTCCACCCCCGCCAGCAGCGACAGGAACCCGTCCTCGTCACCGTCAAACGCCAGGACCCGTGTGACCGAGGCCCGCCCCGTGGTCAGGGTGCCCGTCTTGTCGAAGGCGAATGTCTCGACCGCGGCCAGCGTCTCCAGCGCGGCGCCGCCCTTGAAGAGCACGCCCCCGCGGGCCGCCGCCGACAGCGCCGACAGGATCGCCGCGGGAACCGAGATGACGATGGCGCAGGGGCTTGCCGCGACCAGCAGCGTGGCGGCCTTGTAAAGCGCCCCGTTCCAGTCGTGCCCCAGCCAGAGGAAAGCGGCGAAGGCCAAGATGGCGCCGACCAGCACGGCGACCGTGTAGCGCTGGCCGAACCAGGCGCTGAACCGCTCGGACGGGGCCTTGGCGGCCTGCGCCTCGGTCACCAGCCGGATCATGCGGGCGATGGTGCTGTCGCCCACCCCCCGCGTCACGGTGACGTCCAGCACGCCGTCGAGGTTGACCGTGCCCTCAAAGACCGGATCGCCCGGCGCCTTGGACACGGGCATGGATTCGCCGGTGATATGCGCCTCGTCCACGCCGCCCCGGCCTTGGGCGATCACCCCGTCCGCGGGCACGCGGGCGCCCGGGCGCAGCACCACCGCATCGCCCGCAACCAGCTCGGCGGCGGGCACCTCGGCGACCGTGCCCTCCGGTCCCCGGCGCAGCGCGGTTTCCGGGCGCAGCGCCATCAGCGCCTCGATCGCCCGACGGGCGCGGCCGAGCGCGCGCCTTTCCAGCGTGCCCGACAGGCTGAACAGCGTCAGCAGCACCGCGCCCTCGAAGGGCGCGCCCACGGCCGCCGCCGCCAGCGCCGCCACCACCATCAGCAGGTCGATGTCCAGCACATGTTCGCGCCACAGTTCCCTCAGCGCCCGGGCGGCCGCCGGAACCCCGCCGGCCAGATAGACCAGCGCGAGGCCGGGGGCGACGAGAACACCCAAGGCGCCGTTCCCCAGCCACAGCCCCGACGCGGCCAGCGCCAGCCCCAGCACCGCCGCAAGCGACAGCGCGAGCGAGAGATCGAGGGAGGGGATGCGTTTCATGGCAGACTCCTTCGGCCGATCCTAGCGCAACCGGGCAGGGCTTGTCGAAAACCTTGCCTCGAAGCCGCCCATCCGTCCCTCGGCCGGAGAGAGCAGCTCGAGCCGCCCGCCGGTGCCCTCGGCGATCGCTTGGGCGATGGCCAGCCTCAGCCCGCTACCCTGCGCCTCGGTCGCGCGGCGCTCGAAGGGGCGGGTGAGCCGCCCGAGCCGGTCGGCCGGGACCGCCGGCCCCGCGTTGACCACGCGCAGCAGACCCGCGGGGGACAGCGACACCTGGACGGGGGTGCCTTGGTCCCCGTGCCGCAGGGCGTTCTCGATCAGGTTGCGCGCGAGGGTCGCGAAGGCGTCGGGATCGATGGAGGCCGGGACGCCCGCGGCGAGTAGCGCCAGGTCGATCCGCCCTGCCGCGTGGCGGGTCATGTCGGCCACGAGCATCCTCAGGACTGGGACAAGATCGACCAGCGCCTCGGCCTGCAACCGCCCGCCCTCGGCAAGGGCAAGCTGCATCAGCTTTTCCGACAGCCGTGCCAGCCGCTGCAGAGCGGCCTCGACGTCGCGGGCGCGGGCGCGGGTGGCCTCATCGGGGGCCTCGAGCACCAGCCGCTGCACCTGCGCCAGCGCGCCCGCCACCGGCGTCCGCAGGTCATGGGCCGAGTTGGCGGTGAAGCTGCGCTCGGTCTCAAGCGCCCGGCGCAGGCGGTCGAGCAGGTGGTTCACCGCCCGCGCGTTCGGCTGGAACTCGGAGGGCAGCCCCTCGGCCGGGATCGGCGACAGGTCGCCCCGGCCCCGCACCTCGATGCCCTCCCGAAAGCGGCGGATCGGGGCCATGGCGGCGCGGACGGCGGCTCAGACCCCGAGAAGGCTGGCCGGCACGATCAGCGCCAAGGGCAGCGCCAGCCCGGCCAGCGCCTTGCGCGCGGCGGCACGGCGGTGGGCCAAGGGCTCGGCCACGGAGATGGTGATCGTGCCCCGCAGGGCGCTGTCCGAATAGATGCGGTGGGTGGGCGTGGTGGTGAAGCCCATGCCGGTGACGGGCGGGAAGACCGCCGGATCGGCCCGGTGCGAATGCAGCAGCACCCGGCCTTCCGCATCCCGCACGATATAGGTCAGAAGCTCCTCATGCGCGCGCAGCGTGGTCACGCCCTGCCTGGGGCTGTCGTCCTCGTCCCGCCCGATGATGTCGCGCACGGCGAGCGGCAGCAGGCGCTGGCCGGCTTCCTCCAGCGCGCTGTCGAAGACCGCGTTCATCTCGTCGCGCAACTGCCCGGCCGTCAGGGCCGCGGCCAGCGTCCACAGCACAGCCGCCCCCAGCGTCAGCCCCAGCGACAGCCGGTCCTGGAGGCTGGCCGGCCGCCTCACCGCCCCTCCCCGAGCCGGTAGCCCATCCCGCGCAGGGTCTCGACCGCGCCAGCACGCTAGGTGTTTGATCCCATGGTTTGATGGTGTGATCCTTTCTCATGGATGGAAGGAGGCACTATGGGCCAGGTTCGTCACGGGAGCGCCACGACCACGCATGCCGTCCGAGCAGCAATACGAGCCGATCGCAGGCTTCGCTCGCACAGTTGAGCCGGCAACTGGGGATCAATCCGAAGACGGTGGCGAAGTGGCGCAAGCGGGCGACGGTCGAGGACCTGAAGACGGGGCCGAAGGAGCCGCGCTCGACGGTCCTGACCAAGGCCGAGGAAGCGGTGATCGTTGCGTTCCGGCGTCACACGCTGCTGCCGCTGGACGATTGCCTCTCCGCCCTACAGCCAACGATCCCGGATCTGACCCGATCAGCGCTGCACCGGTGCCTTCAACGGCACGGCATTTCGCGTCTGCCCGATGTGGAGGGCGACAAGCCGAAGCGGCAGCGCTTCAAGCGCTATCCCATCGGCTACTTCCATATCGACATTGCGGAGTGCAGACCGCTGAAGGCAGGCTCTACCTGTTCGTAGGCATCGATCGGACGAGCAAGTTTGCTTTTACCCAGCTCGTCGACAAGGCAGACAGGAAGACGGCGTGGGAGTTTCTGGAACACCTTCTGACAGTCGTGCCCTACCGCATTCATACAATTTTGACCGATAACGGCATCCAATTCGCCGACCAGCCGCGCAACCGGAACACCGCCTGGTCGCGGCAGATGCGCTTCGACATAATCTGCGAGGCCAACGGGATCGAGCACGGGCTGACAAAGGTGAAGCACCCTTGGACAAACGGCCAGGTCGAGCGCATGAACCGCACGATCAGGGAGGCGACCGTGAAACGCTTCCACTACGACGATCACAGCCAGCTCCGCACCCACCTGGCGGACTTCAAGGCAGCCTACAACTTTGGTCGCAGGCTCAAGACGCTGAGCGGCCTCACACCCTACGAATTCATCTGCAAGATCTGGACTTCAGAACCGGACAGATTCACCCTCAATCCGATCCATCAAATGCCGGAACTGAACAGATAGGGGCGAACGATCTGAATGCCGTTCTGGCGCATCAGGCGCCCGACACTGCGCTGACCGACACCGAGACCGAACTCGTTCAGTTCTTCGGTCATGCGAGGCCGGCCATAGCTGCCCAAGCTTCATCGGTGCTGATCGCGGATTTGTGCTAGAAGCACCATGTTGCGCCGTTAGCAATGGGATAGCGGCCTGCGCTTCCATGCCCGCAGCCCACGATTCGTCACGCCTATGAAGCGGCACAGCCAGCTGCGCGAAAGGCTACCGCGGTAGCTGGCAATGAACCGAAACTTCACGGCTTTTGAGCCGCGAAGAATTGAGCTGCCGTTCTTAACACCTCCCGCTTTCGCCGGGGAAACAGTCCCCCGGACTGTTTCCTGATCCGGCTCAAATCCTGCAGGATGCGGCTCTCTTTGGGCAGACGCTCACTCTCGCGCAGCAGATCGCCGTCCTGGTCGGGAGCCCTGGCCTCTGGCCTGCCCCCATGAGGTGGTCCGTTTGCATCCTAGTGCATGACGGGCCTTGGCGCTGGGGTGGGGGTGGGGGTGGCGGGCGTAGCGGTTCCGGGTGGCGAAGCTGGCCACTGCACAGCCCCGGGAGCGGGAGGCCGGTAGCCCTGAACTGAATGCGGGCGTTTGGTGTTGTAGTGCCGGCGCCGGTTCTCGATGACGATCCTTGCTTCGGCGAGGCTGTAGAAGATCTCGCCATCGAGCAGTTCGTCGCGGAGCTTGGAGTTGAAGCTCTCGCAGTATCCGTTCTCCCAGGGTGATCCGGGCTCGATATAGGCGGTCCTGGCACCGACAGCGGCGATCCAGTCCCGCACTGCGGTGGAGATGAACTCCGGGCCATTGTCGGAGCGGATGTGGCTGGGCACCCGCGGAGGATGAACTGGTCCGACAGCACGTCGATGACCTCGGTTGACCGAAGCCTGCGATCGATCCGGATTGCCAGGCATTCCCGGGTGAACTCGTCGAGCAGGTTGAGCATGCGGAACCTCCTTCCGTCATGGGGCCGGACCTCGACGAAGTGGTAAGACCAGACGTGGTTCGGCCGCTCCCGCCGCATACGGAGGCACGATCCGTCGTTGAGCCAAAGCCTTCCTTTCTCCGGTTGCTTCGCAGGCACCTTCAGCTTCGCCGGGGAAGCGCCCACCGGGGCCTTTCCTGATCCTCCTCAGTCCCGCCGCCAGATCCGCCGCGCGTGATCGATGCCACGACCCGGGCGGGCGGGGCTCGAGACAGTCTCCCGATGCAGCTTCCCTCAAGATCCTTCTTCGCCTCGGCCATCGACCGGGCCTGTGACACCAGCATGTCCACCCGGTCCGCAGTCTGGCAACGATCTCCTCGGGCTTGTGCTTCTTCTGTCGCATCCTTCCACGCTCAATCCGGCTCGAAAGCCGGCTTCACGGAAGCTATCTTGCAGGGGGAGGAGAACACCCCGAAGGTAGCGCCAGGACTTGTCACGCACTAAGATCGAAAACGTACCACCTGAGGGGGAAGACAAGATCAGAATACGCGAGTTCGGGATCATTCCGGGGATCATGCCGACGGGCCGGCGCAACGCCATCACCGATGTGCCGGGGCTGCGCGTCGGCCATGTGACGATCTCGGAAGGTGACGTGAATACGGGTGTGACGGCCATCCTCCCGCAGCCCGGGAACCTCTTTCAGGCCAAGCTGACCGCCGCCGTGGACGTGATCAATGGCTTCGGCAAAAGCGCGGGCCTGGTGCAGGTGGCCGAACTGGGCAGCCTCGAGACGCCCATCCTGCTGACCAACACCTTCGGCGTCGGCACCTGCTGCAACGCGCTTATCCGGCATGCCGTCGGCCAGAACCCCGGGATCGGGCGCACGACCTCGACGGTCAACCCGGTCGTCTGCGAATGCAACGACGGCGTGCTTTCCGACATCCAGGCGATGGCGGTGACAGAAGCCGACGCCCTGCGCGCCATCGAACTCGCGGGCGAGGAGGTGGCCGAAGGCTCGGTCGGGGCCGGCACCGGCATGATCGCCTTCGGCTTCAAGGGGGGATCGGCACGGCCTCGCGCCGCATGACTCTGCAGGATCGCGAGCATGTCCTGGGCGCGCTGGGTCTGGCGAACTTCGGCCGGGCAGGGGACCTGATACTGCCGGACGGGCGCAGGCCCGATCCGCGCGTGGCGCCGGACGCGGAAAAGGGCTCGATCATCGTGGTCCTGGCGACCGACCTTCCGGTGGACCAGAGACAACTGGCGCGCATCTGCCGCCGGGCCGGGGCCGGGATTGCGCGGACGGGGGCGTTCTACGGTCATGGCAGTGGTGACATCGTCCTGGGCTTCACCACCCGCAACCGCATCGCGCATCAGCCTTCCAGCGAGGTCTCGTTCCTCGAGCGCATGTCCGACGACCGGATCGACGACGCCTTCCGAGCGGCCTGCGAGGCGACCGAGGAGGCCATCCTGAACGCGATGTGTGCTGCAACACCTGTGCCGGGGCGGGACGGGGCTACCCGCCCGTTGCTATCCGATTGGCTGCGGGGGTCCCGGTAGGGAGCGAACCCCATGGATCATGGGCAAAGGGCTGGCCTGAAGACACAGGCTCTCCCCTGCCAGATCGGGAAGGCGCCGCCGCCTGAGCAGGCTGCCATCCCATCATGGCGGCGCGGCTGTTCATCCGGCGGCCCGCCACCGGAAAAGGTCAAATCTTGCGCACCCGCACACGGTGGTCCTCTCCAATGCTCATCAGGACACTGGGCTCTGGCGGCTGGCTGATGTCGGGGCGGCGGTCCACGGGAGGCCAGAAGACGCTGCCGGATGGCGGCTCGGGGGCTGGGGGCAGGATCTCGCTTGCGCCGCCGGTCAGGCGGGCGGGGTTCGGGATCGTCTCGATCAGCCGTCGGGTATAGGGATGGGCGGGCGCGGTGAAGACCTCGCGCCAGCCGCCTTCCTCGACGATCTGGCCTGCGAACATCACCGCCACGCGATCCGAGACATGTTCCACCACGCCCAGATCGTGCGAGATCATCAGGTAGCTGAGGCCCAAGTTCTGCTGCAGGTCCATCAGCAGGTTGATGATCTGCGCGCGGATCGAGACATCCAGCGCGCTGACCGGCTCGTCCAGCACGATCAGGCGCGGACCTAGGATAAGGGCCCGGGCGATGCCGATGCGCTGGCGCTGGCCGCCCGAGAACTCGTGCGGATAGCGGGCGGCGTGCTCGGGCAGAAGGCCGACCTGCCGCAAGGCGGTGGCGACGCGCTCGGCCCGTTCGGCGCGGCTGCGGACGCCGTGCAGCATCAGGGGCTGGGACAGGGCGCGGCCGACCGTTTCGCGCGGGTTCAGGGTCGAGAAGGGGTCCTGAAAGACGATCTGCGCCAGCCGCGCCCGCGCCCGCCGGTCGGGCGCGCCGGGGCCGTAGACCGGGCGCCCTTCGACCGTGATGGCGCCGGAACTGGGCGGCTGCAGGCCCATGATCGCCAGCGCAGTGGTGGACTTGCCGCAGCCGCTTTCCCCGACAAGGCTGAGGCACTGGCCCGGCTGGACCGACAGGTCCACGCCGCTGACCGCGTGGAGGATGCGCTTGCGCCCCAGCAGACCGCCCGAAACGGGAAAGCGCACGTGCAGATCCTCGACTTTCAGGATCGGAGCGCCGGCGGGATCGGGTGCGGCGCTCATGCGGGCTCTCCCCTGGGGATCAGGTGCGTCGCGGCGAAGTCGGGGGCATTGCGGTCGATGGTCATGTCGAGATCGGCCAGCCGGTGGCGGCCTTCCGTGGCGCGGCTGCCGAGGCGGGGCAGGGCGGCGAGGAGGCCGCGCGTGTAAGGGTGGCGCGGGTCGGTGAACAGGGCCCTGGCGTCCCGCAGTTCCAGCAGGCGGCCGTTCGCCATGACACCGACCCGCTGGCACATCTGGGCGATCACGCCCAGGTCGTGGCTGATCAGCAGCACGGCCGTACCCTCGCGCTCGCACAGCTCGCGGATCAGGCGCAGCACCTCGGCCTGGACGGTGACGTCCAGCGCGGTGGTCGGCTCGTCGGCGATCAGCAGGTCCGGGCGGCAGGCCATCGCCATCGCGATCATGACCCGCTGCCGCAGCCCGCCCGACAGCTGGTGCGGGTAGGCGCGGGCGCGGTCCTCGGGGTTCGGGACCTGCACGGCGGCCAGCGCCTCGACCGCCCTGGGGCGCGCCTCGGACCAGGAGAGCCCCCGGTGCAGCACGAACATCTCTGCGATCTGGCGACCGATGCGGGCCAGCGGATTCAGGGCCGTCATCGGCTCCTGGAAGATCATCGAGATCCGGTTGCCGCGCAGCTTGCGCATGGACCGGCGCGGCATCGCCAGCAGGTCCTGTCCGCCGTAAAGCGCCTGTCCCCGCAAGGTCGTCAGCGGGCGGCGGTTCAGGCCCATCAGCGCCAGGGCCGAGGCCGACTTGCCGCTGCCCGATTCACCCACCAGGCCGAAGACCTCGCCCGGCATGATGTCGAAGCTGAGGTCGCGGACGATTTCCAGCGGGGGACCGGCCCGGTTCGGGATGCCGATGGTCAGGCTGCGGATGTCCAGAAGCGGGCCGCTCATGCGCGCACCTGCATGCGGGGGTCCAGCCAGTCGCGCACCCCGTCCCCCAGCAGGTTGAAGCCGAGGACGGTGATGAAGACGGCAAGGCCGGGGAAGATCGTGGCCCAGGGGACGCTGCGGATCGCCTCGCGCGCGTCGGTCAGCATGTTGCCCCAGGAGGGCGCCGGGGGCCGGATGCCGAGGCCCAGGAAGGACAGCGCAGCCTCGGCCAGCACCGCCTCGCCGATGCCGAGTGTCGCCATCACGAGGACCGGCCCGACGATATTCGGCAGCAGCTGGGTCAGCATGATGCGGATGTCGCCGTAACCCAGCGTGCGGGCCGCCTGGACGTAGCCCTGCGACTTCAGCGACATGACGGCGCTGCGGGTGATGCGGCAGCTCCAGCTCCAGTTGGTGAGCCCGAGGGCGATCAGCAGGCTGATCACGCCGGGGCCGAGCACCGCCATGATGGCCAGCGCGAAGACCAGCGAGGGGATGGCCAGCATCAGGTTCGTCAGCCCGTTGACCACGTCGTCCCACCAGCCCCCCCAGTAGCCGGCCGACAGGCCCAGGGCGATGCCGATGGTCGAGTTGATGGCCTGCGCCACGATGCCGATGGTCAGCGAGACCCGCGCCCCATAGAGCACGCGTGCAAAGACATCCCGCCCCTGGCTGTCGGTGCCGAACCAGTGGTCCCACGAGGGCGGCATTTCCGAGTTCATCAGGTCGGCGTCGAGGATCGGGTCATGCGAGGTCAGCAAAGGCGCGAAGACCGCGCCGAGGATCACCAGCGACACAAGCGCCAGCCCCAGAGTCAGGTTCAGGCGAAAGGGAATGTGCATGGGCGCGTCCTCACCGAAGGCTGATGCGCGGGTCGATCGCGGCATAGACCAGGTCGACCAGCACGTTGATGACGAGGAACCACAGCACGATCACCAGAATCGTGCCCTGCACCACGGGAATGTCGCGGATCGCCACGCTGTCCACCATCAGCGAGCCGAGGCCCGGCCAGGAAAAGAGCTTCTCGATCACCAAGGCCTGTCCCAGCAGCGAGCCGATCTGAAGGCCCAGCGTGGTCACGATCAGGACCATGGCGTTGCGCACGACATGCCAACGGACCATCTGCGCGGAGCTGTCGCCCTTGGCCATGGCGGTGCGGATGTGGTCCGAGGACATGACCTCCAGCACGCCCGCCCGTGTGGTCCGCGCCAGAAGGGCCATCGGCGCGAAGCCAAGGGCGATGGCGGGCAGGATCAGGTTCCGCAGCTGCCCGTCGCCATAACCGAAGCTCGGCAGCCAGCCCAGTTGCAGCGCAAAGACATACATCAGCAGCAGGCCCAGCCAGAACTGCGGCATGGACAGCCCCGACACCGCGCCGATCATCGTGACGCTGTCCAGCAGGCTGCCGGGGCGCATCGCTGCCAGGAAGCCAAGGGGGATGCCGACCGTGACGGCCAGCGTCATCGCCGCCAGCGCAAGCTGAAGCGAGGGCCAGATGCGCGCCGCGATCAGGTCGATCACCGGCTCGCGCGTGCGGAACGAGGTGCCGAGGTCGAACTGCACCAGCCGCACCAGATAGTCCCAGAACCGCACCGGCAGCGGCTTGTCCAGGCCGAACTGGGCGTTGATCTGGGCGACCAGTTCGGGGGACAGCGCCCGTCGGCCGCCACCCGTCATGGTGCCGGCAAAGCTGCCGGGCAGGACGCTGAAGATCAGGAAGATCAGCGCGGCCACGGCAAGCAATGTCGGGATCATCTGCAGCAGCCGCCGCAGGACGTAACGGCCCATTCTTCCGCCCCCTGTCGTTGGTGAAGGTCCGGTCCCGCAGCGACGGCGCGCCGCGGGACCCTTGGCCTTACTGCGGCTTGCGGTCGGCGGGCGCGGTGTCGTCGATCCAGATCTTGTCGTAGTCCTGGATCGCCAGTTCCTGCGGGTTGCCCTTCAGCCCGTGCACCCAAGGCTGATAAGCCATCACCGCCTTGTTGTAGTTGAAGAACCAGTAGGGCGCTTCCTCGCGGATGATGCCGTCGGCCTGACGGATCAGGTCGTTGCGCTTGGCCTCGTCGCGCTCCTGCTGGGCGGCCTCGTAGAGCCTGTCCACCTCGGGGTTGCTGAACTTGGTGTAGTTGCAGGCCGACTGCGCGGTCTTGCTGTAGAAGCAGCGCAGGATGTTCAGCGGGTCCGGGCCGCTCGACAGCGACCAGATGAACGAGGTGAAGTCGCCGCCCGTGATGCGGTCTTCCAGCACGGCGTTCTCGACCGGCTCGACGCTGGCGCGGATGTTGGCCTTGGACAGCATCGGGATGATCGCCTCGACGATCGGGGCGCCCCAGCTTTCGTTCTGGTTGGCGATCACCGGCAGGTCGATGCCGTCGGGGTGGCCCGCCTCGGCCAGCAGGGCCTTGGCCTTCTCGGGATCATAGGCATAGCCCTGCGCGTTCGGGTCGAAGGCGGGCGAGGTCGTAGGCATGAAGCCCACCGCCGGAAAGGCCTTGCCCTTGACCAGCTTGTCGATGATCAGCTGCTTGTCGATGCCGTAGTTGACCGCCTGGCGGACGCGCTTGTCGTCGAAGGGCGGCTTCGTGGTGTCAAAGCCGACGACGCGGGTGAACAGCTCGGCGACCTCCAGCAGGCCCTTCGACAGATCGGGATCGGCCTGGTATTCCTGGTACTGCTGGCTGCCCAGGACCGAGACGTCGATCTCGCGGTTGCGGAAGGCCACGTCGCGGGCCGCCGCCTCGCCCATGATCATGATGTTGAGGCGGTCGAGGTAGGGCTGGTCATCCTGGCCGAAAAAGCCCTCGAACCGCTCGAAGCTGACGCGAGAGCCGGGAACATGCTCGACGAAGCGGAAGGGCCCGAGGCCGACCGGCTGGGTCGCCTGCGTGCTGCCGTCCACGTTCGACGGATAGATTGGGACATAGTTCTGCATCAGGTCGAAGCCGGGGTCCTGGCTTGCCGTGAAGGTGATTTCCAGCGTGTGGTCGTCGATCTTCTTCAGGCCCGACATCTCGGTCGCGCTGCCGCCCTGGACTTCGTCGAAGCCGTTGATGCGCGAGATGAAGTTCGCGCTGGGCGATGCCGTCGCCGGGGTGGCGATGCGGTTGTAGCTGAAGATGACGTCGTCGGCCGTGAAGGGCTTGTCATTGTGGAACACCGCGTCGCTGCGCAGCTTGTAGGTATAGGTCAGCCCGTCATCGCTGACGCTCACCTCGGTGAACAGGTCGGGCTCGGGCTTGCCGGTCTCGGGGTTCCACTTGTACAGGCTGCGATGCATCGCATGGGCCACGATCTCGGTCTGGACCTCGGCCGAGGCGGTGATGTCCAGCGTGCCCACGCTGCTGCCGTAGGGCGCCGTGAAGTTCAGCGTCCCGCCCCGTTGCACCTCTTGCGCCCAGGCAGGCGCGCACAGCGCGGTTCCCGCCAGCAGCAGGGCACCGATGGTGGCTCTGATCGTCATCGTCATTACTCCCCAGTTTATTGTTGTTTGTGTCGTCAGGCGGCGTTGCGGTCGAAAGCCACGCGGCCGCCCAGCACCGTCAGTTCGCAGGCGGTGTCGTTCAGGATCTGCTCGGGCGTGGCGGTCAGAAGATCGCGCGAGAAGATCGCGATGTCGGCCACCATGCCCGGCTGCAGCCGGCCCTTGAAACCGTCCTCGTGCGCCAGCCAGGCCCCGTTCTCGGTATAGACCGTCAGGGCGGTTTCGTTGTCCACGGTCTCGCGCGCGTCCATGACCGTGCCCTTCCAGGTCCGGCGGGTCAGCATCTGGTGCAGGTTCGGGCGCGGATCGGTGCGGCAGACGGGCGAGTCGCTGCCCGTTCCCGGCCGGAAGCCCATGTCGAGCCATGTCTTCAAAGGGGAACAGCCTCGCGTCACCTCCTCGTCCATGACGGCAAGATAGCTGTCGCCAAAATCATGGACGA
This sequence comes from Paracoccus niistensis, assembly GCF_042432925.1. NCBI lineage: Bacteria > Pseudomonadati > Pseudomonadota > Alphaproteobacteria > Rhodobacterales > Paracoccaceae > Paracoccus > Paracoccus niistensis. The sequence goes on along the minus strand of NZ_JBHLWE010000004.1, from coordinate 66,411 downwards.
AGACCTGCTGGGGCGAGGGCGCGATGCCCGCGGCCTTCATGCGGGCGTGCTGCTCGGGCGTGGAAAAGCCGCAATGCTCGACCCGGTGGCGGCGATCGGGGTCGGGATGGGCCGCCAGCACCTTTTCATAGGCGCCGATCAGCTGGCCGATGGCCATGTCCCCGATGGCGTGGCAGGCCAGTTGGTAGCCCCGCGCGTGGTAATCCGCGACCAGCCCTTCCAGCTGCTGGGTCGGCAGCATCTGCACGCCGAAGTTGTCCGGCTGGCCGCGATAGGGCCGGCTTACCCATGCGGTTCGTCCCCCCAGTGAGCCGTCGAGGAAAATCTTGACGGCACCCACCCGCAGCATCTCGTCCCCGACCCCCGTGACAAGGCCCGCCTGAAAGCAGGGCTCGACGATCGAGGTGCCGGGATCGCCCAGCAGCGTCAGCGAGACGCGCACCGGCAGGCGTCCGTCGCGCCGGGCAAGGTGATAGGCGCGGATTTCGTCCATGCCCGCGATCATGCCGACGGCGGCGTCCATGCAGCTGGTGATTCCATGTGCCAGCAACTGCCGCCCGCCCGCCTCGATGGCGTCGATCAGCTCCTCCATTCCCGGCGTCGGAATGTGGTTGCTGACCAGGTTCTGGGCATTCTCGGCCAGCATCCCAGTCAGGGTGCCGTTCTCGACCTCGACCACGCCGCCCTCGGGGGCGGGAGTCGCGGCGGTCACGCCGGCGATCTCCAGCGCGCGGCTGTTGGCGACCGAGACATGGCCGCAGGCGCGCGTCAGCCACACCGGATGATCGGGCGCCGCAGCGTCCAGTTCCGTCCGGTGCGGGTGGCGGCCGATGTCCAGCTTCTGCTGCTCGTAGCCCCGCGCCCGGATCCAATCGCCCTTGGGGGTGACGGCCGCCCGCGCCCGGATCGCGTCGAGCAGGGCGTTCAGCGTCGGCGCGGCCGGCGGCGAGGCATCGACATGACCCAGCACCAGCCCGGTCGAGATCAGGTGCAGGTGGTCGTCGTAAAGCCCCGGCATGGCGAAGCGCCCGTCCAGCTCCACGACACGGGTGTTCGCCCCGATCAGCGGCGCGATCTCGGCCTCGCTTCCCACCGCCAGAACCCTGCCGCCCCAGGCTGCCAGCGCCTGCGCGACCGGCAACCCCGCCCCGCACCAGATTGTGCCGCCTCTCAGGACGAGATCCGCAACCGGGCCCATTGATCCTCCGGGATGTTCCGTCCGGGGCAGGTTAGCCGTTGGTGCGGAGGTGGCAAGGAAACTCTCTGAAAAAATCCTCTTGTGTTTTCAGCGGCTCCGGCACAGCCTCGCGCCTCGCCGAAGGCGGGGAGCCCACGAATGAAAGTCTTCATCAGCGCCGACATGGAAGGCACCGCAGGCATCACCTGCTGGCCCGAGACCGAGCGCGACAAGCCCGAGTATCCCGAGTTCCAAGAACTGATGACCGCCGAGGTGGTCGCCGCCTGCGAGGGCGCCCTGCAGGCGGGCGCGACCGAGATCGTCATCAAGGACGCCCATCACACCGGGCGCAACCTGCTGGTGGACCGGCTGCCGCCGCAGGTGCGGATCATTCGGGACTGGGCGGGCCATCCCCATTCGATGATGTTCGGCATCGACGGCGACTGCGCGGCGGCGATCTATACCGGCTATCACGACGCGGCCGGCACCGACAGCAATCCGCTGGCGCACAGCTTCAACGGCAAGGTCATGCGCCTGACGATCAACGGCGCGCTTGCCTCGGAATTCACCGTGAACGCCCTGACCGCGGCCTCGCTGGGCGTGCCCTCGGCCTTCCTGTCGGGCGACAGCGGCATCTGCGCGGCGGCGGCTGGGTTGGCACCGGGGATCGTGACGGTCCCTGTCAGCCAGGGCTTCGGCCCCGCCACCTCCTCGGTGACCCCCGTCCGCGCCCGCGAGCTGATCCGCGAGGGGGTCGCGGCGGCCCTGTCCGACCTGCCGTCCCGCAGCCATCACCCGCTGGCTGACCAATGGGAGGTCGAGGTGGAGTTCGCGACCCCGCGCGACGCTTATCGCGGCAGCTTCTTCCCCGGCGTCGACTACCCCGAGCCCCGCCGCCTTCGTTTCACCCGCGACGACTGGTTCGAGGTGCTGCGCACGCTGCGTTTCCTGTGGTGAAACGGCAGGGCTGAGCGGGGGCGGCGGCCCGCTCGCCTTCAGGAAGGCTGCGCTTTCTCAAGGCCCGGACAGGGCGGAAAATACCTCCAAGCGCCTGGATCGCTGCGGGGCGGGCTGCGATCCCCGGTCCGCCATCTGTCCTCGCGCCAGTATCCGCTGGTCTCCTCTGGGACGTGGAGGCGCTATCTATCGGACGCCGGTTGCAGCCACCGTCCTGCAAGGGACAGCGAGCTTCCGAAAAAATCTTCCGGCGCTCGGGAAGAAAGCCGCCTTCTGTTCCGTCTATCTTTCCAGGATGACCCGACGCGACCCGATCCTTGCGCTTCTGACGCCCTTGCGGCGCTATGCCTTCGCCCTGACCCGCGACCGGGCCGAGGCGGATGATCTCGTGCAGGACGTGCTTCTGCGCGGGCACGAGCAGCGGCGGCAACTGGCTGCGGGGCAGGCGTCCGGACCTTGGCTGCGGGGCATCCTGCGCAACCGCTTCCTCGACCGACGCCGCCAGAGCCAGAGCGTCAGCCGCCGCGAGGCGGCTTATGCCGAACTGAGCCCCCGCGCCATCGAGGCGCCGCAGGACAGCGTCCTGCGCCTGTCGCAGTTGCGGCAGGCCTTCATGGACCTGCCGGACGACCAGCGCGAGGCGCTTCAGCTTATCGCCATCGAGGGGCTGTCCTATGCCGAGGCAGCCGCCCTGATGGGCGTCGCGCCGGGCACGGTGATGTCGCGCGTCTCGCGCGCCCGCGCCCGGCTCCGGGCCTACGAGGAAGGCGAGGCGCCCGCGCGGCCCTCGCTCAGGCTGGTGGGAGGTCAGGGTGCTGAAAGATGATCCGCAGATCACCGAACTGGATCTGGATGCCTATGTCGACGACCAGCTGTCCGACTTGCAGCGCTCCGAGATCGAGGCGCATCTTGGCCGGAACCCCGAGGCCGCCGCCCGCGTCATGCGGGACATGGCGCTGCAGCGCGAGTTGCGCCGGGCGCTTGCGCCGCCGCCCGCGCCGCCGACCCTGCTGAAGGCGGGGCGTCAGCTGGCGCGGGCACGCAGGCGCGACGCCCGGCTGCGCCGGATGCTACGCCTTGTGCCGGCGCTCATGCTGGTGTCGCTGGGCTGGCTGGCCCATGCCGGGCTGACGCCCCTGTCGGTGCGCGAAAGCCAGGCCTCCACGCCGACGCCGCCCATGGTCACGGCCGCACTTTCGGCCCACGAGGTCAGCCTTCTGCGTGCGGCCATGTCCTCGCAGCCCGAAAGCGCGCTTCTGGATCCCGACGAGCTGCGCGCGGCGACGGGCATCCGCCTTCCGGGCTTCGATCCGTCCTGGACGGTGCGTGACGCGCAGGTCTTTCCCTCGCCCCAGGGGCCGGGGATCGAGATCCTGTTCGACAGCCCCGGGCTGGGGCAGGTCAGCCACTTCGCGGTGCGCACGGGCGGCTTCGAGGTCACCATGCCGCGCGCGCACGAGGCCCCGGGCCAGAGCATCACCTGGTTCCAGATCGGCGAAACGGCCCATGTCCTGATCGCCGGTGCCGGCCGGGCCGATGCGCTGCTGGAGGCCTCGCAGAGCCTGTCGGACACGCTTTACTGATCCCAACCTTCGGAGCTTGCCATGCAACCCCTACGCCAGACCGGCCACAGCGCCGGCTTCGCACCTGCCGCCGTCCGCGACGACGGCCTGCGCGCGCATATGCTGCGCATCTACAACTACATGGGCCTGGGCCTTCTGGTGACAGGTCTTGTGGCCGTGCTGGTCGCCTCGGTCCCGGCGATCTACGTCCCGATCTTCGGCACGCCGCTCAAATGGGTGGTCATGCTGGCGCCGCTGGCCTTCGTGATGTTCCTGTCCTTCCGGATCGAGACCGTCTCGGGCGCCACGGCGCAGGCGCTGTTCTGGGCCTTCTGCGCGGTGATGGGGCTGTCGCTCGCCTCGATCTTCCTTGTCTTCACCGGCGCCTCGATCGCGCGGGCCTTCTTCGGCGCGGCCGCCATGTTCGCGGGGATGAGCCTTTACGGCTACACCACCCGGCGCGACCTGTCGAAGCTCGGCAGCTTCCTGATCATGGGCCTGATCGGCGTGGTCATCGCCAGCATCATCAACATCTTCCTGGGCTCTTCGGCGGTGCAGTTCGCCATCTCGATCATCGGCATCCTGGTCTTCGTCGGCCTGACCGCCTGGGACACGCAGTCGATCAAGCTGGCCTATGCCGAGCACCATGACGCCGAGACGCAGCAGAAGCTGGCCGTGATGGGCGCGCTGTCGCTGTACCTGAACTTCATCAACATCTTCCAGCTTCTGCTGAGCCTGACCGGCCAGCAGGACGAATGACGCAGGAAAGAAGAAGGAGAATACGTCATGGATCACAACGACAGGCAGGCCATCGAGGGTCTGTTCGGCAAGCTGTCGCAGGCCAGCCGCGCACAACCGCATCGCGACCCCGAGGCCGAGACCCTGATCGCCGACCTGATCGCCCGCAATCCGGGCGCGGCCTACTACCTGGCCCAGACCGTGATCGTGCAGGAACACGCCCTGAACTCGGCCCAGCAGCAGATCCAGGAACTGGAGCAGATACAGCGCCAGTCCCCGCAGGGCGGAGGCATGTTCGGGCGCCTGTTCGGCGGCGGCCAGCCGCAGCCGCAGCGGCCGATGGCACCGCGTGCGCCGCAGGGCTACGGGCAGCCGCCGCAACCGGGGCAGGGGGCCGGACCATGGAGCGGCGGCCGCCCGGCGGGCGGCGGCGGCTTCATGGCAGGCGCGGCGCAGACCGCCATGGGCGTGGCGGGCGGCGTGCTGCTGGGCAACGCCATCGGCAGCATGTTCGCCGGCGACGCGGCCGCATCCGAGCCCTCCGCCGAGGAGCCGATGGAGGAAGAGGCCGGCTATGACGAGGCCGGTTTCGACGACGGCGGCGACGACTTCGAATAAGCGGCAGCAGTCATGCTGCAATCTCCTCCGCGCCAGGCGGCGCGGGGGAGGACCGAAGGCAGGCAGCCGATGTCGCGCCTGAACGACGAGAGTGCCGCGCGGAGGTTCCGGGGCAGAGCGGCGGTTTCGGCTTGAGCAGGCCCTCGATACACCCTCTCACGCCGCTGTCCTCCGGGCCTGTGAACAGGGGCCGAAGACGGCTCCGGCATCCACGCCCTGTCATTCCCGCAGGGTGAAACCTGTCACGGCGGGCTGTCGCGTCCTGCAAGGCGAAGGCCGCCAACAGCTTCCTTACGGTGTGTCAGTACGGATGGCTCATTTTGGAAATCCCCACTGCGCCGTCTGGACGGCCGATTGCCGAGCAATGCCAGATGCCCGCGATGCGGCCGCCGTCCCTTGACGGGCAGGACCGGGCGCGCTTCCTTGCCGCGGCCCGGCAAGAGGAGGCGCAGATGGAACAAAGACGGCTCGGTACCCGCACTGTCGGGGCCGTCGGCTTCGGCACCATGAGCTTCGGCGGGATCTTCGGCCCCACGGACGAGGCGACCTCGCTGGCCTGCCTCGACGCCGCGGCGGATGCGGGCATCACCCATTTCGACACGGCCGACATCTACGGCATGGGCCTGTCCGAGCGGATCATCGGCAGATGGGGGCGCCGCGACATCCATCTGGCCACCAAGTGCGGCATCGTCACCGGGCCGCCGCGGACGGTCCGCAACGACGAGTCCTACATCCGCCAATCCCTCGAAGCCTCGCTGCGGCGGCTCGGGCGCGAACATGTGGACCTGTATTACATCCACCGCCGCCAGCCCGAGATCCCCGTCGAGGACCTTGCCGGGACGATGGGCAGGCTGGTTCACGAGGGAAAGATCGGCGGCTATGGCCTTTCCGAGGTCGCGCCCTCGACCCTGCGCCGCGCCCACGCCGAGCATCCGGTGACTGCGGTCCAGAACGAGTTCTCGCTCTGGACGCGCCTGCCGCAGCTCGGCCTGATCCAGGCCTGCAGGGAACTGGGCGTGGCCTTTGTCGCCTTCTCTCCGCTGGGGCGAGGGATGTTCGGGCGCGAGCCGCTGAAGCGTGCCTTCCGCACCGGCATCGACTTCCGCGACACCAACCCGCGTTTCCTCGAGCCGAACTTCTCGGCCAACCTTTCGGCCATCGCGCCCTTCCGCGCCCTGTGCGCCGCGCGGGGCTGGTCGGTTCCGGGAACGGCGCTTGCCTGGGTTCTGGCGCAGGGGGATCACATCATTCCGATCCCCGGCACGCGGAGAGCGGAGCATCTGCACGACTGGCAGGTTCCGCGTCTCGACCCGGCCGACATTGCAGCGATCGAGCGCGTCCTTCCTGCCGGTTTTGCCCATGGCGACCGCTACGGCGATCACCAGATGGCCTTCGTCGAGCGTTACTGCTGAGGGCAGTGGCCGCGCGGTTTCGAAGCACCGCGCTGACACCGCAGATATCATCCTTGGTGAGCGCCACAGCTCGGCAGGTGCCGAACCCCTGTGCACGGAGAAAGACGACCGGCGGGGGGCCGCCGCTCGTCCTGTGTGCAAGTGTCGATGCCACCCAAACGGCTCACCGCGCCCTCGATCTCAACGCCGGGGTAACGGATCGTGCTCCCCATCTCGTCCCGGAGTGAACCGGGCCGGGCAAAGGCGGTCCTGTTGGGGAACTGGGTGGCCTTGGTCCGCCACATGGATCGCCTGCCACAGGTGCCGGGCTCCAGCCTGACAGCGCCGCGAGACGCGTGGCTCGTCAGGCCTTGGTCACCACGATCTCGGCATATTCCGAAGGCAGCCGCAGGGTGCCATCCGTGGCCGAGTTGAAGCGCGCCATCGCGGCCAGCAGGTCGTGCTCGAGCCCCTGCTGCCCTGCCGCATCCAGCGCCAGGAAAGCCTTGTGGATCGGGCCGTAGAAGCGGCGGAACTCGTCCAGAAAGTCCTGCGGCGAGGCGTAGCGGAAGACGAAGGACTTCGGGGTGAAGGTGATCGCGCTGGTAGTCGGGCCGAAGGTCGCCTCGATCCAGGCGCGGTCGCCCCAGCGGGAGGGCGGCTTTAGGCCCGCAGGCGGGGGCATGTAGTGGCCGAGCGTGCGGAACACCTCGCCGATGAAGCTGTCGGGTGTCCAGTTGGCCAGCCCGATCCGGCCTCCGGGACGGCAGACGCGCAGCATCTCGGCCGCAGCCCGGTCCTGGTCGGGGGCGAACATCACGCCGAAGGTCGAGGTCACGGCGTCGAAGCTGCCGTCTGCAAAGGGAAGCGCCTCGGCATCGGCAACCTGGAAGGCAACGGGCAGCCCTTCGGCCTCGGCGCGCTGGCGCCCCCGATCCAGCAGCGCAGGCACGTAGTCGGTGGAGACCACCGCCGCCCCGCGCCGGGCGAGCGCAAGGGTCACGTTGCCGTTGCCGGCCGCCACGTCCAGCGCACTTGCGCCCGCGGGCAGGTCCATCGCCTCGGCCAGCGTCTCGCCCACGATCTGCAGGGTGACGCCGATGCGGGCGTAGTCGCCGGATGCCCAGGCGGCCTGCTGGCGTGCCTTTATGGCGCCGTAATCGGGATGGGAGACGTCGGGAGCGGTTGGTGTCATGGTCATGCCTGAGTCCTCCAAGGGATGGCTTCGTGTCCGGGATCAGTCTGTCGGGATCCTGGACCGGGCCGAAGATAGCTGCCGCTCCATGGCCGTGCTTGAGGACAGCGTGGGGATTTCGTGGTAAGATCGCGGGGCCTGCAAAGGACCGGGGCGATGATCTACCGCCTGGGCGAGTTCTGCCTTGATACGGGCCGCGCGGAACTGTCCGGACCCCACGGCCCGGTCGCGCTTGAGCCGAAGGCCTACGACCTGCTGCTGCTGCTCGTGGAACGGCGGGACCGGCTCGTCACACGGGAAGAGGCGATCGAGGCCGTCTGGGGTGGGCGCTTCATCTCGGACGCGGCGGTTTCGACCGTGCTCAAGTCCCTGCGGAAGGCGCTGGGCGACGACGGCACGGCGCAGCGGTTCATCCGCACGATGCGCGGTCGTGGCTTCCGCTTCGTGGCGGATGTGTCGCACCAGCCGGCTGCGGGCCGGCCCCGGGTCGCAGAGGAGAGCGGCGCGGCAACCGGTGCCGGACAGGTTGGTTCCAAGCCGTGCGTCGCCATCCTGCCGTTCCGCCAGGTGGGGCCATCCGGCGGGTTCGGGGTTGTCGCGGACGCGGTGCCGGCCGACCTGATCGCCGGCCTGTCGCGTCTGCGGTGGCTTCAGGTTCTGGCGCAGGAGACGACCTTCCGTCTGCGGAGCACGGAGTCGCCGCAGTTCGGTACCCTCGGATTGGGCGCGACCTATGCGCTTTCCGGGACGATCGAGCATGCGGCGCGCAGGATCGTGACCTCGATCGAGCTTTCGGATCTCCGATCCGGGACCGTCGTCTGGGCCGAGCAATTCCATGGCAGCCTGGAGAACATTCACCAGACGCGGGGGGACATCGCGACCGCCGTTCTGGCCGCGCTCGAGATCCAGATCCCCCTGAACGAAGCCCTGCGCGCCCGGTCCTGCCCGACCGAGCAACTGGACGCCTGGGCAGCCTATCACCTCGGGCTGCAGCACATCTTCCGTTTCACCGAAGCCGACAATGCCATCGCCACCGGTTACTTCGAGCGTGCGACGCGTCTGGACCCGAACTTCGCCAGCGCCTTCGCGGCCCTCTCCTTCACCAGCTACCAGTCGGCGGCGATGAGATGGACGCAGGACCGCCCCTTGGCCGTGGCGCAGGCGCAGGCCCATGCCGAACGCAGCCTTGATCTCGACCCGCTGGACCCCTTTGCAAATCTTGCCGAAGGACGCCTGTTCCTGCTGCTCGACCGGCCCGAGGACGGCAGGCCGTGGCTCGACCGGTCCGTGCAGCTCAGCCCGAGCTATGCCAAGGGCTATTACTCGCGCGGCTTCGCCGCCATGCTGGCCGGCCGGACAGCGGACTGCCTTGGCGACATGGACCATGCCATTGCGCTGAGCCCGCTTGATCCGATGCTTTGCGCCATGCAGGCCTGCAAGGCCGTGGCCCTGCTTGCCGCGGGACGCCCTGACGAGGCGGTCGTCTGGGCGAACAGGGGCGCACGGGCGCCCCATGCCCATATTGCCATGCTGATGATCGCCGTGGCGGTCTGCCTGCGGGCCGGGGACAGTTCCGGCGTCCGGACCTGGCAGGCCGTCCTGCGCACCCGCTACCCCGGCGCAAGCCTGCAAAGGTTCTTCACGGTGCTGCCCTTCACGGACGCCGCGCTGAGGACAATGCTCGGGGATGCGCTGCGGGAGGCGGGAACGCCCGAATAGGGTGGATGCCCCCGCGATGTACTCCTCGCGCTGCCAGGCTTTGCGGCGACACTTGCGTTAATGATGCAGCGGCAGCGGCTTCAGGCTGCGCAGGTACAGTATGACCGCATCAAGATCGTCCGAGGTCATCCTTGCCAAGTAGGCATACGGCATCGGCGGCATCATCGGCGTTCCGTCCGGATGGACGCCTTGCGTGATCATCGCCTTCAATTGCTCGTCGCTGTATCTGGCAATGCCATCCTCCGGATGGGGCGTCAGGTTCGCGGCAACGGAGATACCCCACGGCCCGCGGAACTCGAAGCCGCCGGCCCCGGCATGGGTTTCAAGCATCGGACCCTGCGGACCATGCGGCGTGTGGCACTCCATGCGATGCGCCACGGGTCCGGCGAGATAGGCGCCATATCCCACGGTCACCCCCTCTTCGGGATGGGCGACGCTGACGACCGGCGGTCCGTAGTCGGGTGGAAGCGGGATGTTGTAGACACTGTCCGGCTGCTCGCCTTCCACGGCCGGCACCGTCCTGAGGTAGGCCACGATGGAATGCACGTCATCGTCCGACAGCCCGCGATAAAGCGCAAAGGGCATCGGCGGCCCGATCAGTGTTCCGTCAGGCCGCCGCCCTTCGCGGATCGCCCGAACAAGTTCCTCGTCCGTCCAGCGCGCCATCCGCCCGCCGGGCGTGATGTTTGGTGCATAGGCGGTGAAGGCCGGGTTCTCGTCCACCAGACGTCCACCGAGCGCCCTGGAGAAGTCGGGTCCCTCGGGCCCGAGCGGCGTATGGCAGTTGCCACAGCCTGCCGGACCCGTGACCAGGTATTCGCCTCGCGCGACCGACGGGGCTGCGGCGACAGCATCCGGGCAGAGCAGGGGCATGATCCCGACTCCTCCGAGCAGCAGGACTTTGAACACGATCAACCCTCCAACTCCGGTGCAACAGGTGCCGGCAGCGTAGATTTATCAGATTTCCAGGCTTCAGTCGTCCGAATCGCCATGTCCGCCAGCCGGGCAGCGGCAGAGGTCGAAGGGCGGAAGGCGCATCCAGATCCTGCCCGCCGATGGGCATACCGGCTTGCTCGACCGGGGAACCGTTCAGCGCCTCTGCACTTGAGCGTCGGGACGATTTGAAGCGAGGACCAGGGATGCCGAGGGAACCCCGGAACGGAACCAGGCGCGCGGGCCGCGGGCGATGACGGTCAGGGTCTTCGGCAAGGCCGACCCGGCCACCCTCGCCCAGGCAGAGCGCTGCGCCGTCGATGCAGAGGCCATGCTGCTGATGGCCGATAACCACAAGGGCTACGGCATGCCCGTCGGCGGCGTCGCAGTCTACAAGGACAAGGTTCCGCCCGCGGGCGTGGGGTTCGACATTGCCTGCGGGAACAAGGCCGTCCTGACGAACCTCAGCCTCGGCGACATCGAGGGCCGCCTTTCGCGGCTCGCCGACGAGATCTATGCAAGCCTGTCCTTCGGCATCGGGCGCAAGAACGCCACGCCTGTCGTTCACCGTGTCTTCGACGATCCGGCCTGGGACGAGGTCGGGTTCCTCAAGAGCAACCCCGATCTCAAGAAGAAGGCGCTGGACCAGCTTGGAACGATCGGCTCGGGCAACCATTATCTTGACGTCTTCGCCGACGAGGCGGACCGGATCTGGGTCGGGGCGCATTTCGGGTCGCGCGGACTGGGCCACGCCATTGCCACGCATTTCATGAAGCGCGCCGGCGACAACCCGAACATCGTGGATGAGACCCCGAACACGCTGGATGTCGGCAGCCGCCACGGGCGCGACTACATCCGGGCGATGCGGCTTGCGGGTGACTATGCCTATGCCGGTCGGGACTGGGTATGTGAAACCGTCGTCGGCATCCTGGGCGGCAGGATCATCGAGGAAGTTCACAACCACCACAACTTCGCATGGCAGGAAACCCATGGCGGAGAAAGCTACTGGGTCGTTCGAAAAGGCGCCACCCCGGCCTTCCCCGGTCAGCGCAGCTTCATCGGGTCCTCGATGGGCGACGTTTCGGTCATCGTCGAGGGCGTGGACAGCGAACTTTCACGCGCGGCCTTCTATTCGACCATCCATGGCGCGGGGCGGATCATGTCTCGCACCAGGGCTGCCGGCAAGCGGCGCAAGCGCATCGTCGAGCAAAAGCAGCCGGACGGCAGGGTGAAGAAGATCACCGAGTGGTACACCGAGGGTGGGGCGGTGGACTTCGAAGCGGTGCGGCTCAGGATCGCGCAATCGGGCACCCATCTTCGCGGCGCGGGCGCTGACGAGGCCCCCGAGGTCTACAAGAAGCTGGCCGACGTTCTTGCCCATCATGGCAGCACCGTCCGGATCATCCACACCCTCAGGCCGCTGATCGTCTGCATGGCCGGAGGAAACGAGTTCGACCCTTACAAGGACTGACCATCGCCGCTGCCCGGCACGGCCCGGTGCTGAAGGACGATGAGGGGAACGACCGCGCGTGTCTTTCGCGGCGCCTGGTTCCAGCCGGGCACCTCGACCCATTTCGGCTCGGCTGGCTGCATGGGCGCGCAGAACCGGGACGAGTTCCCGACCGCGATGGAGCGCTTCCTGGTGCCTTGGGTCTGTACCACACAGGCATCCCGGCAACTGTGCAGCAAGGCGCGCCGATGGCCTTTCAAAAGGGGCGTTCATTGAGCCTGCCCAGACAGGACAGGATCGTGCCCGTTCAAGGCAAACCGGCAGAGGGCAGGGGCGCTTCGCCGCCGTCGCCAAGGGCAACAGTGATCGTTTTGCTGCCTATGCGGTCAGGCTGAGGGGCAGGGTCCGACGCAGCGTAGCCGGGGGTCGTCTGCCGGTTCAGGGGGGCGGAGCCAGCCCATGTCCTGCCTGCGCAAATGCCTCGCTGGTTCCACGGGGCAGGTAGGTCCCCGTGGGTTCGGCCATCGGGACGCCGTCCAGCGCGATGGCGCGCCCGCGCAGGAGGGTGCGGACCGGCCAGCCGGTGACCTCCAGCCCTTCATAAGGCGTGTAGTCGCAGCCGTGGTTCAGGTCGGCCTGCCGGATCCTGCGGGTCAGGGTCGGGTTCCACAGCGTCAGGTCGGCGTCCGCACCGACGGCGATGCTGCCCTTCTGCGGATACAGACCGTAAAGCCGCGCGGGGTTCGTCGAGGTCAGCGCGACGAAGCGTTGCAGGGTGATGCGGCCCTTGGACACGCCCTCGGAAAACAGGATCGGCAAGCGGGTTTCCACGCCGGGGATGCCGTTCGGCACCCAGCGGAACGAGGTGCGGGCGCGGGGATTGTTCTTGCCGGTGTCCGCCGGGCCCTCGAAGCGGAAGGGGCAGTGGTCCGAGGAGAACAGGTCGAAGGTCCCGTCGCGCAGCCCCTGCCAGATCGCTGCCTGGCTGTCGGTGTCGCGCGGCGGGGGCGAGCAGACGTATTTCGCCCCCTCGAAATCCATGTTCAGCCCGCGAAGGTCGTCGGCGGTCAGCGCGATGTACTGCGGGCAGGTTTCCGCGTGGACCTTGAGTCCGCGCGCCCGCGCCCACTGGATCTGCTCCATCGGTTCTCGACCCGAGACATGGACGATCACGATGGGCAGGTCGATCAGCTGGGCATGGCTGATGGCGCGGTGGGTCGCCTCGCGTTCGGCTATCTGGGCATGGGCCTGACCGTGGTAATAGGGGGCGGTCCGGCCCTCGGCCTCAAGACGGCGGGTCAGGTGCTTGATCGCATCATGCCCCTCGGCGTGGACCATGACCAGGGCGCGCTCACGCCGGGCGACCTCGAAGACGTCCAGCAACTGGGCGTCGTTCAGCACCAGGTCGTCATAGGTCATGAAGACCTTGAACGAGGTGTAGCCGTCCCGCACCAGTGCCGGCAGTTCCTGGCCCAGCACCTGCGGGCTAGGATCGCTGATGATCAGGTGGAAGGATACGTCCGTGTGGCAGCGGCCGTCGGCCTTGCGGTGATAGTCCTCGACGCAGGCGCGCAGGGACTGACCCCTGATCTGCAGGGCAAAAGGCAGGACCGTCGTGTTGCCGCCCGCCGCGGCCGAGCGCGTGCCGCTGGCGAAGTCGTCCGCCATGACCGTGCCGTCCGAAGTCGGCTGGTCCAGATGCACATGGGCGTCGATCCCGCCGGGCAGCACCAGCAGGCCGTCCGCGTCGATCGTCTCGGCCCCCGTCAAGGCATCGCCGATCGCGGCGATGCGGCCGCCTCGAACGCCGACATCCGCGCGGTAGCTGTCCGCGGCGGTGACGACTGTTCCCCCCCGGATGACGAGGTCCAGCGCGGTCATGCCGCCGCTCGGGCCAGGATCGAGGTCAGCGCCTCGGTCAGCCGGTCCACCTGCTCGACCGTGTTGTAATGCACCATCGAGACGCGCAGAACGCCGCCCGCGTGATCCTGTCCCAGGTGCTCGACCAGACGGCGCGAGTGGAAATCGCCAAAGCGCATGGCGATACCGTGGTCGTCCACCGCGCGAACGATCTCGCCCGAATCCCGGCCGTCGAACTTGAAGGCGATGGTGGGGACGCGGGTGCTGCCTTGGTTCGCCGCCTCGCCGATGATGCGGCAATCGTTGCGCGATGACAGCCAGGACAGCAGGCGGTCGGTCAGCATGTCCTCCTGCGCGGTGATCAGATCATAGGCGGCGGCGACCAGCGCGCGGCGGTCGCCGGTGGCGCCGTGATGGCGGGCAAGGGTGGTGAGGTAGTCCACGATCCCGTCGGTGCTGTAGGCGGATTCGTAGCTGGGGTTGCCGGGCTCCAGCTTTCCGGGGACTTTGTCCTTGCCGTAAAAATAATGGTACAGCCCGTCCAGCTCGGCCAGCAGGTCGTATTTCCCGTACATCAGCGCGCCATGCGGGCCGTAGGCCTTGTAGAGGCTGAAGACATAGTAATCGACGTCCCAGGCCCGCACGTCGATCAGCCGGTGGGGCGCATAGGCGACCCCGTCAACGCAGATCAGCGCGCCGCGCTCATGCACGAAGCGGGCGAAGTCGGCGACCGGATGCACCTTGCCCAGGATGTTCGACACATGGGTGACGCAGACCAGCCGCGTGCGGTCGGTCATCAGGGGGGCGAGGTCGGACAGCTGCAGATCCTGCGTCTGCGGATCCAGCGGCCAGACCTTCACGGTCACGCCGAGGTCCTTCAGCCGCATCCAGGGGCCGATGTTGCTTTCGTGGTCGGCCATGGTGACGATCACCTCGTCGCCCGGGCGGAACTGGCTGCACATGGCGGTGGCGAGATTCTGCAGCAGCACCGTGGTCGAGGGCCCGAAGACGATTTCCTCGGGGCGGGCGGCGTTGACCAGCGTCCGCGCGGCCTCGCGGCCCATTTGCAGCGCCTCGGCCGCGGCCTGCGAGACCGCGTAGCTGCCGCCGATCTGGACGTTGCGGTGGGTCAGGAACTCGACCACCCGATCCAGCGCCGGCTGGCAGATCTGCGATCCGCCCGCATTGTCGAAGAAGGCCCAGTCGTCGCGCAGCCTGGGAAACTGAGACCGGACGTGGTCCATGTCTAAAGATGTCATCTGTTCTTCGCCTTCAATGGTTCAGCACGGCACCGAGGAAGTTCGGGGTGCGCGGCTCGAGGGGGTTGGAAAGGACCTGGGCGGGCGGGCCCTGCTCGACGATCTGGCCCGCGTCCATGAAGATCACGCGGTCGGCGACCTGCGAGGCGAAGCCCATCTCGTGGGTGACGACGATCATGGTGACGCCGGTGCGGGCGAGGTCGCGCATCACGTCCAGCACCTCGCCCACCATCTCGGGGTCAAGGGCGCTGGTCGGTTCGTCGAACAGCATCACCTGCGGGTCCATGGCCAGCGCGCGGGCGATGGCGACGCGCTGCTGCTGGCCGCCCGACAGGTGCTCGGGATACTTGTCCGCCTGGTTGGCGATGCCCACGCGGGCCAGAAGCTGGTCGGCCCGCCGCGCGGCCTCGGCGCGCGGAATGCCGCGCACCCGGCGCGGGGCCAGCATGACATTCTCGCGCACGGTCAGGTGCGGGAACAGGTTGAAGGACTGGAAGACCATCCCCACCTCGGCCCGGACGCGGGCCAGCGCCCGTCCCGTGGCGACGGGGATGCCGTCCACGCGGATCTCGCTTTCCGGGGAAAAGCCTTCCAGCCGGTTGATGCAGCGGATCAGCGTGGACTTGCCCGACCCCGAGGGGCCGATCACGCAGACGACCTCGCCCTTGGCGACGTCGAGGTCGATGCCTCTCAGCGCCTCGAAGGTGCCATAGGATTTGCGCAGGTTCCGGATGCTGACAAAGCCGGGCATCTCAGCGCCTCCTTGCGGCAAAGCGGCGTTCCATCCGCGACACGGCGGCGACCAGGGGCCACAGGAACGCGACGTAGATCACGGCCGCCACGATCAGGGGCGTCGGGTTTGCAGCCAGCGCCTGCGCCTGCGTGGCCTGCTTCAGCAGGTCGGGCATCGCCACGACCGAGGCCAGCGCAGTATCCTTGACCACGTTGATCGAATTGTTGGTCAGCGGCGGAATGACGATCTTGACCGCCTGCGGCAGGATCACGTCCACCATGGTCTGCGTCGGGCTGAGCCCCAGGGCGGCCGAGGCCTCGAACTGGCCCTTCGGGATTGCCTCGATACCCGCGCGGAAGATTTCGGCCGTATAGGCGCCCGACACCAGCGTCAGCGCCGACATGGCCGACACGAAGGGCGACAGGCGCAGGCCGACGAAGGGCAGGGCGTAATAGACGACGATCAGCAGAACCAGCAGCGGGATCGAGCGGAAGATGTCGATGTAGACTCGCGCAAGCACCCGCAGGGGGGGCGCGGCGTAAAGCCGGACCATCGCCAGCCCCAGTCCCAGGACAAGTCCCGCCACGATGCTGGCCAGGCCAAGCTGCAGCGTGATCCACAGGCCCTGCATCAGCATGGGCATGCTGCGCCGCATGACCTCGGCGTTCAGAAAGGTGTCGAAAAGATCCATGTAATTCCTATGCCGGTGCTCCGCAGGCCCGGGGACGCGCCCCGGACCCGCGCGCCCCGGATCAGTTCAGCGAAGGCATCGGCAGCACGGTGATGGTCGAGGAGCCGGCGTCGGGCGCCACGCCGAACCATTTCTCGTGCAGTTCGGCCATGAACCCGCTGGTCTTCAGCTCGTCCAGCACCGTGTTCACGCGCGTCGCCAATTCCGCGTCCTTGGCGAACATCATCGAGTATTTCTCGCCCGTCTCGATCCGCGCCACGACCTTCAGGTTCGGCTTGTCCTTGACGTAGTAAAGTAGCGCCGGAATGTCGGAAATATAGCCGTCGATCCGCCCTGCCGTCAGATCCAGCATCGCCGGGGCCAGCCCCTCGTAGCGACGGATCTCGGCAAAGCCGTAGGTTGCCTGCTGCGCGCTGGCCCACATGTCGCCGGTCGAGCCGGTGTCCACGCCCACGACCTTGCCCTTCATCTCGTCAAGCGAGGCGGGGCCGCCCTCGGCCACGGTCAGAGACTGGTCGCTGTCGTAATAGGGCTGCGCGAAGCTGACCGACTTCAGCCGCTCGTCGGTGATGGTGATGGACGAGGTCGCGATGTCGATGCGGCCCGACTGCACCGCCGAGAACAGGCCGTTGAAGGGGATGTTCACCGTCTCGACCTCGGCCCCCAGGCGCTCGGCGATGGCGGCGACAAGGTCGATCTCGAAGCCCACGAACTTGCCCGAGTCGTCCTGGAACTCCCACGGAACGTTGCCGATGTTGGCGCCCACCGTCAGCTTGTCCTGGGCCACGGCAGCCCCCACCGAGCCCGCCAGCAGCGCCAGTGCCAGCCCCAGCCGTCGCATTCTGTTCCCGCGCATGATACTTCCCCGTTGTACTTGTTTTTGGTTTGACCGGGCAAACCGGTCTGACCAGTAATGAGCCGTGCGCAGGAAGGCTTTGCAACATTTATGTTGCCGGGTCAGCAGGGGGGACCGGAAGTGCCGCAGGAGGGGACGACGGACATGATGTGGGACAAGGGTCCGCTGACCGAGGCGATTGCCCGTCGTTTGCAGCAGATGATCCGGTCAGGCGAGTTGAAGCCGGGGCAGAAGCTTCCCTCGCAGCGGGTGCTGGCGGAACAACTGAACGTGTCGCGCCCTTCGCTGCGCGAGGCGCTGCTGACGCTGGAGACGCTGGGGCTCGTGCAGACCCTGCCCGCGCGCGGCACCTTCGTGCTGGACCCTGCGTCCCGCCCGGCCCTGCCTGCCTGGCGGTATGACGACGCGCATGACCTGCGGGACGTCTTCCAGACACGCATCCTGATCGAGGCGGAACTGTGCCGCCTTGCCGCGACGGCCATGACGCCCTCGGTCCTTGCGGATCTGAACGCCGCAGCCCAGGCCTTCGAGGAGGCCTGGACCTCCGGAGACCTGGTGGCCCATGTCGAGGCGGACCTGGCCTTTCACCTCGGCATCGCCACGGCCTGCCCCAACCGGATGCTGACGAACCTCTACCGGACGGTCCGGCAACTGGTGACCGAAACCCAGCGCCACCCCATCCCGAACACGAACCCCGACCGGATGCTGCAATCCATCGCCGAGCACTGGACGATCGTCGAGGCGCTGGAACGTGGCGACAGCCAGGCGGCAGGGGCAAGGATGCACGATCACGTCCGCAACACCGCGCGCGGCGCTGGAGTCCAGATTTGATTGAGACTTCGCTCGTCCGGGAAGGCGGTTGATCCTGATCCCCGCGACCGTTTTCATGACCCTTCGCAGGACGTCGGGCTTGCGGCGGCAGTGAAACGTGAGGGACTGATCGGGTCAACCAGCCTTGGCATGAAGCGCGTCGGCATGAGGGAGTCATCATGGCCCATGCCCGATGCGCAAGGGTCCTTGATCGAGTGATACACCAAGCATCGTTCCGGCACTGCCCGGAACCAGGCGGCCTAGGTTCGGAACATCGGGCCGAAGGGCCCGAACCCCGAACGGACCGGCCTGACGGGCAGGCCGGCCTTGTCACGTGTCAGAAGCCGACCGTATCCGCGCCCTTGAGCGCCAGCATGTCCCGCGCCTCGTCCGGGCTCGCGATCTCGAGGCCCAGACCCTCGATGATCTGCCGGACGGCGGTGACCTGTTCGGCGTTGCTGATGGCCAGGCGGCCGGGGCCGGCCCACAGCGAATCCTCGAGCCCGACGCGGACGTGACCGCCAAGCGCCGCCGCGATCGCCGCCACCGGAAGCTGGTTCTTGCCGGCGCCAAGGACGGACCAGCGGTACTGGTCGCCGAACAGCCGGTCGGCCGTGCGCTTCATGTGCATGACGTCGTCGTAATGCGCGCCGATCCCGCCCATCAGTCCGAAGACTGTCTGGATGAACAGCGGTCCCTTGACCAGCCCGGCATCGTGGAAGTGCTTGAGGTTGTAAAGATGCGCGGTGTCGTAGCACTCGAACTCGAAGCGGGTGCCGTTCGCGCCCAGAGTGGTGATGATGTGCTCGATGTCCGCGAAGGTGTTGCGGAACAGGATCCCCTTGTTGCCGAGGTATTCGCGTTCCCATTCGTGCTTCAGCTTGCTCTCGAAGCGGGCGAGCATCGGGAACAGGCCGAAGTTCATCGAGCCCATGTTCAGCGACGCCAGTTCCGGCTTCCACGTCGCGGCGGGGCGCACCCGGTCCTCGATGGTCATGGTCGGCGCGCCGCCAGTGGTGATGTTGACCACGCAGTCCGTGCGCTGCTTGATTACCTGCAGGAAGGGCGCAAAGGCCTCGGGGGTCTGGTCGGGGCGGCCGTCCTGCGGATCGCGCGCGTGAAGGTGGACGACGGCTGCGCCCGCCTCGGCGGCCCCGATCGCCGCTTCGGCGATTTCCGAGGCCGTGACCGGCAGGTGTTCCGACATCGACGGAGTGTGGATCGCGCCCGTGACGGCGCAGGTGATGATGACCTTGCGTTTGGCAGCCATGCTTACTTCTCTTCCTTCAGGGACTTCAGAAACTTGTCCAGCGCCGCCAGCTTCCTGTCGCGGCTGCGGCTGAGTTCGGCGACCCGGTCGCTGCCCGGCAGGGCCGCGGCGGTGATCTCTCCGGCCTTGCGCGTGAACGCCTCGCCCCGCGCGGCGCTGTCGCTGAGGCGCGCCATTGTCGGGCCGTAGCGGTCGAGGTAGTCCGCGACCCCGCCCGGTGCGTTCAGGTTGATCGTCGCGAGCGGCCCCAGCAGCGTCCAGCGCCGCCCCAAGCCGTGGCAGACCGTGTCGTCCAAGCCTTCAGGCGAGACGATCCCCTGTTCGACCAGGGAAAGCGCCTCGGCGAGCAGAACCGCCTGAAGGCGGTTCAGGACGAAGCCGTCGATCTCGCGCGACAGCCGCACGGGAACCTGCCGGGCATCCCGCATCAGCGCCTCGGCGCGATCCATGACCTCGGGCGCCGTGTCCGGGGAAGGGCAGAGCTCGACTACCGGGATCACATGGGGCGGGTTCACGGGATGGGCGACGATGATGCGGTGCCGTCCGTCGAGCCCTTCGGCGAACTGCGAGGCGACAAGGGCCGAACTGGAGGAGGCGAGGATCGTGTCCGGCGCCGCCAGCCGGTCGAGATCGGCATAGATGCGGCGCTTGATCTCGATCCGCTCGGGGCCGTTTTCCTGCACCCATTCCGCGCCTTCCAGCGCCGACTGCATGTCCGCTGCGATCGTGACGCGTGCCAGGATCGAGGGGTCTTCGCCCGCCTCGACGCAGGTCTCCTGCAGCCTGTCCATCGCGCTTGCCAGGGCTGCGGGGTCGGCGTCCCACACGCGGACCTCCAGTCCCGCCCTTGCAAAGACGATGGTCCAGGCTCTGCCGATCAGGCCGCAGCCGATGATGGAAACGGTCTTTGCCATGTTATCGATCCTTCTCCCGTTCCAGGGGCTCAAGCCTTGCCGGCAGTTTTTGCCGGCCCGTAGTCGCGCAGCGTCCGGCCCAGATCGGACGCTGCATCGGAAATGTCGCGGATGATGGCGGCCTGCAGGGCCGAAGCATCGCGCTCGCGCAGGGCAAGCTCGGCGGCGCGGTGGCTTTCCATCGAGCGGCCGAAGTGGTTCGGGGCCGTGACCGCCAGCCGGATCAGGGGGCCGACGCGCAGCCACATCCGCTCGATCACGCCCATCAGGATCGGGCGCGCGGCCGCGCGGTAGATCAGCGAATGGAAGCGCCAGTTGCTTTCCAGGTAGAGGTCCGCATCGCCTGTGTCGGCTGCACGCTGCATGACGGTGCAGGCGTTCGAGATGAGCCGCATCTGCGAAGGCCCGATGCCGTCAAGCGCCTGGGCGGCCGCAAGGCTTTCCAGGTTGATGCGGATGTCGCGGATGTCGATGAGCTCGGCTTCCGACAGGACCGGCACACGCAGGACGCGGTTGCCGCCGAAAACCTCGAGCCCGCCGTCGCTTTCCAGCTGGCGCAGGGCCTCGCGGACAGGGGTCACGCTGGTGCCGAGCGCAGTCGAGGCGCGGCGCAGGCTGATTTCCTCGCCCGGGCGGAAATAGCCGCTGATCAGTGCGTCCCGCAGCCGCGCATAGACCTGCGCCTGGGCCGTCGTGCCTTCGTCAAAGGTCAGGGGTCCCAGCCGGGACCAGCTGTCTGATTCACTGCCCCGGATCATGTCTCCTCCCCCAGAGTGTGATCTCAGTTTCGATGCAAACTGATCCTCAGTTCAACTAATGTCCAGCAAATAATAGGTATATTTGTGGGTTGACGGGGCCAAGGTTTGGAAACTAGCGTAACCGAGATCACGGATTTGGGGCTTTGATGAGCCTTGTTACGCAGCTTGAAGGAGGGGAGGTCCTGAAAATGCGGCACTTCAACATCATGGGAATCACGACCGTCATGGCTCTGCTGGGGTCGACCGCGCTGGCGCAGGAAAGCCGCACGTTCGACGTCAGTTTGGCGCTTGGCGCGCAGTCGCATCATGCCGTCGGCGTCCACAAGTTCGGCGAGGAGCTGGAGCGCCTGTCGGAAGGGCGGCTCAAGATCCGCCCTCATTACGACAACGCACTGGGCGCCGAGCGCGAGGTGGTCGAAGGCATCGGGCTTGGCCTGATCGACATGGGCGTCACCTCGACCGGCCCGATGGGCGGATTCACGAACGAGTTCCTGCTGTTCGACCTGCCCTACATCTTCCGCGACCATGCCCATGCCCACGGCTTCCTTGACAGCGAGCATGGCGATGCGCTGGCCCAGCGGCTGCAGGACGCGGCCGGGGTCAAGATCATCGGCTGGATGGAAAACGGCTTCCGCTACGAGACCAACAGCGTCCGCCCGATCAATGCGCTGGAAGACCTGAAGGGCATCAAGCACCGGACGCAGGAAAGCAGCGTTCAGGTGGATACCTGGACGGCGCTTGGCGCGAATGCCGCCCCCATGGCCTGGACCGAGGTCTTCACCGCGCTGCAGCAGGGCGTGATGGAAAGCCAGGAAAACCCGATCCCGACGATCTACGACGTCAAGTTCAACGAGGTTCAGGACTACCTGGCCATGACCCAGCACGTCTATTCGCCGGCCCCGCTGATGATCGGCGCGCAGCTTTTCGACTCTCTCTCGCCCGAGGATCAGGCCATCGTCCTTGAAGCGGCCAGGATCGCGACGCCGGTCCAGCGCGCGGCTTCGCGCGAGATGGATGAGCGTCTGGTGGGCGAGCTGGAAGCCCTCGGGATGGAGGTCACCCGTCCCGATCTCGCGCCCTTCCGCGAGGCGGTGCAGCCGGTCATCGACAAGTGGAAGGACACCGTCGGGACCGAGCTGGTCGACGCCGCGGCGAACTTCCAGGCGGCGCAGTAACGACAAGGGGGGCGGAAGCCCCCCATTTCCTACATTCCCTCAGGAGGTCGCAGATGCGTGATGCGCTGCGCAAGGTCGTCCGCACGGTGGACGGCATAAACTGGCTTGTCGGCTGGCTTCTCGCCGCGCTGATGCTGGTGATGACGGTCCTGATCAGCTGGCAGGTCTTCGCCCGCTACGTGATGGGCAACTCGCTGACCTTTTCCGAGGAAGTCTCGCGCTTCTCGATGGTCTGGATGACGATGCTGGGGGCGGCCTATGCCTATCGGCAGGGCTCGCTGATCGCGGTCGATCTGCTGACGTCCATGTCGGGGCCGAGGGTCAGCCGGGTCGTCCATCTGCTGATCGCTGTGGCGTCCTGCACCTTCGCCTTTGTCCTGCTCAAGTATGGCCTTGCGATCACCGAGCGGGTGGCCACGCAGACCGCGCCCAGCACTCGCGTCTCGATGGCCTGGCTTTACGGGGCAATGCCCGCAGGGGCGGCGCTGATCTTCCTGAACGCGCTGGCCATCATCGCGGACGACTTCTCCGGCAAGAAGGATGCTGCCGCATGATCGCGCTTCTGTTCGGGCTTCTGCTTCTGCTTCTGCTGATCGGCGTCCCCGTCACCTTCGCGCTGGGCCTCGCGGCCGTGGTGACCATCTGGCAGGGCGACATCATGCCCCTGCTGATCGCCCCGCAGGAGATGATCCGGTCGGTCAACTCGTTCCCGCTGCTGGCGATCCCCTTCTTCATCCTTGCCGGAAACCTGATGCAGGCGGGCGGGATCTCGAAGCGACTGGTCGATTTCTCGAAGACGCTGGTCGGCAGCACCACGGGCGGGCTGGCGATGGTCGCGATCGTGACCTCGGCCTTCTTCGCGGCCATTTCGGGCTCGGGCGCGGCGACAACCGCCGCCGTGGGTGCCATCCTGATCCCCGCCATGGCGGCTCAGGGTTACGGCAAGCCCTTTGCTGCCGCGAACCAGGCAGCGGCAGGGGCGCTTGGCGTCATCATCCCGCCCAGCATTCCGATGATCCTTTACGCGATCTCGGCCAACCAGTCCGTGGGCGACATGTTCATGGCCGGCTTCCTGCCGGGTCTCGTAGTCGTGGTCTCGCTTCTGATCTATGCGCGCATCCACGCCAGCAATCTGCACATGCCGGTCGAGGAACCGACCAGCGTCGGCAGCGTGGTCAGCGCCGGCCGGTCGGCCATCCTGGCCCTGCTGATGCCCACGCTGATCCTCGGCGGGATCTACGGTGGCATCGTCACCCCGACCGAGGCCGCGGTCGTCGCGGTCGTCTATTCTCTGCTGGTCGGCGGCATCATCTATCGTGAGCTGCCGCTGCGCGAGATTCCCCTGATCATGCGGGACAGCGCCATCACTTCGGCCGTCGTGCTGTCGATCATCGCGGCAGCCGGACTTTACGGCCGGATCATCCTGTCGCTGCAGGTGCCGACAGTCATTTCCGAATACGTGATCGGGGCCATCGACAGCGCCTGGATGTTCATCATCCTGGTCAACCTTCTGCTGCTCGTTGTCGGCATGTTCCTGGAGGCCGCGGCCGCCATCCTGATCTTTACCCCGATCCTGCTGCCCATCGCGCTCAGCTTCGGCATCGACCCGGTGCATTTCGGTGTCATCATGGTGGTGAACCTCGCCATGGGGATGTTCACGCCGCCCGTCGGGCTGAACCTGTTCATCGCGTCGCAGATCGCAGGGATCGGCATTCCGCAGATCGCCCGGGCGGTGGTGCCCTTCGTGATCATCCTGCTGGTCGACCTTGCCATCATCAGCTTCCTGCCCTGGCTCTCGCTGGTCTTCACGGGCCGATAAGGAAAAACGCACATGGATCTTTCACTGGGCAAGGCCCGCATCATCGTCACGGCAGGCGCGGGCGGCATCGGCCGCGCCATCGTGGACGCCTTCCTGGCCGAGGGCGCCCAGGTCGCCACCTGCGACATCGACGAGGCGGGTCTGGCGACGCTTCCCGAGGGCGTGTTCCGCCGCCGCGTGGACGTGCAGGACGCAGCCGCGCTGGCGGGCTTCATGGACGACGCCATCGCGGCGCTGGGGGGGCTCGACTGCCTCGTCAACAACGCCGGCATCGCGGGGCCGACCGGCCGGATCGAGGAACTGGAGCTAGACGCCGTCCGGCAATGCCTCGACATCTGCCTGACAAGCCAGTTCGTCACCACGGGCCGGGCCGTTCCGCATCTGCGGAACAGCGCCAACCCGTCGATCGTCAACATCTCTTCGCTGGCGGGACGCCTGGGCTTCAGGCTGCGCAGCCCCTATGCGGCGGCGAAATGGGGGGTGATCGGCCTGACCCGGTCCATGGCGATGGAACTGGGCGGGGACGGGATCCGGGTGAACGCGATCCTGCCCGGGCTGGTCGCGGGCGAGCGTCAGCGGCGCGTGCTGCAATCGCGTGCCGATGCCCGCGGCATCAGCTTCGAACAGGCCGAAAGCGAGGCGTTCTCGCACACCTCGATCAAGGAATACGTCACGCCGCAGCAGATCGCAGACCAGATCCTGTATCTGGCAAGCCCGCGCGCCCGCACGATCTCGGGGCAGGCGATCTCGGTCTGCGGCGATACCGGAATGCTGGGGTAAGGGGGCAGGAATGGCGATCACATATCTCAAGCGCGGAAAGTCCGACGCGGAACGCGACCAAGACGACAGCCGCACCCGCGCCACCGTCGAGGCCACGCTGAAGGACATCGGGACGCGCGGCGATGCCGCCGTCCGGGAGCTGAGCCAGAAGTTCGACAGCTACGCCCCCGACAGCTTCCGGCTGTCGCAGGAACAGATCGACGCCCTGATCGCGGAACTGAGCCCGCGCGAGCTGGAGGACATCCGCTTCGCCCAGTCCCAGATCCGCCGTTTTGCCGAGGCTCAGCGCGCCTCGATGCAGGACATCGAGGTCGAGACGCGTCCCGGCGTGATCCTGGGCCACAGGAACATCCCGGTGCAGTCGGTCGGCTGCTACGTGCCCGGCGGCAAGTTCCCGATGGTGGCCTCCGCGCACATGTCGGTGCTGACGGCCAGCGTCGCGGGCGTGCCGCGGATCGTCGCCTGCACGCCGCCGTTCAAGGGGCGCCCCAACCCGGCGGTGATCGCGGCCATGCACCTGGCCGGCGCGCATGAGATCTATGTCCTCGGCGGCATCCAGGCCATCGGCGCAATGGCGCTGGGGACCGAAAGCATCCAGCCCGTCCACATGCTGGTCGGCCCGGGCAACGCCTTCGTGGCCGAGGCCAAGCGCCAGCTTTACGGCCGCGTCGGCATCGACCTGTTCGCGGGTCCGACCGAGACCATGGTGATCGCCGACGACAGCGTGGACGCCGAGCTTTGCGCCACCGATCTGCTGGGGCAGGCCGAGCATGGCTACAACAGCCCCGCCGTGCTGGTCACGAACTCGCGCGCGCTGGCCGAAGGCACGATGGCCGAAGTGGAACGGCTGCTGCAGATCCTGCCCACCGCCGAGACCGCATCCGCAAGCTGGCGCGATTATGGCGAGGTGATCCTCTGCGACAGCCATGACGAGATGCTTCAGGTCGCCAATGACATCGCCAGCGAGCATGTGCAGGTGATGACCGACCGCGACGACTGGTATCTGGACCACATGACCTCCTACGGCGCGCTGTTCCTCGGGGCGCGCACCAATGTCGCGAATGGCGACAAGGTCATCGGGACGAACCATACGCTGCCGACGCGCAAGGCGGGGCGCTATACCGGCGGGCTGTGGGTGGGCAAGTTCCTCAAGACCCATACCTACCAGCGCATCACCACCGACGAAGCGGCGGCCGAGATCGGCGCCTATTGCTCGCGCCTGTGCCTGCTCGAAGGCTTCGTCGGCCATGCCGAACAGGCCAATATCCGCGTCCGCCGCCATGGCGGGGCGAACATTCCCTATGGAGGTGCCGCGGAATGATGCGGGCGAATTTCGATCTGACCGGCAAGCGAGCCCTGGTCACCGGGGCCGGCCGCGGCATCGGACGCGGGGTGGCCGAGGCGCTGGCCTCGGCCGGGGCGACGGTCACGCTCTGCGCCCGCTCGGCTTCCGAGATCACCGAGGCGGCCGAGGCGATCGTCGCCGCGGGCGGCAGCGCCGACACCCTGGCACTTGACGTGACGGACACCCGCGCCTTCGCCCGCGAGATCGACGCGCGCGAACCCTTCGACATCTTCGTCAACAACGCGGGCACGAACCGGCCCGCGCTGGTGCAGGATGTCACGGAAGAGGAGTTCGACCTGATCATCGGCCTGAACCTCAGGGCCGCGGTCTTTGCCGCGCAGGCGGTCGCGCGCGGCATGGTCAAGGCGGGGCGGGGCGGGTCGATCATCAACATGTCCTCGCAGATGGGCCATATCGGCGCGGCGAAGCGCAGCATCTACTGCGCCTCGAAATGGGCGATCGAGGGCTTTTCCAAGTCCATGGCGATCGAGCTGGGTCCGCAAGGAATCCGGGTGAACACCATCTGCCCGACCTTCATCGAGACACCCCTGACGCAGCCCTATTTCACCGACAAGGCCTTCCACCAGGAGGTGCTTGGCAAGATCAAGCTGGGACGGCTCGGTCAGGTGCAGGATATCGTGGGCGCGGCGGTCTTCCTCGCCTCGGACGCCTCGGCGCTGACCACGGGCTCGGCCCTCATGGTCGATGGCGGGTGGACGGCGGAGTAGTCTGCTGAGACCGGATCAGGTGGGCGCAAGGACGGGGCAGGGGCCTTTGGTTTCCGCGCAATGCTCGGCGGCATTCACGGGTGTCGCCCACCTGAAACGTCCCTGCCGCAACCTGCAGGGCGCAGGTCCTTGCAGGCGGCAAGCCTGCGCGGGCGGAGCTTGTCGCCGCAGGCGCGAACTGCCCGCCCGTCGGGCAGGCAGGGGATCGATGGGGCGGACCGCCTCGCCCTTTCATGCCATGTCCCGGGTCCCGGCCTCAGGCCCTTTCATCGCGGTCGCCGCTGGCACTGCGCTTCAGGGACTCGAAGTCGCCCTTGTCGTGGCGCTCGAGAAGCTGGGTGGACGGGTCGCCGCTGACGCGGTTCACCATGTAGCCGCGCTGCACCGCAGGCCGGGCCCAGACCTGCTCGGTCCAGCGCTGGAGAGGGCGATAGTCCTGCACCTGCAGGAACTCTCCGGCGTCATAAAGCTCACCTCGTGCCAGCTGGCCGTACCAGGGCCAGATCGCCATGTCGGCGATGGTGAACTCGGGCCCGCCGACATATTCGCTTGTGGCCAGGCGGCGGTCCAGCACGTCAAGCTGCCGCTTGGTTTCCATGGCGAAGCGGTTGATCGGGTATTCGAATTTTTCGGGGGCATAGGCGTAAAAATGGCCGAAGCCGCCGCCGAGGTATGGCCCGCTGCCCACCTGCCAGAACAGCCAGGACAGGCAGGCCGCCCGCGCGGCGCCCTCGGCGGGAAGGAAGGCGCCGAACTTCTCGGCCAGGTAGACGAGGATCGCGCCGGATTCGAAGACCGGCACCGGAACAGGGCCGCTCCGGTCCACCAGCACCGGGATCTTCGAATTGGGGTTCACCTCGACGAAGCCGCTGCCGAACTGGTCGCCGTCGCCGATCCGGATCAGCCAGGCGTCGTATTCGGCCCCCTCGTGGCCCGCCTCGAGCAGTTCCTCCAGCATGATGGTGACCTTCACGCCATTGGGCGTGCCCATCGAGTAAAGCTGAAGCGGATGCCGCCCCACATTCAGGGGGCGGTCATGCGTCGGGCCGGCAGCGGGGCGGTTGATCGAGGCGAACCTTCCGCCGCTTTCCTGATCCCACACCCAGACCTTCGGCGGGACATAGCCCTGCTCGTCTCCCATTCGACGTTCCTTCCATTGCCAGGCCGCCTGCCAGTCGCGGCGCAAGTTCAAGGGACGATGCTTGCGGCCATCTGCAGGAACGTCAATCGCCCGTGACCGGGTTCTGCCTTGCAGCCGCGCGGAACTGCGGCGGTTTGCAGGGCCGAACCCCGGCCCGGCCAAGGCTGCCGGATGCCGGTTGTGGCGCTTATCCCTTGCCGAGATAGGGGATCGATCCCGCCACGTCGGTATCGTCGATCAGGTAGAAGTTGCTGACGCTGCCCGACTTCCGCGCTTCGCCGAAGGGCGCGTAGTCGGGATCGGCGGCAAACCCCATCGCGGCCTCGCGCGGGGGAAACTCGATCAGCGCCACCAGCGCGGCATCGGGCGCCTCGCCTTCAAGCGCCTCGATCCTGCCGCTGCGGTGGCTGCAGTGGTCCTGTTGCCGTTTTTCCCGCTCTTGCTGCATCACGATGAAAGCACCCATGTCCTTCGCTCGGATATCCTTGCGCCTTTCTGTCAGATTGCCGGTGAGTTGCAGGCATTACTCGGTGCTGCACTCAGTCAAAAAATACAGGGCAGGGGAGGATTTTTCTGACAAGAGGAATGGCAGCGAAGCAGGAAAAAACCTGACCAGTGGTAGAGCCGTCCATCGCCTCTGCCTTCCATCGGGCAAAAGGCAGGGCCGTGATAAAATCCTGCGAAGGTCCGCTGGAGACAGCCTGGTCTTTCGGACACAAAGGTCGACCTGCCGCTCTCCACCTGAAGTTGCGTCTTTTCATCGGCCCTGAACCCCTTCACAGTCTGGTGAGTGGAGGGAGGAGACAAGATGTTCAGGCAGGCACTCACTTCGGCTCTGGCATTCGGCGCGGCCTTCGGGGCTGCGCCGGTTCAGGCAGAGATCGGCTCGGCGGTGATCCGAGACAGCCGCAGCGTCGCGGGGTTGGAGCAACCGGCGGAAATCATCATCGACCATTGGGGCGTGCCGCATATCTATGCGGGCACCGACCGCGATGCGCTGTTCCTGCAGGGCTACAACGCCGCCCGTGACCGACTTTGGCAGATTGACCTGTGGCGCAAGCGCGGCCTCGGGCGGTTGTCGGAAAGCTTCGGTCCGACCTTCGTGGATCAGGATCGCGCCGCGCGGATGTTCCTGTATCGCGGTGACATCGAGGCGGAATGGGTGGCCTACGGCCCCAATGGCCGCACCCACGCCGAGGCCTTCGTCGCGGGTGTCAACGCCTATGTCCAGCAGGTGCTGGACGGGCGCGAGCCTCTGCCGGTCGAGTTCCGGCTGACCGGGTCGAGGCCGGAACTCTGGTCGCCCGAGGACGTGGTCCGCATCCGCAGCCACGGCCTGACCCGCAACGCCAGTTCCGAAGTCAGCCGGGCGCAGATCACCTGCGCCGAAGGGATCGAGGCCGACCGCCTGCGCCAGAAGCTGGAGCCTGAATGGACGCCGACGGTCCCCGAGGGGCTCGACCCCTGCACGGTTCCGGCCGATGTGCTGGATGTCTATGACCTTGCCACCCAGAACGTCGAATTCGAACTGCCTGCCGAGGAGGCTGCGGAGGCCCCCGCCGCCCCTCCGGCTGCAACGGAGACCCCGGAAGCGGCCGAGCGTCCGGCCGATCCCGCTGCGGAAACGGACACCGGGCAGGAGGTCCCGGCGGCTGCGCCCCCAGGTTCCAGCCGGCCGCCGACTCACGAGGACGGGCAAAGCTCGGGCAGCCGCAGCGGCGGGCTGGATCCGGCGCGCTTCCTGCGCACGACCTCCGCCAACGTGCAGGAGATCGGGTCCAACAACTGGACCATCGCGCCCTCGCGCACCGAGACGGGGCGGCCGATCCTCGCCAACGACCCGCACCGTGCGCATGGCGTGCCGTCGCTGCGCTATGTCGTGCACCTGAACTCGCCCGGCATGTCGGTCATCGGGGCGGGCGAACCCGCCCTGCCGGGCATCTCGATCGGCCACAACGGCAGGATCGCCTATGGCCTGACGATCTTCGCCGTCGATCAGGAAGACCTGTATGTCTACGAGCTGAACCCCGAGAACCCCGACCAGTACCGCTACAACGGCGAGTGGGTGGACATGGAGGTGATCGAGGACAGCATCAACGTCCGCGACGGCGAGCCCCAGGCCGTGACGATGAAGTTCACCCGCCACGGCCCGGTGCTGAAGGTGGACGAGGAAAGCGACCGTGCCTTCGCCTTCCGCAGCGTCTGGTTCGAGCCGGGCACCTCGGCCTATTTCGGCTCGGTCGACTACATGGGCGCGCAGAACTGGGAGGAGTTCAGCACCGCGATGGAGCGCTTCTCGGCCCCGTCCGAGAACCAGGTCTATGCCGACACCGAGGGCAACATCGGCTGGATCGTCGGGGCCATGTCGCCCCTGCGCGAGAACTGGGACGGGCTGCTGCCGGTGCCGGGCGACGGGCGCTATGAATGGGGCTTCCTCGACCGCGACAAGCTGCCCTCGGTCTACAACCCCGAACAGGGCTGGTTCGCCACCGCCAACCAGATGAACCTGCCCGAGGATTACCCCTACAAGGAAAACAAGGTCGGTTTCGAATGGTCCGATCCTTCGCGCTTCAACCGGATCTCCGAGGTGCTGTCGGCCAATGACAAGTCGTCGCTGGCGGATTCGATGGCTCTGCAGAACGACGACCACAGCTTCATGCAGCGTCGGCTTGTCGGCGTGATGAAGGGGCTGGTGCTGCCCGAAACGGCGTCGCAACGGGACCGCGACGCGCTGGCCCTGATCCAGGGCTGGGATGGCGTGACCTCGGCCGACAGCGCGGCGGCCGCGTTGGCCGAAACGCTGCTGAGCAAGCATCTCGTCAAGACGGTCGCGCCGCGCGTCCTGGGTGACGAACTGTCCTCGCTGCTGGGCCGCGGGGCGATCACCCCGGTCCTGGACCTGCTGGAAACGCCCGACGACCGCTTGGGCGACGCCCCCGAACAGGGCCGCGACGAGATCCTCGCCACCGCCCTGTCGGCCGCCGTTGCCGAGACGACCGAGCGTCTTGGGCCGGACATGGCGCAATGGCGCTGGGGCGACCTGCACAAGGGCAATTTCACCCATGCGCTGTCGGGGATCGCGCCCGCAGGGATGGCCAGCCAGATGAACGTGGGTCCCCTGTCGATGGGCGGGTCGGCCTTCAGCCCCCGCGCGGCCAGCTACAACGACCGCTTCGAGGTCACCTCGGGCGCGTCCTTCCGCATGGTCCTTGACGTGGGCAACTGGGACGCGAGCCGGTTCGTCAACACTCCCGGCCAGTCCGGCGACCCGATGAGCCCTCATTACCGCGATCTCGCGCCGCTCTGGGCTGCGGGCAGCTATGCGCCGCTGCTTTATTCGCGCGACGCCGTGGAAAATGCGGCAAGTCGCGTGATCTCGCTGACGCCGGGGAACTGAGGTCGCACCGCTTGGCAGGCGCCACCGACATTATCGTTGGCGCCTGGCTCTGGCGGATACAGCCGCCCGGTAGTCCGGCTGAAACAATCCGGTTGCTCAAAGCCAATCGACCCGCGCAGTCAGACGTAGCGAAAGCCCTTGGCGGCAAGACGATCCCGCAGGCCGAGGAGGTCGAGGCTGGACTCGCCACCCGCCAGGCGTTGGCGAAGAGCCGCCTCGGCGGTCAGGCGAGCGTTTGCGGTCTCCAGCACCTGTGCGGCTTCCTCGCGGCGCACGACGCAGACGCCGTCGTCGTCGGCGACGATCACGTCGCCCGGCTGGATCGTCTGGCTGCCGCAGGTGATGCGCAGATTGACCGTGCCGAGCGTCTCCTTCACCGTGCCCTGCGCGCTGACCGCCCGCGACCAGACGGGAAAGCCCATCGCGGTCAGATCGCGCACATCGCGCACCCCCGCGTCGATGACCAGACCTCGGCAGCCCCGCGCCATCGCGGCGGTCGCCAGCAGATCCCCGAAATAGCCGTTGTCGCAGGGCGAGGTCGGCGCCAGCACCAGGATGTCGCCTTCATGCAGCAGCTCGATCGCGACGTGCAGCATCCAGTTGTCGCCGGGCGGGGCCGAGATCGTCACCGCCGAGCCGGCGATGCGCGCGCCCGCGAAGATGGGGCGCAGATGCGAGGCAAGGCAGCCCCTCCGCCCCTGCGCCTCGTGAACGGTGGATACGCCCGCCTCGGCAAGACCAGCGATCACCGCCGCGTCGGCGCGCGGGATGTCGCGGACGGCAAGGCTTGCGCCCAGGGTCACAGCTCGCCACCCGCGCGGCGGACGCGGGGGCGCCTGACTCGGGGCGGGGGAGGCGCCCCGGTCTCGGCTTGGGGGGGCATCTCGCCTGCGGTCAGGGGCGAGCGGTCCGTCGCCTCTGCCAGCAAAGTGACCTGTCGCACCCCGTCCAGCGTGATGCGGTAATGCTGTTCCAGCAGCATGCAGGCGAGATCGGCGTCGCGTTCAAGTGCGGCATGCAGAAGCGCCTCGTGTTCGCCGGTCGCCCCGGCACGGCGCAACTGGCTGGCCTGGGCGTTCATCGACACGTTCCGGTAACGCACCGCATGATCGATCATGGTCGCACAGAAGCCCAGCAGCCAGCGCGACCCGCAGGCGTCGAGCAACGCCAGATGGAAGTCGCGGTGGCGCGGCTCCCATTCCTCCGAGATCCGCTCGCGCCCGGCCTCGGGGGGCAGCAGGCGGCTCGTCCGCGCCAACCGGTGATAGCTGAGGACCAGCCGCTCCTCCCAGGCTTCGTCCCCCCGTTGGATCGAGGTGCGCAGCGCCAGCGTTTCAAGCTGGATGCGCGTGCTGACCAGTTCCTCGAGATCACTCAGCGACAGCAGCGAGACCGAGAAGCCGCGGTTGCTTTCCCGCACGACCAGCCCCTCGGCCGAAAGCCGGTTCAGGGCCTCGCGGATCGGGACCATGCCGATCTCGTAGCGGTCGGACATGGCCTCGATCAGCAGCTTCTCGCCCGGCAGCCGCTCGCCCAGGATGATGTCGCGGCGGATGCGGTCGTAAGCCTGCTCGGACAGGTTCCGCGGCTTGGTCGGCTCGCCCATGTCAGACGGCCCCCGGCCCCATGTGCCCGGCCTTGTTCCAGAACACCAGCCGCCGCTGCGCCCAGGCCACGATGAAGTAAAGCGCAAGGCCGAGGAGGCTGAGATACAGGATCAGCGCGAAGACGCGGGGCGTGTTCATCTGGCTGGCCGACTGCCGGATCAGGGCGCCCATGCCCTTGCCGCCGCCCAGGAACTCACCCGTGATGGTGCCGGCCATGACGCCCACGGTCGCGATCTTCAGCCCGGTGAAGATATAGGGCAACCCGTTCGGCAGCTTCAACTGGAGCAGCGTCTGCATCCGGCCCGCGCCCATCGCCTTGAACAGCATCCGCTCGTTCTCGCTTGAGGCGGAAAGCCCGGCGGCGGTCGCGACGACGATCGGGAAGGTGGCGATGAAGGCCGCCAGTGCCACCTTGGATTCGATCCCGAAGCCCAGCCAGGCAATGAACAGCGGCGCAAAGGCGATCTTGGGCATGGTGTCGATGGCGACGAGATAAGGCAGCACCGCGCGTTCCCCGAACTTCGTCTCACCCACCAGCACGCCCAGGCTGAAGCCGATCGCGGCCGACAGCAGGAAGGCGTAGATGGCGGTCCGGGTCGTCGTCCACAGCGCCGACAGCATGTAGTCGCCAGCCAGAAGGTTGCCGCCCACGAAGACCAGGTCGTCCAGTGTCTCGCGCGGGGTCGGCAGGATGATCGGCGACACCCAGCCCGCGCGCGTCACGATGTCCCAGACCAGCAGGAAGGCCGCGA
Source organism: Paracoccus niistensis (assembly GCF_042432925.1). Lineage (NCBI taxonomy): Bacteria > Pseudomonadati > Pseudomonadota > Alphaproteobacteria > Rhodobacterales > Paracoccaceae > Paracoccus > Paracoccus niistensis. Next base: position 32,776 of record NZ_JBHLWE010000004.1, on the reverse strand, counting down.
ACAGTATCGCCATTGCCAGCCAGCGGGGGATGCGGTCCAGCAGCGCCTCGCGCTCGACCCAGACCGTTGTGTCGGATGCCTCCGTCATTGCACGGCCTCCCGTCCCAGAAGATCGCGGATATGGCCGACATAGCGGCCGAACTCGGCGGTGTTGATCATCTCAAGCGTGCGCGGCCGGGGCAGGTCGATGGTGACCTCCTCGACCACGCGGCCGGGGCGGGCGCGCATCACCAGGATGCGGTCCGACAGGATCACCGCCTCGGCTAGCGAATGGGTGACAAGAAAGGCCGAGGCGTTCGTCTCGGCGCAGATCCGCTGCAACTCCATGTTCATGAAGTCGCGCGTCAGTTCGTCCAGCGCCGAGAAGGGCTCGTCCAGCAGCAGCACGGCCGGTTCCGTCACCAGCATCCGGCAGATCGAGGCGCGCTGCGCCATGCCGCCGGACAGCTCGCCCGGGTAGACATCCGCGAAGTCCTTGAGCCCGACGAGTTCGAGCAGCGCCTTGGCCCTGGGCCGCGCCGAATTGGCGGCGGCGCGGCCCTGCCGGATGCCGATCGGCAGCACGACGTTTTCCAGCGTGGTCTTCCAGGGCAGCAGGGTCGCCTGCTGGAACATCATGCCGATGTCGTCGCGTGGACCCATGACGGGCCTGCCTTCCAGCACGACGCGGCCGGTCGTCGGTGGGCTCAGCCCCGCCATGATCTTCAGCAGCGTGGACTTGCCGCAGCCCGACGAGCCCACGACCGACACGAACTCGCCCTTGCGCAGGGTCAGCTCGACCCCCTCCAGCGCGACGAGCCGGTTGCGGGCATAGGTCTTGGACAGGCCCGAAATCTCGTAGACGGGCCGTGCCGGGACGCGCAGGTCGCCGGGATCGCGGAGGGGCTGAACCGCGCTCACGAGGCGTTCCACCCTTCCACGAACTCGTTGGTATAGACCTGCGACAGGTCGGCGATCGGCTGCTCCAGCGCGCCCGCCTCGACCGCCGAGTCGTGGATCATCTGCCAATGCTCGGGCGGCTGATAACCCCAGCCCTGCGGCAGGAACGGCTCGGTCGGGGTGATGCGGTCGATGACGCCCTGCAGCAGCGAGGCTGCGAACTCCTTGTCCTCGCCTTCCTGCGGGTTGCCTGCCGCGCAATGGGCCAGCGTGGCCTCGGCATTGGCCGGGTCGATGCCGAAGCGCGTCCCGCGCACAAGGGCGCGGCCGAACTTGGGCGCAAGGTCCGGCGTTGCGGCCATCTGGCTTTCCAGCATGGCGAAGCCGTTGCCGAAGAAGCCAAGATAGCCCTCGGGCGTGATCTCGCGCAGGTTCAGCCCCCGCGCCCTAAGGATCGCCGCGTCGGACACGGCCCCGGCGTAGGAGTTCACCTCATCGCGCAGGAAGGCGACCGCCGCCGTGCCGCCGTCGCCCACCGGCAGGAAGCTGTAGTCCGTCCCCTCGGCCATGCCCGCGTCGGTCATGATCGCCCGGATGAAGGCGACCTCGGCCCCGTCCGCGGTGCCCACGCCCACCACCGTGCCCTTCAGGTCCTGCGGGGTCTGGTAGGTGCTTTCCTCCTTCACCAGGAGACCGAAGACCGACTTGGGATAAAGGTTGTAGATGAACTTGACGTCCAGCCCGCGGGCCCGCGCACCTAGGACAGGCCCCGGACCCGGCGCGCCGATCTGCGCCTGTCCCGCCGACATTGCCTGCAGCACCGAGGACGAGCCGTCCACCGCCTCCAGCGTCAGGGAAAGCCCTTCCTCCTCGAAGTAGCCTTCGCCGACGGCGACCCAGTAGGGCATCCAGGTCAGCGCGGACGGGTTCGGCACCGCAAGCGTGACGGCGGTCTGCGCCCGCACGATGCCGGGACGGAACAGCGTCGCCGCAGTCGCACCCGCCGCCAGCGCACCGAAGCCGCGACGTGAAAGCTTCATCCTGTCGGTCATGATCCCCTCCCCGAGACTCGACCTTGTCATGTGGAACCGGAACCGGTCCGTTTTCGAGGCTACACGATCAATCAAGTGAGTCGAGAAGAATGTATGATTGTTCTTCATTCCTCATTCTGTATCGTAAAGGCAGATCAGGGAGGATCTTTACTGCATGTCATACGTCTTCAGCCCGCCGCCGCAGGCGCATCTCGATGTCACCGGATCGCCGGACCGATTTCCCGTCCGCCGCGTCTATTGCATCGGCAAGAACTACCTCGCCCATATCCACGAGATGGGCTCGGACGAGCGTGATCCGCCGGTGATCTTCCAGAAGCCGGCGGATGCGGTCGTGCCGAACGGGGGCGAGATCCCCTATCCCGTCTTCACGACGAACTATCATTACGAATGCGAGCTGGTCGTGGCGCTGAAGTCGGGCGGCTACAACATCGCGGTCGCGGACGCGCCTTCGCATATCTACGGCTATGCGGTCGGCCTCGACATGACGCGGCGCGACCACCAGGCCGCCGCGATGGCCAAAGGGATGCCGTGGGAGGTCACCAAGGCCTTCGACCAATCGGCCCCCATCGGCCCGATCACCCCTGTCGAGACCTCGGGCGTGCTGGAAAACGGCCGCATCGTGCTGAAGGTCAACGGCGAGGTGAAGCAGGACGCCGACATCTCGCTGATGATCTGGAAGGTGAATGAGATCATCGCGAAGATCTCGGAACAGCACCGTCTGATGCCCGGCGATATCATCATGACCGGAACGCCCGCAGGCGTCGGCGCGGTGACATCCGGCGACGTGCTGGACTGCGAGGTCGAGGGCCTCGCGCCCCTGCGCGTCACCGTGGGCCCGCCCGCCGCCTGAGCCCGCCACCGCACGCAGCACAGCAACCGAGGATCACCATGACGCAGCCGACTGTCGGCATTGCCGGAACGGGCCGGATGGGCACCGCCTTTGCGCGGCGCCTGATCGAATGCGGCTTCCCCGTGACGGTCTGGAACCGCACGCCCGCGCGCACCGCCGAAAGCGTGGCGGCTGGAGCTACCGAGGCCCATGACCTTGCGGGCCTCGCCGGCTGCGAGGTGATCCTGCTGTCGCTGACCGACGCGGCGGCGGTGCAGGCGGTCGTGGACAGCCTGATCGGGGTGGGCATCCGGGGGCGGCTGATCGTGGACACATCCACCGTTCCGCCCGAGGTCCCGGCCGCGCTGGCGGAAAGGCTGGCCGGGGCAGGGGCCGATTTCGTCGATTGCCCGGTCGGCGGCACGGTCGGCCCTGCGCTCAAGGGGCAGCTTCTGGGCTTTGCCGGGGGAACCGAGGCCGCTGTCGCCCGCGCGCGCCCGGTCATGGAGGCGCTCTGCCGCCGGGTCGAGCATGTGGGCCCGGCAGGCCACGGTGCGCTGGTGAAGCTGGCGGTGAACCTGCCGCTCGCGCTTTACTGGCAGACCTTGGGCGAAAGCCTTGCCCTGCTGCAGGGCAGCGGCATCCCTGCCGAGACGGCCGTGTCGCTGATCGCTGACAGTTCCGCCGGACCGGCGGTGCTGAAGAACCGCGCCGACGTGGTGGTGCGGACGCTGGGGGGCGAGGACCAGCCTGGCACTTTCGATATTGCAGGACTCGCCAAGGACCTGGCGCTGGCAAGCGACCTCGCGGCCCGCAGGGGCAACAGCCTGCCCCTCGCCGGGGCGGCGCAGCGGTCCTATGCCGCCGCGCTCGACGCAGGCCTCGGCCGCTTCGAGGGCGCGAGCCTGTCGCGCCGGGTGGCCGAGGGTCCGCAATCGTGAGCCTGCTTGCCGATCCTGCGTCCCTTGTCGCCCTTGTCCTGTCGCTGGCGGTCGCGGGCGCCCTCATCGGGTTTCTCGCCGGGCTTTTCGGGATCGGGGGCGGCGCGATCTCGGTGCCCGTCTTCTACGAGCTTTTCCTTTTGCTCGGCCATGCGCCGCAGGTGGCGATGCCCACGGCCGTCGGCACCTCGCTGGCGGTCATCATCCCGACCTCGATCAGCTCGGCCCGAGGCCACTACAAGCGCGGCACCGTGGATGTCGGGCTGCTGCGGCAATGGGCGGTGCCGGTGATCCTGGGGGTCGTGATCGGCGCCGTCGTCGCGACCTTCGCCGAGCCCGCGGTCTTCCAGCTTGCCTTTGTCGTCGTGGCCTCGATCAACGCGGCAAAGCTGCTGCTGGGCGGCGCGGGCTGGCGGCTGCGCGACAGCCTACCCGGCCGGATCGCGCTGAAAGGCTTCGGTATGGTCGTCGGCTTCGTCTCGACGCTGATGGGCATTGGCGGGGGCGCGATCTCGACCATGTTCATGACGCTGCACAACGTGCCGATCCACCGCGCCGTCTCGACCTCGGCCGGGGTGGGCGTGCTGATCGCGCTGCCGGCGACTCTCGGCTACATGGCGGCGGGCTGGGGCAAGCCGGACCTGCTGCCGGATGCCATCGGCTATGTCTCGCTGGGAACCTTCCTGCTGACGATCCCGACCTCGCTGCTGACGACACGCGCGGGGGTCACGCTGGCGCACGCGCTGTCGCGGCGGCGCCTGGAAACGGCCTTCGGGCTGTTCCTGGCGCTCGTCTCGCTGCGCTTCCTGTTCGCCCTAGGGGGCTGAACGGCAGAAGGGCGCCGCCTGCCGGGGCGCCCTTTCGTTTCTCGTCTCAGAACGGGCTGTCGGGGAAATAGAACTGCTCGGCGTTCTCGGGGGTGATCAGCTGGCTGCCGATGATGTAGCGGCCCGCCATCGGCGCGTTCGACACGAAGCGCAGCGCCGTCATCTCGATCGCGGACGAGATCAGCGCCGGAGGATAGGTTACGTTCACCGGCAGTTGCGGATCCTTGTCCATGATGCGCTTGACGATGTCCTTCATGCCGGCGCCGCCGACCACGACCATCTGGTCCTCGCGGCCCGCCTGGGCGATGGCTTCCAGCACACCCACGGCCATGTCGTCGTCGGCCGCCCAGACTGCGTCGATCTGAGGATACTTGGCCAAGTAGTCCTGCATGACCTTGAAGGCGTCGTCGCGGTTCCAGTTGCCGTGCTGCATGTCGAGGATTTCCTTGTCGGACCCCTCGAGCGCCGCCTGGAAGGCCTCGACCCGCTCGTTGTCGAGCGTGGTCGGAATGCCGCGCAGCACGACGATTTTCGCGCCCGCCGGAAGGTTGTCGCGGAAATACTCACCCGCGACCCGGCCAAAGGCGGTGTTGTCGCCCGCGACATACAGATCCTCGATCCCCTCCTCGGACAGGCCACGGTCCACCACGGTCACGAACTTGCCCGCCGCCTTGACCTGCTTGACCGGATCGGTCAACGGCTCGGATTCGAAGGGCAGCACCACGAGGCCGTCGATGTTGCGGGTGGCCAGCATGTCCTCGATGTCCGAGACCTGCTTGGCGGCGTCACCGGCGGTGGACAGCACGAATTCGAGGTTCGGATAGACCTCGCCCAGACGTGCGATGGTGTCCTGGGCGTGCCAGTTCAGGCCGCCCATGAAGCCGTGGGTGGCCGAGGGGATCGACACGCCGATCACCTTCTTTTCGGCCTCCTGCGCATGGGCCATGCTCCCCGCCAGCGTCAGGGCGGCTGCGGCCAGCGGCAGCTTCAGCAGATTGCGACGTTCCATTCCCTTGTTTCCTCCCTAAGGCCGGCCCGCTACTCGGCGGACCTTTTTTCCCGCTGCAGCACCACAGCAAGCACGATGATGACGCCCTGGATCGCCCCGTTCAGATAGGGGCTGACCAGGTCCGCCAGGTTCAGGATGTTGTCGATCAGCGACAGGATCAGGACGCCGACCACGGTGCCCCAGACGCGCCCCCGCCCGCCTTTCAGCGCGGTGCCGCCGATGATCACGGCGGCGATGGCCTCAAGCTCCCACAGAACGCCGGTCGAGCCCGAGGCGGATCCGAGGCGCGGCACGTAAAGGATCGTGGCGAGCCCGACCAGCGCGCCCAGAAGGACATAGGTCATCAGCCGCACCCGCTCGACGTCCACGGCCGAATAGCGCGCCACGCGATCGTTCGAGCCGATCGCCTCGACATGGCGGCCGAAGCGCGTGTGCCGCATGGTCCATTCGCCGAGGATCGCAACGATGGCGAAGACGATGATCGGCCAGGTGATCCAGCCGATGCCGCTGAAATAGACGGGCCGGTAAAGCGTCCGGAGCCCGGAATCCAGGCTGAGCGTGCCGCCGTCCGCCAGCCAGGTGACAAGGCTGCGGAAGATGCCCATCGTGCCCAGTGTGACGATGAACGCCTCGATCCGAGCGCGGGTGATCAGCGCTCCGTTGACGAAGCCGGCCAGCACCCCGCCCGCCATGGCGACGCCCATGCCGATCAGGATCGTGCCCCAGTTCTCGCCCGTGAAAGGGGCCAGTGCGTTCATCGCCATGATGGTGATGCCGGCAAGGAAGGCGGCCATCGAGCCCACCGACAGGTCCAGCCCGCCTTGGGTGATGACAAAGGTCATGCCGACCGCGATCAGCCCGATGAAGGCCGAGCGCGCCAGCACGTTCGACAGGTTCGCGGGCGCAAGGAATGCCGGGTTCAGCAGCGCGCCCAGAATGAACAGCCCGACCAGCGCGACCAGGGGACCGAGAAGATGCAGGTCGATGCGTTTCATGCGGGCTCCGCCTCGCGCCCGAGGCCCATGGCCAGGCGGACGATGTTTTCCTCGGTGATCCGGGCGCCTTCGACCTCGCCGGCAAGGCTGCCCTGCCGCATCACCAGCACGCGGTCGGACAGGCCCATAACCTCGGGCAGTTCGGACGAGATCACGATCACCCCCTTGCCCGCCCGTGCCAAGGCGCGGACGAAATTGTAGATCTGCTGCTTGGTCCCGATGTCGATGCCTCGGGTCGGCTCGTCGATCAGGATGATCTCGGGCTCGGTCAGCATGGTCTTGGCCAGCAGCAGCTTCTGCTGGTTGCCGCCCGACAGCGCGCCTGCGGGCATTGCGGCCGAAGCGGCGCGGATGTCGAAGTCGCGCGTCGCGTCGTCCATGGCCTGCCGTTCGCGCGCACGGTCGATGCGGAAGCCGAATCGGTCCAGCGCGGCCAGCGTCAGGTTCTCGGTCAAGGGCTTGTCTAGCAGAAGCCCGGCTTCCTTCCGGTCTTCGGTCAGATAGGCGATTCCGGCCGCCGCGGCGTCGCGGGCGTGGCGGATCGCTGTCGGTCGGCCCCGGACAGCTATCGTTCCGGTGGATGGGCGCAGGCCCGCAATCGCCTCGGCCAGTTCCGTGCGGCCGGAACCGACAAGACCTGCGATCCCCATCACCTCGCCCCGGCGCAGGGTCAGCGCGATGTTCCTGACTTGAACCGCGCCGGGCACGCTCAGCCCCTCGACGCGCAGCAGTTCCTCTTCGGCGGGCGTGTCCTTGGGCGGGAAAATGTCCCGAAGCTCGCGCCCGACCATGGCGGTGGCCATGCCGTCCTCGGTCAGTTCCCCCCGAACGGCCCGGCGCACCACCGCGCCGTCGCGCAGGACGGTGATGCGGTCGGCCAGCCGCGCGACCTCGTCCAGCCGGTGCGAACAGAACATCAGCGCCACGCCCTCGGCCCTGAGCCGGTCCACCTGCGCGTAAAGCGCGTCCACCTCGCGGTGGGTCAGAGCGGCCGAGGGTTCGTCCATGATGAGGACGCGCGCCTTGCGCGACAGGGCCTTTGCGATCTCGACCATCTGGCGGTCGGGCACCGACAGGTCGCGGATGCGTGCCTGCGGGCTGATCTCGGTGCCGAGGCGGTCCAGCAGCTCGCCTGCTGCCGCGCGCATGGCCGCGTGGTCCAGCCGGGGGCCGCGGGTGATTTCGCGCCCAAGAAAGATGTTGGCCGCGACGGACAGGTCGGGGGCGAGGTTGAATTCCTGGTGGATGACGACGATCCCCGCCGCCTCGGCCTCGGGTCCGCTGCGGAAAGGGGCAGGGCGGCCGTCCAGCAGCACCTGTCCCGAGGTCGGGGCCAGGAAGCCCCCGAGGATCTTCATGATCGTCGACTTGCCGGCGCCGTTTTCGCCGATCAGCGCGTGGACCTCACCTGCATTCAGCGCAAGGTCGATGCCGTGCAGCACCTCGACCGGGCCGAAGCTCTTCGTGACCTTGTCGAGCGCGAGCACCGGAGTCACGGGCGCACCTCGACCCATGCGCCGTCCCGCGCGGCCGAGGCCTGCGCCGCCGCGATGAAGGCCATGCCGGACAGCCCGTCCTCTAGCCCCGGCAACCGCGCCAGCGGTCCTTCGTCGCCCCGGATCACGGCTGCGATATCGGCGTAAAGGTTGGCAAAGGCTTCAAGATACCCTTCGGGGTGGCCGGGCGGGGTGCGGAAGGACGCCGAACGGTCCTGTGCGCGGGTCAGGATGCGGGGCGGCTCGCCCTTCACGGTGAAGACCAGCCGCTCGGGGTCTTCCTGATGCCACTCAAGCGCACCCCTGGTGCCGAAGACGCGCAGCGACAGGCCATTTTCGCGCCCGACGGTGACCTGGCTGGCCCACAATCCGCCCCGCGCGCCCGAGGCATAGCGCAGCATCACCCGCACGTCGTCGTCCACGCGCCGTCCCGGCACCATGCTGGACAGTTCGGCGGCAAGCGCGACCGGCGTTTCACCCGTCACGAAGGCGGCGAGTTGCCAGGCATGGGTGCCGATGTCGCCGATGGCCCCCGCGCCCGCCTGCGCCGGATCGGTGCGCCAGTCGGCCTGCTTGCTGTGCACCTCGTCCGCAAGCCAGCCTTGAAGGTATTCCGCCTGGACCAGCCGCAGATCGCCAATCCCACCCTCGGCGACGATGGCCCGGGCCTCTCGCACCATCGGATGGGCGCAGTAGTTGTGCGTCAGGAAGAACCGCGCCTGGCTGTTGGCAGCAGCCTTGGCGATGACCTGCGCCTGCTCCGGCGTCGCGGCCAGGGGCTTGTCGCAGATGACGTGGATGCCCGCGTCGAGAAAGGCGACGGCGACGGGCGCGTGCAGGTGGTTCGGGGTCACGACCGACACCGCCCGGATCCCGTCCGGGCGCACCGCCTCGGCCCGCGCCATCTCGCGGAAATCGGCGTAAGCGCGGTCCAGCCCCAGCGCCCTGGCCGAAGCCTCAGCCCGTGCGGCATCCGAGGACAGCGCGCCTGCGACCAGCCGGAAGTGGCCGTCCATCCGCGCGGCGATGCGGTGGACCGCGCCGATGAAGGCGCCTTCGCCGCCGCCGACCATGCCCAGCGGGATGGGGCAGGGCGCCTCAGCCATCGGCCGCCAGCCCCAGAGCACGGCGGTTCGCCGTCTCGTCCGTGCGCTGCGCTGCGAAATCGTCGAAGGCGTGGGGAGTCGTCCGGATGATGTGGCGGCCGACGAACTCTGCCCCCTCACGCGCTCCATCCTCGGGATGCTTCAGCGCGCATTCCCATTCCACGACCGCCCAGCCGTCGAAGTCGTATTGCGCGAGCTTCGAGAAGATCGCGCCGAAATCCACCTGCCCGTCGCCGAGGCTTCGGAAACGCCCCGCGCGGTCCACCCATGACTGATAGCCGCCATAGACGCCCTGTCGCCCGGTCGGCCGGAACTCGGCGTCCTTGACGTGGAACATGCGTATGCGGTCGTGGTAGATGTCGATGTTGTCGAGATAATCGAGCTGCTGCAGCAGGTAGTGCGACGGGTCGTAAAGCATGTTGGCCCGCGGATGCTGGCCGACGCGGTCGAGGAACATCTCGAAGCTCGCGCCGTCATGCAGGTCCTCGCCCGGGTGGATCTCGTAGCAGATGTCCACGCCGTTCTCGTCGGCAAGGTCGAGCAGCGGCCGCCAGCGGCGCGCAAGCTCGTCAAAGGCAAGGTCCACCAGCCCCGGCGCCCGCTGCGGCCAAGGGTAAAGGTAGGGCCACGCCAGCGCGCCCGAAAAGCTTGCCATGGCCTTCAGCCCCATCGCGGCGCTGGCGCGGATCGCCTTGCCGACCTGATCTGTCGCCCATGCCTGCCGCGCTGCCGGATTTCCGTGGACAGAGGCCGGCGCAAAGGCATCGAAAGCCGCGTCATAAGCCGGATGCACGGCGACCAGCTGGCCCTGCAGGTGGGCAGAAAGCTCGGTCACCTCGACGCCGTTCGCGCGTGCCGTGCCGAGAAACTCGTCCCGGTAATCCTGCGACCCGGCGGCAAGGTCGAGGTCGATCAGCCGCGCGTCCAGGCTGGGCACCTGCACGCCCACGTAGCCGAGCGATGCCGCCCAGCGGGTGATGCCGTCCCAACTGTCGAACGGCGCCTTGTCCCCGACGAACTGCGCCAGAAACAGCGCAGGCCCCTTGATGGTCTGCATTCAGATACTCCCCCTGACAGGAAGGCTAAACCAAGGATGTAATCGTTTGCAACGGTCATGTTGAAACCGGCATGCGGATGCTTGCGCCCGGGTTCCCGCACCGCATAGTTCAGGTCATGGGCGATGCGGAATCCGAGCGGACAAGGCAGGGTGCGGCGCGGCTTGCAGACGTGGCGCGCCTTGCGGGCGTCTCGGTCGCCACCGTGTCGAGGGCGCTTTCCCGGCCCGATCTGCTTTCAACCGACACGCGCGATGCGGTGCAGCGGGCGATCACCGCCACCGGCTATCGCATGAACCACGCCGCCCGGAACCTGCGGAAGGGGCGGACCGGCGCAATCGGGGCGCTGGTTCCGAATCTGGGCAACCCGTTCTTCGCCAAGATCCTCGCCGGGATGGGCGCGGCCATGAATGCCCAGGGGTATGACCTGTTGGTGGGGGACACGATGGCGCCGGGCGGACGCCATCGCGCGTTGCGCCGTTTCCTCGACCCCTCGCGCGTGGACGGGATCATCCTGCTCGATGGGCAGGTGACGGCAGGCGACCTCGCGGCGCTTTCCGGCGCGCCGCCGGTGGTGATGGCCTGCGAATGGATCGAGGGCGCGCCGCTTCCGCGCGTCGTCCTGGACAATGCCGCCGGCACGGAACTGGCGGCCCGGCACCTGCTGGCCTTGGGCCATCGCCGCATCGGCTGGATCGGCGGCCCCGAGGACAACGTCCTGCACAAGGCCCGGGTCGAGGGCCTGGCCCGCGCGCTGCCCGATCCGGGGCCGTGCTACGCGGGCGATTTCACGCTGGAATCGGGCGTCCGCGCAGCCGAAAGATGGCTCGACACCCCCGCCGCTGACCGACCCACGGCCGTGATCGGCTTCAGCGACGAATCCGCCGCCGGGTTCATGGGCGAGCTTCAACGTCGCGGCGTCTCGGTGCCCGAACAGGTCTCGGTCGTCGGCTTCGACGGGATTGACTGGGTGGCGCATCTGCCGGTCCCGCTCACCACGATCCGGCAGCCCAAGCGAGACCTCGGCAGCACTGCGGCGCGCGTTCTCATGGCGCTGATCGCGGGGCAGCCTGTTGAGCCCTGCACCGTCCTTGCGCCCCAACTGGTGCTGCGGAAATCTGCCGGCTCGGCGCCGTCATGAAGGATGCTGGGCAGGGGAGACGGCTTTTGGCATTCCCCGGCGGCAAGATGCGTTCAGCCGGGAAATGACGTCCAGCTTTCAGGCCCCGTGCGGCCGGGCGAGAAGAGAAGGGTCGATGGACATGGCCGTCCTTTTCGCCCGATCTTTGGCCGCTCCGACTGCCCGAGGGTAGCCATCCGGTATCATGGTCCGCCGGCCAGAGAGCCGACGATCACGAATGTCAGGGCATCGAGGTCTATCTCGCCGTTGACGGTAAGCCGGCTGTCGGCCTGGGAAACCTTGAGATTGCATTCGGGATCTTCGGACTGCCGCCTCAGTTCGGTCAGGATTGCGTCTCGAATCTGGTCTTCCATGCCGTCCTCCCTATGATTCCCGAAGGGCGAAGCAATTCCGCCCGCTCCGAAGCTGAGCAGTCTCAGCTGCAGACCTTTGCTCAATCGGTCAGGTGTGTCCCGGGTTCCTGCGGGTGCGCGTTCCTTGCGGGTTTGTCGAAGGCGCTGGATCCCGGGGCTTGATGACCGGGCAGTCCGCCGCTGAAATCCCTGCCGCGAGAATGCATCGCGGCAAGGTGCGGGATCACGCCCAATAGGCTGCGACAGTGAAGCTCTTCCTGGCGCGGCCGAGTTGCAGCAGGTGCTGGCGTGCCATGCGTGCCTGATCGGCGTTGCCCGCGAACCACAGGAAATCGTCACCCTGCAGGGCTTCATGCTGCCGGAAGGCCGACAGAAGATCCTCGCAGCGCGTGACCCGGGAATCGATGCCCAAGCTGCCCAGATCATCCGCAGGGCAGCGCAGGACGGCGCGCACCTGCCCGCGCGCAAGCTTCAGCATCCGCGCGATTGCGGGCAGGGCGGTCTCGTCCCCGAATAGGCACAGCCGCTCGGCTTCGGGGCACCAGCCGCCACCCGGCCCGATCACTCCGACCTCCTGCCCCTCGGGACTTCCTTCGGCCCATGTGCAGGTGGGGCTGCCGGGATGGCGGAAGATGTCGAACTCCAGCCAGTCATCCTGCTGATCAGTCACGGTATAGACGGGCCGGTGCAGCGCGTCCGGTCCCTCGGGCCAGGCGGTGCGTCCACTTTCGGTGACCCTTGGCCACTGGGCAGCGCGGCCTGCGGGCGGCAGAAGCAGGCGGAAATGCAGGCTGCCATTGCCGAAGCGCGCAGCCTCGGCTCCGGCCAGTCGCACCCGCAGGAAGTTCGGGCCAAGCCGCGAGACGCCGGCGACCCGCATCAGCGATAGCCCCGGCGCAAGCGCCCCCACGTCGACATGGTCCCAGACGACGCTCAGCCCGACCTCGGCGAACAGCTCGGTGGCGCTTTCGCGCAAGTTGCCGACCAGCCGCTGCTCGGGTCCGGACAGATCGATGCGCAGGCTGTCGGGAAGAGGCGTCAGGCGCAGTTCGCAGTCCCAGACAAGCAGGCTCAACCGGTCGGGGCTTTCGATCAGCGGCACGTCCCAGGCGGCCGCCCGCGCCTTCAGCGCTGCCACGGCTGCGCCCGAAGGCTGAGGGATCACGCCTCCGCTTCGAAAGCTTCGCAGGTCCGACATCAAGTCCTCGATGCTGATCGGCAACATTGCCGACGCACGGTTAGCACGGGCCGTTGACATAACCTAGTATTTCAATCAACCAAGATCATCTTCTGTTTGAGTAGGCCGCTGCCATGTATCCCGATTTCCGCACTGCCCTTCTTGCCAGCGCCAGCATCCTTGCGGTCTCGGCCGCCGGCGCTGCTGCGCAGGAAACGGAGGCAGTCACCCTTGACACCATCACCCTGACCGCCACGACCGATGCCTCGGTGCAGGCCGAAGGCTTTGTCAGCGATTATGCGCAGGCCTCCACCAAGTCGGACACGCCGGTCGGCGAGACCCAGCAGTCCGTGTCGGTCGTGACGACCGAGCAGGTCGAACAGCAGGGTGCCGAAAGCCTGGGCGAGGCGCTGACCTACTCGACCGGCGTGCTGGGCCAGCCCTTCGGCGCCGATCCCCGCTTCAACTCGCCGACGATCCGCGGTTTTACCTCGGACAACGCGCAATATGTGAACGGGCTGCGGCAGGGGCGGCTGTTCGGCGCCCAGGCTTATGAGATCTACGGCATGCAGCAGGTCGAGGTGATCCGCGGTCCGTCCTCGTCGCTGTACGGGTCGGGCTCGCCGGCGGGCGTCATCAACCAGGTGCAGAAGCGCGCGCAGGCCGGCGACTTCGCCGAGGCCGGGGCAGGGCTGGACAGCAACAGCTCGGGGCAGTTGTTCTTCGACGTCAACCGCAGCCCCAGCGAGGTGCTGTCCTGGCGCCTGACGGGCATCGCCCGGGACGACCAGACCCAGCTTGACGAGTTGACGAACAAGCGGGGCTATCTTGGCGCGGCGATGCGCCTGAACACCGACGGCGCGACGACGATCGACCTTCTGGCCTCGATCACCGACGATTCGCCGATCAGTCCGGTGGGCATCCCCTATGCGCTGACCTCGCTGGGGGACAGCCCCTTCCGGGGCGACGACGAGGATCTGCGCGACATCTACACGGGCGAGCCGGGGTTCGACGCAAGCGACCGCCGGATGTGGAACCTGGGCGTCGAGATCAGCCATGAACTCGACAACGGCTGGACGCTCGCCCAAGGCTTCCGCTACGAAAAGTTCGACTGGGACTACACCGGCACCTCGGTGCAGGGCTTCGAGCCGGTCATCAATCCCGACGGCACCTTCAACCGCACCACCATCGACCAGAGCGAGGACAGCGAGACCATCAGCCTCGACACGCGGTTGAGCGGCGAGCTGACCACGGGACAGGCGGTGCACCGGCTGCTGTTCGGCCTAGACGTGCAGAAATACGACGCCAGGGACTTCACCATCTTCGGCTCCGCCCCGGCCTTCGACCTGCGCGACCCGCAGTATGACTCCGACGCCGTCACCCTGGACGGCTTCCGTGGCGGCCGCGACGTCACCTTCAAGCAGGTCGGCCTGTATGTTCAGGACGAAGTGGAGTGGGGCAACTGGCGCGGCACCTTCGGCCTGCGCCACGACTGGGCCGAGCAGGACGGCCTGGCCTATGGTCTGGATTCCAACTTCGACGACAGCCAGACGACCGGACGGCTGGGCCTGTCCTATGTGATGGACAACGGGCTGATGCCTTATGTCAGCTATGCGACCTCGTTCGAGCCCCTGCCGGGCAGCGACATCGCCGGCAACGCGCTGGAACCGACCGAGGGCAAGCAGTGGGAAGCGGGGCTGAAATACAGCCCGTCGGCCTTCGAGGGGTTGTTCACCCTCGCCGTCTATGACCTGCGCCAGACCAATCTGACCCGCCCGGCGTCCGAGGTGATCGACGGCGAAACCCGCACCGGCCTGCGCCAGATCGGCGAGGTCAGGTCGCGCGGCGTCGAACTGTCGGGCATCGCGTCGCTGACCGATGCCTGGGACGTCCAAGCCAGCTATTCCTACAACGACACCGAGCAGCAGGAAGGCGCCAACGAGGGCAACGCCCTGCCGAACGCGCCCAGACACCTTGCCAGCCTCTGGGCGATGCGCGACTTCGGCAACGGGCTGCAGGCGGGTGGCGGCATCCGCCACGTCGGCGAGCGCTTCGGGGACGAGGCCAATGCCGATGAACTCGACAGCGTGACGCTTGTCGATCTTGCCGCCAGGTGGGAGCGCGAGAATGTCGAGGCCACGCTGAACGTCTCGAACCTGACCGACGAGGCCTATGTCGCCAGCTGCAGTGCCTTCGGCTGCTTCTATGGCGAGGGCCGCACGCTGTCTGCCAGGGTTGCCTATAAATGGTGAAACGCCGGGCCGCTTCCCTCCGGCCCACACGTCGCACCATTTTGACCGCCGCCGGCATCATGCTGGCGGCGGGATTGCCCTTGCAGGCGGCACCTGCCGCGCCGCGCCTTGCCGCCATCGATTGGGCGATGCTGGAAACAGCCGTCGCGCTGGGCCACATGCCGGTCGCCGCATGCGAGCTGATCCGCTTTCGCGCCGACGCCGTCGAGCCGGCGATTGCGGCCGAGGTCGTGGACCTCGGGCTGCGCGGTGCGCCGAACTTCGAGCTATTGCAGTTGACGCGCCCCGACCTGATCCTGACCTCGCCCTATTATACCCGCTACGAGGACCGGCTGGCGAGCCTCGCCCCGGTCCTGAACCTGCCCTTCTACATCCCGGCAGAGCCGCCGCTGCCCAAGGCTTTCGCCGCGCTGCACGCATTGGCCGAGGCGATCGGCGATCCGCAGGCCGCCGTTCACGCCGAGGCGCGGGCCGAGGCAGAACTGGACCGCCGGTCCGCTGACCTGTCCGATTTCGCCGACCGGCCCGTCTGCCTTGTCAACATCGGTGACGCCCGCCACCTGCGCGCCTTCGGCTTCGACAGCCTGTTCGGCAGCACACTCGGTCGGTTGGGCCTGCGCAATGCCTGGACCGAGGGCACGCAGTTCAGCTTCCTTGCGCCCGTCCCGGTCGAGCGTCTGGCCTCCATGCCCGACGCCCGGCTGGTCATCGTCGGCGCCGTCCCCCCCGAGGTGCGACGGGCGCTGAACCGCAGCGTGCTGTGGCAGGCATTGCCCCAGGTCGCAGAAAAGCGGGTCTATCATCTGCCCGAGGTCAACGCCTTCGGCGGGGTCCCTGCCGCTCTGCGCTTTGCGCGGCTGCTGTCGCAGGCACTCGCCGCCGGATCGGTCGCCGGCATATGACGCCGGTGCTGCGTTTCTGGCTGCCGCTTGCGGCAGTGCTGGCCGCCGGGCTGTGGCTGGTGGCGGCACTACAGGCCCTGCCTTGGGCCGACTGGCCGGGCTTGCCTCTGCGGCCCGGCGCCATGAGTTTGAACCAGATCCTGCTGGGCTTCGGACTGATGCCGCGCGGGATGATCGCGCTGCTGGCGGGTGCCGCGCTGGGCCTGTCCGGGGCGATCCTGCAGGCAGTGCTGCGAAATCCCGTTGCCGACCCGACGACACTTGGCATTTCGTCGGGGGCGCAGCTTGCGCTGGTGCTCGCGACGATCCTTTCCCCGGATCTGCTGGCGGAGGGGCGCTGGCCGGTCGCCATGACAGGTGCCGGGCTGGCTGCGGCGCTGGTGCTGGCGATCGGCGCAAGGCGAGCCTTCGCGCCGGTGACGATGGTGATCGCGGGAATGCTGGTCGGCATGACCGCCAGTGCCATCGCCGCCGCCGTCACGCTGGCTCAGGGGCAATACCTGCTGTCGCTGGTGATCTGGAACGGCGGCTCGCTGGTCCAGCAGGACTGGTCGGGCGTGCGCGCGCTGGCCTTGGTGCTGGCGCTTGGCGGGATCGCCGCTGCCTTGCTGGCACGGCCCCTGCGGGTGCTGTCGCTGGGCGCCGAGGGGGCCGCGGGCCTCGGCATGAACGTGGCCCTCGTGCGGCTGGCTGCCGTGGCGCTGGCCGTCTGGATCGCGGCCAGCGTGTCGGCCGAGCTGGGGCTGATCGGCTTCGTGGGCCTCGCTGCCCCCGCCCTGGCCCGCACCCTGGGCGCGCGCGACATGGTGCAGGTGCTGACGCTGTCGCCGCTGATCGGCGCGCTGATCCTGTCGGTCTGCGACGGGGCCGTGCTGCTGGTCGCGGGGGCCAGCGGCGAGATGTTCCCGACCGGCGCGCTGACCGGCCTTCTGGGCGGGCCGCTGCTGATCTGGCTGCTGCCGCGCCTGCGCGGCTCGACCCCGCCGGGCACCGAGGCCGCCGAGGGCCCGGCACCGCGCCTGTCCCGGCCCGGCCGGTTGTTGTGGGCGCTGGCGGGGGCGCTGGTCGCCGCTGTTGTGGTCCTTGTCTGGATCGGCCGCGTCCCCGGCGGCTGGGCGGTGCTGGACTGGCAGAGCTTCCGTGCCTTCCTGCCCATGCGCCTGCCGCGCCTGATCGCGGCGGCCTCGGCCGGGGCGGCGCTGGCGGTGGCGGGCGCAATCCTGCAACGGCTGACGGCGAACCCGCTCGCCTCGCCCGAGGTGTTGGGTGTCTCGGGCGGCGCCGCGCTGGGCTTCGCGGCGGTGATCTTCGCCCTTCCCGCGCCCGGCGCCCTGATGCTGAACGCGGGAACCATCGCCGGAGCCATCCTTGCGCTGGCGCTGGTCGCGGCCTTCGTGAGTCGCCGCGAGATGCCTTCAGAACGTATCCTGCTGGCCGGGATCGCCGTGTCCGCACTGGCCTCGTCGGTGCTGTCGGCGATGATGGCCGCAGGAGACGCACGGGCCTGGGCGATCCTCGGCTGGCTCAGCGGATCGTCCTTCACCGTCGGAACGGGCGGCGCGCTGGCGCTGGCCGCCGTTGCCCTGATGCTGTGGGCCTCGGCGCTGGCTGCGCGGCGCTGGCTGGGCGTGCTGCCGTTGGGCGCGGGCGTGGCCGGGGGCCTGGGCCTGCCGCTGCGGAACGCAAGGCTGGCGCTGATCCTGTTGGCGGGCGTGGCGACGGGGGCGGCCACGGTCTTCGTCGGCCCGCTGTCCTTTGTTGGCCTGATGGCGCCGCATCTTTCCCGCCGCATGGGGCTTGCCCGCCCCGAGCATCACGTCACTGGCGCCGCCCTGATCGGCGCGGGGCTGATGCTGGCCGCCGATTTCGGCGCGCGCATGGCCGGGTTCCCCTATGAACTGCCGCTGGGGCTGTTCGCCTCGCTGATCGGCGCGCCCTGGCTGATCTGGCTGATGATGAGGTCCGGGCGATGACCCTGTTTGCCATCGGAAACCTGTCCGTGCACGTCCCCGGCCGCCGCCTGCTGGACGGGATCACGCTGGACCTGCCGGCTGGACAAGTGATCGCGTTGATCGGGCACAACGGCTCTGGAAAGTCCACGCTGCTGAAGGTGCTGGCGCGGCAGATCGCGGCCAGTGGCCGTATCGCCTTCGAGGGCCGCACCCTGTCCGACTGGCGCCCGCGCGACTATGCCCGCAGGCTCGCCTTCCTGCCGCAGACCACCCCTTCGGCCGAGGGGATGCTGGTGCACGAACTGGTGGCCCTCGGTCGCTATCCCTGGCACGGGGCGCTGGGTCGCTTCGGCCCGCGCGATCATCAGGCCGTGGCCGCTGCGATGCAGGAATGCGGCGTCGCGCCCTTCGCCGACCGGCTGGTGGATACGCTGTCGGGGGGCGAGCGGCAGCGGGTCTGGCTGGCGATGATGGTCGCCCAGCAGGCCGGAACCCTGCTGCTGGACGAGCCGATCAGCGCCCTGGACATCGCCCATCAGGTCGAGGTGCTGGCGCTGATCCGCCGGATGTGCCACGAGCAGGACCGCAGCGCCGTGATCGTCCTGCATGACGTCAACATGGCGGCACGCTTCTGCGACCGCATCGTTGCGCTGAAAGGCGGGCGGCTGGTGATGCAGGGCAGTCCCGCCGAGCTGATCCGGACCGAGGCGCTTTACCGGATCTATGGCCTGCCGATGCAGGTCCTGACGAAAGACGATGGCACCCCCGTGGCCGTCCCTGCTTGAGAAAACCATGCTGCGCGACTTCTTTTCCTACTATCGCCCCTTCATGGGCCTGTTCTGGCTCGATTTCGGCTGCGCCGTGCTGTCCGGCCTGCTGGAACTGGCCTTCCCGGTGGCGATCACGGGCTTCATCGACCACCTGCTGCCGCAGGGGAACTGGACGCTGACAATGCTGGCCGCCGCCGGGCTGCTGGTGCTTTACGCGGTCAACGCCGGGCTTTTGACGGTCGTGATCTACTGGGGCCACAAGCTGGGCATCAACATCGAGACCGAGATGCGCGCCCGCGCCTTCGACCACCTGACGCGGCTGTCCTGGCGCTGGTACGACCGCGCCCGCACCGGCAAGCTGGTCGCCCGCGTGACCCGCGACCTGGAAGAAATCGGCGAAGTCGCCCATCACGGCCCCGAGGACGCCTTCATCGCGCTGATGACCTTTGTCGGCGCCTTTGCCCTAATGTTCTGGATCAACCCGCAACTCGCCTTCATCGTGGCGCTGATCGTGCCCGCGATGCTGGCGCTGGTGATCGTCTATGGCGGGCGGATGACCCGTACCTGGCGCGACATCTACTCCCGCGTCGGCAACTTCAACGTCCGGCTCGAGGAAGCCCTGGGCGGCATCCGCGTCGTGCAGGCCTTCGGCAACGAAAGCCACGAAACCCACCTGTTCGGCCATGACAACGCGCGCTACCGGCAGGCCAAGCTCGATGCCTATCGCGTCATGGCGGCAAGCTCGGCCCTGCAATACATGGGGCTGCGGCTGGTGCAGGTGATCGTCATGGTCGTGGGGGCGGGCTTCGTGCTGTCGGGCGACCTGACCACGGGCGGCTTCGTGGGCTTCCTGCTGCTGGTCGGCGTCTTCTACCGCCCGCTGGAAAAGATCGCCGCCGTGATCGAGACCTACCCCCGCGGCATCGCGGGCTTCCGCCGTTATCAGGAGCTTCTGGCGACCGACCCCGAGATCGCCGACACTCCCGATGCCATCGAGGCCCCGGCGCTGAAGGGCGACATCCGCTTCGAGAACGTCAGCTTCGCCTACAGCGAGGAACGCCCGATCCTGCGCGGCATCGACCTGCAGATCGCGGCGGGCGAGACCGTCGCCTTCGTCGGCCCATCGGGCGCGGGCAAGACCACGCTTCTGGCGCTGCTGCCGCGCTTCTACGAGCCGACCTCGGGCTGCATCACCATCGACGGTCTGCCCCTGGATCGGATGCGCCTGAACAGCCTGCGCCGCCAGATCGGCCTTGTCAGCCAGGACGTGTTCCTGTTCGGCGGCACCCTGCGCGAGAACATCGCCTATGGCCGCCTCGGTGCCACCGAGGCCGAGATCCGTGAGGCCGCCGCGCAGGCGCAGCTGACCTCGATGATCGAGGGCCTGCCCGAGGGGCTGGACACGATTGTCGGTGAGCGCGGCGTCATGCTGTCGGGCGGGCAGAAGCAGCGCGTCGCCATCGCGCGCGCCTTCCTGAAGAACCCCCCGATCCTGATCCTCGACGAGGCGACCAGCGCGCTGGACAGCCAGACCGAGCGCGAGATCCAGTCTGCACTGGACGCCCTTGCGGTCGGCCGCACCACGCTGGTGATCGCCCATCGGCTGGGCACGATCCGCAAGGCCGACCGTATCGTGGTGATGAACGAGGGCCGCATCGCCGAGATCGGCAGCCATGCGGAACTGCTGGCGCGCGAGGGCATCTATACCGCGCTGGCCGGATGATTCCGGCCGGCGCATTTGCCCTGCACGTGGCCTGAAGGCGGGGCTGCCGCACAACCTGCGGCGCACCCGAAGCCCTGCAAGGTGACATCGCCATCCGTGCCAGAGCCGGTCACCGCACCAGCAGCGCCGGCAACTGGACCTTCTGCAGGATCGCCGTGGTGGTCGAGCCGACCATCAGGCTGCGGATGCGGGAATGGCCATAGGCGCCCGTGATCAGGAAGTCCGAGCCGCTGTCCTGCAGATGGGTCAGGATCGCCTCCTCGGGGACGCCGGACAGAAGCCGCGTGGTCGCGACGATACCTGCTCTTTCCAGCGCGGCCTGCGCTTCCGCCAGCGAGGCCTCGCCATCCGCACCCTCGCCCGCGCGCACGATCTCGATTTCCAGCCCCCGATAGGCGGGCAGCCGGGTCACCCGCTCGACCGCCCGGCGTGCCGACGGGCTGCCATCATGGGCGATGGTGGCGCGCCTGATCTCGCGCATGTGACGCGGGGCCATCAGCACCGGCAGCGTCGCGGCGCGCACGATGCGTTCGAAGTTCGACCCGAGGTGTCCCGGCGCGCGGTCGGCGCTTTCGCCGCGCTTGCCGATGACGATCAGGCCCGCCCCGGCCTCTTGCCCCGCGACGCTTTCCAGCAGGTCGCCCTGGCGCAGTTGCGCCGTCACGCTGCGGACTCCGGCGGCCTTCAGGACGGCCATCGCGTCGTCCAGGATGGCGCGGCCCCGCACCATCGCCAGACGGGCGCGCTGCTCGTCCAGCGCGGCCAGTTCGCTCAGCAGGGTCGAGCGGGCGCCGAGGCCGATCTCACCAGACAGATCCACCCTTGGCAGCGATTTCGGGGGCAGCACTTGCAGCAGCCGCACCGCCGCGCGGTTGCGCGTCGCGGCCCAGGCGGCGAGGTCGAGAACCGGACGCGAGAACTCCGACCCGTCGATCAGGGCGAGGATGGTGCTGGTCATGTCGTCCTCCTCAATGCGCCACAAGCCTGTCGGTCGCCCCCGGCTTGTCATGGACCGCCAGCCGCTCAACGATCGTCCCCGGGGCCGCGTTCATGCCGATGATGTCCACCTCGGCCCCGTCAGGGCGGAACTTCAGCACCGCCATGTCAAACGCCCGGACCGAGGAAATGTCACAGACACGGGCGCAGGACACGTCGATAGTCACGCACTCGACCGCCTCGCTGGAGTTGAAGGCGGCCATGAAGTCCTAGACCGATGCAATGTCACTACAATGAACGTTGACTAGTATGGTAGTAACAGGCTAGCTCGCCACAGGGAGAAGGGCGGATGGCGAATCCTTTACAGGGTCAGGCGCTGGAGCACAGGACGGCGGTGGGGCCGCAGCTTTACCGCATTCTGCGTGACCGGATCATCCGGGGCGACTTCGCCCCCGGCGCGCGGCTGTCGGAAACCGAGATCGCCTCGATCTACGCCGTCTCGCGCCAGCCTGTTCGTGAAGCCTTCATCAAGCTGGCCGAGGAGATGCTGGTCGAGGTGCGCCCGCAACGCGGAACCTTTGTCAGTCTGATCTCGGTTCCCGCCGTCACTACTGCGCGCTTCATCCGCGAGGCGGTCGAGGCGGATATCGTCCGCCGCGTGGCCCTGACCGCCGATGACGCCGCCATCGCGACCCTGGATGCGCAGATCCGGACGCAGAATGCCTTGGTCGCTGCCGGAGGCGAGGCCTTCATGGCCGCCGACGAGCAGTTCCATCGGACGCTGGCCGAGATCGCGGGGCAGGGCGCAGTCGCGGATTACCTTGAGAACCTGAAGATCCACATGAACCGCGTCCGCTATATCAGCGTCCGGCAGCCCTCCCGCAGCAGGCTGGTCGCGCAGCACACCGAAGTGGTCGAGGCGATCCGCGCCCGTGATCCTTCGCGCGCCGAGGCCGCCATGCGTGCTCACCTGCAGGAGATCCTCGTGGACCTGCCCGGCGTCGTTGCCGCCCATCCCGATTTCTTCACCTCGGCGGAGCTTGTCGGATGAACGTGCCCCCACGTTCCCGCATCGCGGATGAGGCCGCCCGGCGCGCCGACTGGTTCTGGACCGACTTCCTGCCGGTGTGGCTCGGTCGCGTGCAGGATCCCGAAGGAGGCGTCCATGACGCGCTGGACGAGGACGGCGTTCCGCGGGCCGATGGGCCCAGGACCGTGCTCGCCCAGGCGCGGACGCTGTTCGTGCTGTCGCATCTGGCGCTGCTGTCCGGGGACCCCGCCCTGACCAGGATGGCCGCGCGGCAGCGACAGTTCCTTGCCCGGCTGCGGAAGGCGCCCGGCCTGTACCGTTTCGCATCTGCGCCCTCGGGCGTGCCGACCGGCGAGCCCTCGGACGGGCGGGCGCGCAGCTATGACCAGACCTTCCTGATCCTGGCGCTGTCCACCTGGAACCGACTTTCGCCCTCGGCCGAATGCGAGGCCGAGATCGAGGCCTGCTGGCAGGCCCTGGCGACCACCCTGACCGACCCCGCGACCGGCCTGCTGCTGGAAGATGACGGACTGGCCGATCCCGCAGCGCCGGAGGCGCCGCCCCGCGCGCAGAACCCGCACATGCACTTATACGAAGCCTGCCTGCAGGCTTTCGAGATGTCGGGACGCAGGGAGTGGCTGCACAGGGCGCAGGCCGTCCGGTCGACCGCGCTGCGGTATTTCCTCGATGACGACAGCGGCACGATTGCCGAGTTCCTGACGCCCGGCCTGCAGTCCCTGCCGGGCCCGTCCGGCCTGCGCCGCGAGGTCGGGCACCAGTGCGAATGGGCCTGGCTGCTGATGCGCGAGGTCGAACTGGGCGGCGACCCGGCAATGAACGCCATTGCCGAAAGGTTGCTCGGTTTTGCGTCCCGGCACGGCTTCGCCGGATCGGGGCCGATGGCGGGCGCCTGCTTCGACGCGGTGTCGGCGGAAGGCGGCGTGATGGAGGAAAGCTTCCTTCTTTGGCCGCAGACCGAGGCGATCAAGGCCCATGCCATGCGCCACATGGCAGGGGAACCCGGCGCGGGCGAAGCCGCGCAGCAGCTGCTGTGCCTGATGTTCCGCCGCTGGTTCGACGGCCGCCCGGCCTATGTGAACCAGCTTGGCGCCGATGCCGAAACGCTTCAGCCGCAGGCGCTGACGCGGCTCATGTATCACGTCGTTCTCGCACTGACGGAGGGAGTGCGGGCGCGGCTCTGGCCCGGAATGGACCGGGCCTGAAACCGACAAGGGAGGAGAAACCATGATCAACCTGAAGACCATCGGCCTTGCGGCCGTGCTGCTGGCCTCGACCACGGTCGGGGCGCTGGCGGAAATCCAGTTCGCGCTGTCCACATCGCAGAACGCCACCGATCCGCTGGCCATCGCGATGGACGCGGCGGCAGCCCGGATCGAGGAACGCACGGGGGGCGAGATCGACGTGACGGTCTATCCGTCCTCGCAGCTCGGCTCGGACAACGACGTGCTTGAACAGATCCGCAACGGTGCGGCGATTGCCGTGCTGGTGGACGCGGGGCGCCTGGCGCCGTTCAAGAAGGAGTTGGGCATCCTTTCGGCGCCCTACCTTGTCGAGGACTGGACGCAATACGCGGCCATCACCTCGTCAGACCCCTACAAGCAGTGGGTCGAGGACATGGCCGCCAGCTCGGGCATCCGGCTTCTGAACTACAACTGGTTCCAGGGCACGCGGCAGATGTTCACCAACGCGCCCGTGACGAAGGCCGAGGATCTGAGCGGCGTCCGCGTCCGCACCATCGACGCGCCCGGCTGGCTTGCCACCGTCAACGCCATGGGCGCGACCGCCGTGCCGATGCCCTGGTCCGAGGTCTATTCGGCGCTTCAGATGGGGGCCATCGACGGGGCCGAGGCCCAGCTGACCGGCGCCTACGGCATCAAGCTGCACGAGGTGACGAAGAACCTGGCCTTCACCGGCCATGTCCAGCTGCTGACCGGACTCGCGACGTCCGAGTCGTGGTTCAAGGGTCTGACGCCCGAACACCAAGCGATCCTGACCGAGGAACTGCAGAAGGCGGGCGACGAGGCCTCGGCCGCGACCGTCGCCAAGGGCGAGGAGGTCCTGGCCGAGATGAAGGCGGCGGGCGTGACCGTCAACGAGGTCGATCCGGCCGAGTTCAAGGCCCGGACCGAGGGCGTTTACGCCGAGATGGGGCTGGTGGAAGCCCGCGCTGCCCTGCAGCCGTTCATCGACGCCGCCAAGCGCTAACAAGACGATCGGGCGCGGACGAAGCTGCCGCGCCCGAGTTATGCGCGATCGGAGACATCCCATGTTGAAGAAGCTTGACCGCCTCGAGGAGGTGGTGGCCGTCATTGTCCTGTCGGGAACGGTGCTGGCCGTGCTGGTCGGCGCCATCGGCCGCGCCATCGGCCGCCCTTACCCGGCCGCACCCGAGATCGCGCAGCTCCTGCTGATCTGGACGGTCATGCTGGGGGCCGACCTCGTGATGAAGCGCGGCGATCACATCCGCATCTCCGCCATCCCCGACGCGATGCCACCGGGCCTGCGGCGGCTGGTGCACCTGTTCTGCGTCACCTGCATGCTGCTGTTTCTCGGCTATGCCGGCTGGCTCGGCTGGAACCTCGCCATGTCGAACTGGGCGCGCGAGATGGGGGCCTCGGGGCTGTCCTACGGCTGGGTCACGCTGGCCATGCCGGTGGGCTGCCTGCTGATGTCGATCTCGCTGATCCGGCGGCTGGTCGGCCACGGCCTGCTTTATTCGATCGAGCCCGAGCATCACCAGCAGGAGTATCCGCTATGACGTCCTTCCTGCTTCTCTGCCTCGCGCTGGGGTTGATGGCGATCGGGATGCCCGTGGGCTTCGCCATCGGTGTGTCGAGCCTTGCCTATTTCCTGCTGCCCACGACCATCATGCCCGACATCACGGCGGTGCAGCGGATCGTCGCGGCCAGCCAGTCCTTTCCGCTGCTGGCGGTGCCGCTGTTCATCCTGGTCGGGCACCTGATGAACGGCTCGGGGATCACGCCCCGGATGATGGTGCTGGCGACGACGCTGGCGGGCTGGATGCGCGGCGGGCTGGCGCAGGTCAGCCTGCTGCTGTCGGCGCTGATGGGCGGGATTTCGGGCTCGGCGGTGGCGGACGCGGCGATGCAGTCGCGCATCCTGGGCGGTCCGATGATGAAGGAAGGCTATTCGCCCGGCTTCACCGGCGCGCTTCTGTCCATCGGCGGGCTGATCACCGCCACCATTCCGCCCAGCCTCGGGCTGATCCTTTACGGCTTTCTGGGCGAGGTCTCGATCGGGCGGCTGTTCATCGCCGGGATCGTTCCGGGCGTGCTGCTGACCATTGCCCTGATGATTGCCACGGCCTGGGTGTCGAAGAAGCGCGACTACAAGCCGGTGAACGACCGTCTGCCGACTTTCGCCGAAGTCGTGGCTGCGGTGAAGACCAGCTTCTGGGCGATCCTGTTCCCCGTCTGGCTGATCGTCGGCATCCGCTTCGGTCTTTTCACCCCCTCCGAGGCCGGCGCATTCGCCGTGGCCTATGCGGTGGTTGTCGGCGGGCTGATCTACCGCGAGCTGACCTGGGCCGCGATGGTCGAGGCGCTGCTGCTGTCGGTGCGCGACATCGGCATGATCATGATCATCATCCTGCTGTCCGGCGCCTTCGGCTATGTCATCACCTTCGAGCGGGTGCCGAGCACGCTGGCCGAACTGGCGCTGGGGCTGTTCTCGTCCCAGACGGCGCTGCTGTTCACGATCTCGGGCTTCCTGCTGATCTTCGGGATGCTGGTCGAGGCAACCGTGATCGTGATGCTGCTGACGCCGATCCTTGTCCCGGTGATCACGGCCGCGGGCGTCGACCCGGTGCATTTCGGGCTGGTGATGATGACGCTGGTCACCTTCGGCGGCATGACCCCGCCCGTGGGCGTATCCATGTTCACCGTCTGCGGCATCCTGAAATGCAGCTACAAGGACTATACTATCGAGGCGATGCCGCTGTTCGCGGCGGTTCTTGCGGTCGTGGTCATCATGATCCTGTTTCCGGGCGTGGTGATGTTCCTGCCCGACGCGATGATGGGGGGCTGATCCCGTGATCCTGCATCCCGACCGGCTGCTCCCGGCGGACCCCGCCACCCGCGCCATCGCCCGCGATCTTTATGCGGCGGTCGCGGAAAAGCCGATCGTCTCGCCGCACGGCCATACCGATCCGCGCTGGTGGGGCGAGAACCCGGCCTTCGCCGATCCGGCCGAGCTGTTCGTCATCCCCGACCACTACGTCGTGCGGATGCTGGTCAGCCAGGGCGTCCCTTACGAGGCGCTCGGCATCGGCGAGGGGGCCGAACGGGACGCGCGCGCCATCTGGCGGACCTTTGCCGCGCATTACCACCTGTTCCGCGGCACGCCTTCGCGGCTGTGGCTGGACCATGCGTTGTCCGAGGTCTTCGGCATAACCGAGCGGCTGTCGCCCGCCAATGCCGACGCGCAGTTCGACGCCATCACCGAAAAGCTGGCCGACCCGGCCTATCGCCCGCGTGCGCTTTACGAGCGGTTCGGGATCGAGGTCATCGCCACCACGGACTCGGCGCTGGACGACCTGCACTGGCACCGCATGGCGCGCGATAGCGGCTGGAAGGGGCGTGTCCTGCCCACCTACCGTCCCGACGGCGTGATCGACCCCGACACCGACGGTTTCGCCGCCAATCTCGACCGGCTGGGCGAGATCACCGACTGCGACACCGGCCGCTGGAGCGGTTATCTTGACGCCCACCGCGCCCGCCGCGCGTTCTTCCGCGAGATGGGCGCAACCGCCACGGACCACGGCCACCCGACCCCGCAGACCGCCGATCTGCCCATGTCAGAGGCCGAGCGCCTGTTCGACCGCATCCGCAGCGGCAAGGCTTCCCGCGAGGACGCCGAGCTTTTCCGCGCCCAGATGCTGACCGAGATGGCGCGCATGTCCGTCGAGGACGGGCTTGTCATGCAGCTTCACGCCGGGTCGTTCCGCGGGCACAGCGCCGAAGTCCTGGCGCGCTATGGCCGCGACCGCGGCTTCGACATCCCGGTTCCGGTCAGCTTCACCGCCGCGCTGAAGCCGCTGCTGGATGCGGTGGGGCTGGACCCCAAGCTGCGGCTGATCCTGTTCACGCTGGACGAGACGACCTATTCGCGCGAGCTGGCGCCCTTGGCCGGGGCCTACCCCTGCCTGCGTCTCGGCCCGCCCTGGTGGTTCCACGACAGCTTCGAAGGCATCCGCCGCTTCCGCGAGATGACCGTCGAGACGGCCGGCTTCCACAACACCGTGGGCTTCAATGACGACACCCGCGCCCTGTGCTCGATCCCTGCCCGCCACGACGTGAGCCGCCGTTCGGACGCGGCCTTTCTGGCCGAACTGGTGGTGACGCACCGGCTGGACGAGGCCGAGGCCCATGAACTTGCCCCGCTGCTTGCCTGCGATCTCGCGCGCGAGGGATACCGGCTGGAAAAAGGCGTCCAGGGAGCGCGTCCTGGGGGCATCGACGACATCGGGATTTCGGTCCCGCCTGCCCGTGGTCGGACTGCCACGGCAAAGCAGCTTGAAGGATAAGGGAAGTTCAATGCGACACACCTGGCGCTGGTTCGGTCCCAAGGACCGGGTTTCGATCGACGACATGCTGCAGGCCGGTGTGCAGGGCGTCGTCACGGCCCTGCATCACGTCCCGACCGGCGCCGTCTGGACGCCCGAAGAGATCGCGAAGCGCCAGGCCGAGCTTGCCGTCATGCGCGACGGCAGCCCCTCGGGCCTGAAATGGGAGGTGATCGAGAGCCTGCCCGTCAGCGAGGCGATCAAGACCCAGACCGGCGACTGGCGCGAGCATGTCGCGAACTGGATCACCTCGATGCGGCACCTGCGCGACGCGGGGACCGAGGTGCTGTGCTACAACTTCATGCCGGTGCTCGACTGGACCCGCACCGACCTTGCCTGGCGGCGGCCTAACGGGGCGCGCTGCATGCGCTTCGACTTCACCGACTTCGCCGCCTTCGACATCCACATCCTCCAGCGCAAGGGCGCGGCCGAGGACTTCCCCGAGGAGATCCGCGACGAAGCCGCCCGCCGCTTTGCCGCCATGGACGACGCCCGGCGCGAGGAACTGGCGGGCAATGTCGTCTTCGGCCTGCCGGGCGCGGCGGAAAGCTTCAGCCTGCAGGACGTGCGCGACCTGCTGGAAAGCTATGCGCCGGTGACGGACGCAGTGCTGCGGCGGCATTTCCACGACTTCCTGGAACAGGTGGCCCCCGTCGCGCAGGAGATCGGGATGCGGCTCTGCTGCCACCCGGACGACCCGCCCTTCGGCCTGCTGGGCCTGCCCCGGATCATGTCCACCGAGGCCGATTATGCCGAGCGCATGGCCGCCGTGGACCTGCCCGCGAACGGGATCACCCTCTGCTCGGGCTCGCTGGGGGCGCGGCCCGACAACGACCTGCCCGGCATGATGGACCGCTTGGGCGACCGGGTGCACTTCCTGCACCTGCGGAACGTCCGCCGCGACAGTGACGCGATCCGCGGCTCGTTCTTCGAGGACGAACACCTCGGCGGCCAGACCGACATGGTGGCACTGGTAGCCGCGATCCTGCGCGAGGAGGCCCGCCGCCGTGAGGCCGGGCGGTCGGATGCCGTGATCCCCATGCGTCCCGACCACGGGCAGGACATCCTCGACGATATCGGCCGCGGCGGCCAGCCCGGCTATCCCGCCATCGGCCGCCTCAAGGGGCTGGCCGAACTGCGCGGGGTCGAGATGGCGCTGAGCCACGGGGGTGCGGCATGACCGCCCGGCTGACCTCTCTTGGGGACCTTCCGCCTAGCGTCCGGCGGCCCGCTTATGACTCGGCAGCGCATGGCGCGGGCATCCTGCACCTCGGCCTCGGCGCCTTCCACCGGGCGCATCAGGCGATCTTTACCGACGACGCGCTGGCGGCCGAGGGTGGCGACTGGCGCATCATCGGCGCCAACCTCCGCAGCCGCGACATCGCGCAAGCGCTGAACGCCCAGAACGGGCTTTACACGGTGCTGGAACGGTCCGAACAGGACCGTGCCCGCGTGATCGCCATCCATGCCTACGCCATCGGCGGGGACGCGGCCGAAATCCTGCGCACGGCCTGTGACCCGGCCATCCGCATCCTGTCGCTGACCGTGTCCGAAAAGGCCTATGGCATCGATCGGACAGCGATGGACGCGGACACCGGCCATCCGGCGGTGGCGCATGACCTGATGCAGCAGCAGGCGCCGCAAGGCGTGCTGGGGATCATCAGCGCAGCCCTCGCCGCGCGACGGGACGCGGGAACGGCGCCCTTCACGGTCCTTTGCTGCGACAACCTGCCGGACAACGGTGCGCTGCTGCGGGCGGGAGTCACAGGCTTCGCCCGCCGCCTCGATCCCGGCCTTGCCGACTGGATCGCGGACAACGTGGCCTTCCCCGCGACCATGGTGGACCGCATCACCCCGGCCGTGACCGACAAGACGCTGGCCGATGTCGAGGCGATGACCGGCCGCCGCGACCTCGCCTGCGTCGAGACCGAGCCCTTCAGCCAGTGGGTGATCGAGGACCACTTCCCGCAGGGCCGCCCCGCCTGGGAAGCGGGCGGCGCCCAGTTCGTCCGCGACGTGCGCGCGCATGAGGCGATGAAGCTGCGGATGCTGAACGGCAGCCATTCGCTGATCGCCTATGCCGGGCAGATGCTCGGGCTGCCCTTCGTGCGCGATGCCGTGGCCGACCCCGATCTTGCGCCCCTGATCCGCCGCCACATGCGGGCGGCCGGCACGACCCTGCCGCAGGGCGCGGGGCTCGACCCGGACGGCTATGCCATGGCGCTGATGGCGCGTTTCGCCAACCCCGCCATTGCCCACCAGACGCGCCAGATCGCCATGGACGGGACCGAGAAGCTGCCGCAGCGCTGGTTCGCGCCCGCCGCCGAAGTGCTTGAGGCGGGCGGCGATGCCCGCCCCTTTGCGCTGGCCACCGCCACCTGGCTGGCCTGGCTTTCGCAGCTTGCCGCAGTGGGTCAGGCCCCCGACGACCCGCGAGGGGCGGCGCTGCTGGACCTCGCCCGCCGGGCAGGCAGCGACGATGCAGCACTGACGCGCTCGGTGCTGGCGCTGCCGGGACTGGCGCCGGCAAGCGTGACGGGCAATCCTGCCTTCACCGAAACGGTGCAGGCGATGCTGAGCCGCATCCGCCGCGATGGCCTGCGCCCCGTCCTGAAGGCCGAGTTGACCGCATGAGCGACAGCAAGCTGATCCTGTCCATCGGCGAGGCCATGGTCGAACTGTCCGAGGCGGGGCAGTCCGACCTCTGGCGGCTGGGGATCGCCGGCGACACCTTGAACACCGCCTGGTACCTGCGCCGCCTGCTGCCTGCCGACTGGCGCGTCACCTATTGCAGCCGCGTGGGCCACAGCGAGTTCTCGGGGAAGATGCTCGACTTCCTCGACGCCGAGGGGATCGAGACGACCCATGTCACCCGCGACCCAAAGCGCGAAATCGGGCTCTACGCCATCTCGCTGAAGAACGGCGAGCGCAGCTTCAGCTACTGGCGCGAGACCTCGGCGGCCAAGGGGCTGGCCGACGATCCGCAAGCGCTGGCCGCGGCGCTGGACGGCGTGCGGATTGCCTATGTCTCGGGCATCACCCTCGCCATCCTGCCTGATCCCGGCCGCGCCCGGCTGCTTGACGCGCTGAAGGCGGCGCGCGCGGCGGGCACGCAGGTGGTCTTCGACCCGAACCTCCGCCCTCGGCTCTGGTCCGACGGCGCGACCATGCGGGACCGGATCGAGGCCGCGGCAGGGATCGCCGACCTTGTCCTCCCAAGCTTCGACGATGAGCGCGACCATTTCGGCGACGCCGACCCGCAGGCGACGGTGGCGCGCTATCTTGCCCGGGGTGCCGGGCAGGTGGTGGTCAAAGCGGGTGGAGATCCGGTCCACTATGGCGGGTCCGAAGGCGAGGGGCTGATCGATGGACTGGAGCGCGAGCAGCCCGTGGACACCACTGCGGCGGGCGACAGCTTCAACGCGGGCTATCTCGCCGCGCGGCTGCAAGGGGCCGGGATCCCCGCTGCCATCCGCGCCGCCCATGACCTCAGCCGCCGGGTGATCCGCCATCGCGGCGCGCTGGTGCGCGAGGCGGTGACGCGGAACTGACGCGCCAATCCCACAATGGAGGCCGGGCAACGCTGCCGCTTCCTTTATGCCCACAAGGAGACGCCGCATGACCGACGCCTTTGCGCGCATCGCCGCCATCGGGGTGGTTCCCGTCATCGCCATCGACAGCGTGGACCATGCCCTGCCGCTGGCCGACGCCCTGCTGGAAGCGGGATTGCCGACGGCCGAGATCACCTTCCGCACCCAGGCCGCCGTCGACGTGCTGGCCCGGCTGCGCGACAAGCGGCCCGAACTGCTGATCGGCGCCGGCACGCTTCTGTCGCCCGCGCAGGTGCGCCAGGCGGTCGAGGCTGGCGCCGCCTACGGCCTCGCCCCCGGCTACGATCCGGCCGTGGTGGACGCGGCCCGTCAGTCGGGCCTGCCTTTCATCCCGGGGGTGATGACGCCCTCGGACATCACCCTTGCCGTCGCCCGGGGCTGCCGCCTGATGAAGTTCTTTCCCGCCACCGCGGCGGGCGGACCTTCCATGCTGAAGAACATCGCGGCGCCCTTTGCCCATCTTGGCCTGAGCTTCATCCCGACCGGCGGAGTGAAGATGGAAACGATCGACGACTGGCTGGCGCTGCCCGAGATCGCCGCCGTAGGGGGCACCTGGATCGCGACCACCCGGCAGATGCACGAAGGCGACTGGTCGGGCATCCGCAACCGCGCGTCTGCCGCCATCGCCAGAGTGAAAGAGCTTCGAGGATAGTCTCCGGGCTATCCTGAAGGCGTGCGGGGCGCATCAACGAAAAGACGCCCTGACGGCCGCCCTGGTGCACCGATGGATCCCGGCACGCTGAAGGCCAAGCTTGACAGGTGCAGCCCTCGTTGCGCTTGATGGTGGCAAACGGGGTGGGATGTGATCAGGCTTCTTGCCGCAGGTGGATTCTGGGCCGTCATGGCGGCCGCGGCCCTCGGGCAGGGCGGTGGCGCTTCCACCGATCTGCCTGCCGAGGGGCAGGCAGCAGCGCAAGTGACCGGGCCGGATCGCGAACTCGATGTCGCGGCGGCCGAGACACAAACGGCCGAAAATGATGTGCAGGCGCGCCTGGCCACGTTGCGCCGGGAGACGGCCGAGGCCGAAGCGCGCCTGACGGACCTGAGGCAGCAGAGCGGGGAACTGGAACGGCAGCTTTCCGACCTGACCGCGCAGCGCGACGCGGCGCGGGAGGAGATCGCCGCGCTGGAGGCG
>NZ_JBHLWE010000039.1:0-48828 GCF_042432925.1 Paracoccus niistensis | reverse complement strand
TGTCGCGGGCTGCCGAGAACATCTACTGGATGGCGCGCTATCTGGAACGCGCCGAGAACACCGCCCGCCTTGTCGCCGTCCATTCCGAGTTCCGGCTGGACCGGCCCGACCGCTCGGGCTTCTTCTGGGAACCGGTGCTGTCCATCACCGGCATGCTGGAGGATTTCGACGCCCGCGGCCTGCCCCGGACCGAGCGCGAGGCCACGAACTTCCTGCTCAGCGATCCGCAGAACCCCTCGTCGCTGCTGTCCTCCTGCAGCTATGCGCGGGAAAACATCCGCACCCTGATGGAAATGCTGCCCCGCGAAAGCTGGGAAGCGGTCAACGGGCTGCACGCGGCCGCCGCGCGGCCCGGCGTCGGGGCGCCCCAGATGCGCGACCTCCACCTGCGCGAGATCATCGGCCGGTCGCAGGCCATGGCGGGGCTGTTCTCGGGCGCCATGAACGACGACACGGGCTATGCCGTCCTGCGGCTGGGGCGCACCATCGAGCGCGGCAGCTTCACGGTGCAGGTGCTGGAAAACGCGCTTGCCCGGATCGGGGACGGCGTGGGCGACATGCTGTCGCTGCAGGCGGCCGAATGGGTCGGCGTGCTCAAGTCCCTGACGGCCTACCAGATGTACCGCCGCAGCCTGCGCGGACCCGTGACGCGCCTCGGCGTCAGCCGCTTTCTTGTCTTTTCGCAGGTCTTTCCCCGCGCGCTCGTCCACTGCATGGGCAGGATCGGGCAGGCGCTCGGCCGGCTTCCGGATCCGGGGGCGGCCACCGCGACCGCGGCCCGGCTGTCGGCGGAACTGGCCGCGGCCGAGACGGCGGGCGCGGACGCCGACCGGATCGCCGGTCTGCTGGCCACCGCCCGGTCCGACCTGTCGGCGCTGCACCAGGCGGTGTGCGAAACCTATTTCATCGCCCCGACCCGCGTCGCGCCCCCGGCCCTAGCCCCGGCCCCCGCCCCGGCCAGCCGGACCCAGGCCCAGGGCGCCTGACCCTGCCGCCGCCTCAGGCGGGCGGCCCGAA
Organism: Paracoccus niistensis; assembly: GCF_042432925.1. Lineage (NCBI taxonomy): Bacteria > Pseudomonadati > Pseudomonadota > Alphaproteobacteria > Rhodobacterales > Paracoccaceae > Paracoccus > Paracoccus niistensis. The sequence goes on along the minus strand of NZ_JBHLWE010000039.1, from coordinate 47,811 downwards.
GGGCACGGGCGGGACCGCCCTGCAGGCCTCGTTGATCACCTCGGACCAGCGCCGCGACAGTTCGGCGAAATAGCCGTCGTTCGGCCCGATCCGGTGGACGACCTCGGCCCCCGGCCGCCCCTGCCGCGCGGTGACGAGGTCGATGGGCAGCCCCACCGCGAGGTTCGAGCGCATGGTCGAGCTGAAGGAGATCAGGCCGATCTTCACCGCCTCGTAAAGCTCGGTGTCGTAGCAGAGCGCCCGGTCGAGGATGGGCTTGCCGTACTTGTTCTCGCCGATCTGCAGATAAGGCGTGTCGGGGCCGCATTCGATGCAGTTGCCCGCCGGATAGACCAGGAACAGCCGCAGCGGCTCGCCCCCGACCGAGCCGCCGACCAGCAGCGTGGCGTCAAAGCTGATCTGCTGCTGTTCGAGGCTTTCCATGCCGTCGCGCGCCGCGCGCAGGGCGCGTCCGGCGGCAAGCGCCGCGTCATAGATGCTGGAAACGGACTCCAGCGTTTCCGTTTCGCCGGTCTCGGGATTGGGGACGCCCTGGTGCAGCCGCTGGACCGCGTCCTGCGTCGTGGACAGGCTGCCGGCCGAGGCGCTGACGATCAGCCGGTTGCCGTCATTGGCGTGGACCCGCAGCTTGCGGTGGGTCGAGACATTGTCCACCCCCGCGTTTGTCCGGGTGTCGGCCATCATCACCAGCCCGTCCCGTACCAGGAACCCCGCACAATAGGTCATCTTCGGCCTTTTTCCCCTTCGGAACCCGACAGGCCGAACCTAGCAGGCCTTCCGCCTTCCCGAAATCGCGCCGAAGCCCGGCCAGCCCCCGCGCCGCAGCGTCACCGGCCCCTTGCCTGTCTGGTGACCACAAAGGGCCGCCCCGCAGCACGGGGCACAGGGTCCCCGCCCCTCGACCTCCTCCTTTCGTCGGAGAGACAGGCCGGCGAAGCGGATGCAACACTCCGGTCCTGCGGCGACCGCCCGGCTGCCCCTTCCCTCACCCGACGCGGAGAGCCCCTTGACCCACGGCAGCACCATCTCTCACCCCGTCGCCCGGCTGACCCGCGACGTGGCGGCGGGGCTGGTCGGGCATGAACGGATGGCCGAGCGGCTGGTGATCGCGCTGCTGGCGGGCGGGCATGTCCTGCTGGAAGGCCCGCCGGGCATCGCCAAGACCCGCGCGGTCAAGCGGCTGGCGGCGCATCTGCCGGGCAGCCACGCGCGCATCCAGTGCACGCCGGACCTGCTGCCCTCGGACCTGACCGGCACGCAGGTCTATCGGGCCGAGGACGGCTTCAGCTTCGTGCCGGGTCCGCTGTTCCATTCGCTGGTGCTGGTGGACGAGATCAACCGCGCGCCCCCCAAGGTCCAGTCCGCGCTGCTGGAAGCCATGGCCGAGCACCAGGTCACCACGGGGGGCACCACGCGGCCCCTGCCCGATCCTTTCATGGTCGTGGCGACCCAGAACCCCATCGAGCACGAGGGCACTTTCCCGCTGCCCGAGGCGCAGATGGACCGCTTTCTTCTGCACCTGCATCTCGACCTGCCGGGGGCCGAGGACGAGCGGGCGATCCTCGATCTTGTGGAAACCGAACTGCTGGCCCCGGCACCGCCTGCCGCCGAACTGATCGCGGAAGCCGACATCCACGCGGCGCGGCGCGCGGTGGCGCAGGTGCATCTGGCGCCCGCGCTCAAGGACTACATCGTGCGGCTGGTCATGGCGACGCGGGCGGGGGGCGCGGTTGCGGACCGCGTCGAGCATCCCGTCTCGCCGCGGGGCACGCTGGCCTTGGCGGCGGCGACGCGGGCGCGGGCCTGGCTGCGGGGGCGCGACCACGGGCTGCCCGAGGATGTCGAGGACCTGGCCACCGACGCGCTGGCGCACCGCCTGATCCCCAGCTGGCAGGCCACCAGCGAGGGCTGCACCCCCCGCAGCCTGATCGCCGAGGCCATGGACAGGGTCCGCCCGTGGTAGCCGCCGCGCTGGACCGTCCGGGGTTGCGCCTGACGGCGGCCGAGCTGATCGCGCTGCGCCCGCCCCTGCGGTCCGGCCGTGCGCGGCCCGCCAGCCGCCGCCCCGGCGCGATCCCCGCGCGCACCGCAGGCCAGGGCATGGACCTGCGCGAGATCCGCGCATTCACCGATGGCGACGACCTCCGCCGCATCGACCCTGCGGCGACCGCCCGCACCGGCCAGCTTCACGTCCGCAGCTTTCACGAGGACCGCGACGACACCACCCTGCTGATCGCCGACTTCCGCCACGCGATGCTGTGGGGCACGGGGGATGCGCTGCGGTCCGTCCGCGCCGCCCGCCACCTCGCCCGGCTCGGGTGGGAGGCGGTGGCGCGGGGCGGCTCGGTCGGGCTGCTGGTGGCGACCGACAATGGCCCCGCAAGCCTGCCGCCGAACACGGGCGCCGCGCAGATGCAGGCGGTGGCGGTGATGCTGGCCGCCCGCCACGACGCGGCGCTGCTGCGGCGGGGCAAGGCCGCGCCGCTCGGCCCCGCCATCGCGCAGGCGCAGCGGATCGCGCCGCCCGGCAGCCGGGTGCATCTGGCGACCGGCCCGGACGGGCTGGAGGGCACGGATGCCGCACTCGCGCGGCTGGCGCGGGGGCGGACGGTCGCGGTGCACCTGGTCCTCGACCCCGCCGAAAGCGCCCCGCCCGGCCGGGTGCTGTCGGTCAGCGCCGGGGGCACGGCCCGGCGCGGCCTGCTTGCCCCCCATGACCCCGGCCCGCAGCTTGCCCTGCTGCGGACCCTGGGCATCGAGCCTCATGTCCTCGCATCCTGACGTTTCCGCCGGGCTGATCGCAGCTCTCGGCCCGCCGCGCCTGGTGCCGCAGCTGGCGACGCTCGGCTGGCCCGAGATGCTGGGGCTGCTTGGCCTCGGCCTGCTGGCGGGGGTCGTCGTGGCCACGGCGCTGTCGCCCTTTCTCGGACGCCGGACCTCGACCCGCGCCCGCATCCGCGCGACCCGGGGCCTGCCCGCGCAGGAACGCATCCTCGCCATCGCCCGCATCCTCGGCCGCCTGCCCGAGCCCTTGCGGGCGCCTGCCTATGGCGCGGCCCCGCCGCCCTCGGACGACCGGATCGAACAGTTGGCGCGGCGGCGATGAGCTTTGCCTTTCCCCTCGCCTTCCTGCTGCTGCCGCTGCCCCTTCTGGTGCGCCTGCTGCCGCCCCTGTCGGCGCCCATGGGCCTGCGCGTCCCGGCCCATGTGCTCGCGGGCGTCACCCCGCAGCGCGGCGCGGGGCGGGGCGTCCTGGCAGGGGCGCTGGCATGGGCCGCGCTGGTCCTTGCGCTGGCCGGGCCGCAGGTCAACCGGCCGAGCGGGATGATCCCCGCCTCGGGCCGCGACATCGTGCTGGCGATGGACCTGTCGGGCAGCATGGAGCGGCAGGATTTCGACCTCGACGGCGCGCCGCTGTCGCGGCTGGACGCGGTCAAGCGGGTCGCCTCGCGCCTTGTCGCCAGCCGCGAGGGCGACCGGATCGGGCTGGTGATCTTCGGCGACCGCGCCTATTTCGCCCAACCGCTGACCTTCGACGTGGACGCGGTCGCCCGCGCCATCGACGAGGCGCAGATCGGCATTTCCGGCCGCGCCACGGCGATCTCGGACGGCCTTGGCCTTGCCATGAAGCGGCTGGTCGCCAGCGCGGCGCCGACGCGGGTGGTGGTGCTGTTCTCGGACGGGTCGGACACCTCGGGCAAGGTCGATGCGGTCGAGGCCGCGCGGCTGGCCGCCGACCGCGGCATCCGCATCCACACGGTCGCGCTGGGTCCGCAGGACATGGAAACCGCGCCCAAGACCCGCGACGCGGTGGATTCGGAAACCCTGCGCGCGCTGGCCCGGGCCAGCGGCGGCGCGACCTTCCGCGTGCGCGGGATGGAGGACCTCGAACGCATGGCCGCCGCGCTGGACGAGCTTGAGCCGAACCCGTCCGAGCGTCCGCCGATGCTTTACCGGCAGTCGCTCTGGCCCTGGCCCGCCGGGGTGGCGCTGGTCCTGCTGCTGCTGATCGGGTGGAGGCGCGCATGATCCTGCTGCGCCCCTGGTGGCTGGCCGCCCTGCCTTTGCTGGCGCTGGCCGTGCTGCTTTCGCGGCGGCGCGGCGCCGACGCGGGCGGGTGGGAGGCGGTGATGCCGCCCGCGATGCTGGCCGGGATGACGGCGCTGGGGCACCTGCGGCGCGGCGCGGGCTGGCGGCGGTTCGCGCCGGTCGCGGGTGCGCTAGCGCTGGCGCTGGGGCTGGCCGGTCCCGCCCTGCCCCGCGCCGATGCCCCCGTCTTTGCCCAAGACGACGCGGTGGTGATCGCCATCGACATGTCGGACTCGGTCGCCGCAGGACCCGCGCTCGCGGATGCGCAGGCCGCGGCCGCGGGGCTGCTGACGCGGCTGGCGGGCCGCCCCGTGGGCCTGATCCTTTACGCGAACGAGGCCTATGCCGTGGCCGCGCCCACCGACGACCCCGCGACCCTGCAAAGCCAGATCGCCGTCCTTGATGCCGCGATCATGCCCGACGAGGGCAGCCACCCCGCCGCCGCCCTGTCGCTGGCCGGGCAGATGCTGGCCGGGCTGAAGCGCGCCGACCTCGTCCTGATCTCGGACGGGGGCGGCATCGACCCTGCTGCGCGCGCGGAAGCCGCGCGGCTGGCCGAGGCGGGCGTCCGCATCTCGGCGCTGACCGTCGACGGCGAGCCCTCGGGCGACGTGCCGGCGCTGCGGGCGCTGGCGAACGGCGCGGTGGCCGAGGCGGGCAGCCCCGGCGCGGTCGTCGCGGCGCTGGCGGGGGGCGGGCTCGACCGCGACCGGGCGCTGGTGGCGCTGCAATACCGCGACCTCGGGCCATGGCTCGCGGCGCTGGCGCTGCTGCCGCTGGCGATGCAGTTCCGGCGGCAGGCATGAGGATGCGGCTCGCCCTTCTCGCCCTGGCGCTCGCCTGCCTTGCGGCGGCGGGGCCGCAGGCGCTGGGGCGGCTGGCCCTGATGGGGGGCCTGCCGGGGCTTGCCGCGCATCTGCTGGCCGACCCGGCGGAACGGGGCATTGCCCTTTACCGCGCGGGCGACCACGCGGCGGCGGATGCGGCCTTCGCGCAATCCCGGCGCAGGCAGACCTACAACCGCGCCCTGACCCTTGCCGCGCTTGGCGATTACCCGCTGTCGGTCGCCTATTTCGACGCCGTCCTTTACGACAACCCCGCGGATGCCGAGGCGCGGCGCAACCGCGACCTGGTGGCGGCGCTCGATCCGAACATCACGGGGGACAGCACGGTGCCGGGCCGCATCGTGGGCCGGGGCGGGCTTTCCGGCGCACCGCCCACCGCCCTCGTCACCGCCGGGGTGCAGGACCCGGGCCTTTACCGGCCGATCACGGCGCGCGGGATCGCCGCCACCGAGGACTGGCTGCAGACCCTGCCCGACGATCCGGGTGAGTTCCTGGCCCTGCGCCTGCGCGCCGAATACGATCGCCGCGCCGCCTTGTGCCTGCTGCGCGCGCCGGGGGTCGAGCCATGGTGATCCGCCTTGCCCTGCTGGTCCTGCTGCTGGCCTTTCCGGCGCGGGCCCAGGACAGCCTGCGCCTGATCCTGCCCGACACCCGCCCCGTCGCGGGCGAGATGATCCCCGTCACGATCCGGGGCGAATACACCGGCGCGATCACGCTGGAATCCATGACCTTTCCGGGCTCGGAATCCTATGACTGGGTCCAGTATGCCCCCGATCACTGGGCCGAGGAACGCATCAACGGCCTGCCCCGCCGCGTCTTCGAGCGCCGCGTCGCCGTCTTTGCGAAAGGCCCGGGCAGCCTGACCATCGGCCCGGTCACGCACCGGCTGACCAAGGCCACGCCTGCGGGACGCGAGGATGTGCCCGTGACCGCGCCCCCCGTCACGATCGCGGTCGATCCCTATCCCGGCGGCGGGCGGCCGCTTGTCACGCCGCAGCTCACCATCACCGACGAGCTGTCCGCCGACCCGGCCTTCCTGAACGAGGGCGAAACCTTCGTCCGCCGCGTCACGCTGAGCGCCGAGGGGACGATGGCGCAGTTCCTGCCGCAGCGGCCCGGCCTTGACGAGAACTGGCTGATCAGCTTCGCCGCGCCCGAGATCCGCGAAACGCGCCTGACCCAGCGCGGGCCGCTGGCGGTCGCCGTCTGGGAATGGCACCTGCGCCTGCGCGGCGAGCCGGGCACGCTGGTGCCCTTGCAGTTCCCCTTCTTCAACACCATCGCCCGCAAGATGTGGAGCGCCGTGACCCTGCCGCTCGAGGTGGGCGCGACGGGCGCCGCCGGGGACACCACCGCGCCGCAGGCGGGAACGGGGACACTCGCCCTTGCGCTGCTGGCGGGGGGCGGGCTGCTGGGGGCGGGGCTGCTGCTGTCCGACCGCCGCCCGGCCGGGGGACGCGTCCGTTCCCTGCTGCGGCGGCTTTGTCCCAATCCGCACCGCGCCGCCCTGCAGGCCGCAGCGCAGGCAGGCGAGCTTGCGGCCCTGCGCCGCGCCGCCCGCGCCTATGCGGATCACGAGCGCGCCGCCGGGCGGGCCGTGGACGAGGCGGCGCTGGCCCGGCTCGACCGCGCGATGTTTGGGCCGCCGGGCACGGCGCAGGACTTTGACGCCGCGGGCGTCGTGGCGGCTCTGACGCGCCAAGACGGCCACCGTCCCTCCTGACAGCACGCGTCCCCGACGAAGTTTCTTGCTACATCTGCATTCATAATTCATAATTTTGGCGCGAGGTCGGCATGGGACGTGCTGCGCTCGGAAAAGATCATGCAAGGAAGGGAGGCCGCGCGTGACACATCATCTCATTGCCATCTGTGCGCTGGTTGCGATGTTCGTCATTGCAACCGCATTGCCGATCAACATCGGCGTTCTTGCCTTCGTGGGCGCGTTCATCGTCGGAACGCTGCTTGCGGGGGACACGACAAAGGACATCATCGGGGAATTTCCCAGCGGGCTGTTCCTGACGCTGGCCGGGATCACCTGGCTGTTCGCCCTGGCGCAGAACAACGGCACCATCGACTGGCTGGTCCGGTCCGCCGTCCGCGCGGTCAAGGGCCGGATCGCCCTGATCCCCTGGATCATGTTCTCGATCTCGGCGGTCCTGACGGCCATCGGCGCCGTGACGCCGGGCGCCGTCGCCATCGTGGCGCCCATCGCGCTGAGCTTTGCCTTCCGCTACAAGATCTCGCCCCTGATGATGGGCATGATGGTGGCGATGGGGGCCTCGGCCGGGGCCTTTTCGCCCATCGGGATCTTCGGCAGCATCACCAACGGCGTGGTGGAACGCTCGGGCCTGCCGCTGAACCCGGCGGTGACCTTCGCGGCCAGCTTCTTCTGCAACCTCGTCTGCGTGGTCATCCTGTTCCTTGTCCTCGGCGGGCGCGAGCTGATGAAGGCGCGCGTGGACCTGAGCCACAGCGTCACCGTCCCGCACCTGGAGATCGCCAAGCCCGCCACCGGCCCCCAGATCTTCGGCGACAGCGAGGCCGAGGCGCTGAGCCCCCGCATCGCCCGCGAGGCCGGCGGCGACGCCAACCGCCTGACGGTGGACGCCCCCAAGGGCGAGCTGCCCGACGGCAGCCCCATCCAGATCATCACCGTGGCGGGCCTTGCCGCGCTGGCGGTCATGGTGCTGGCCTTCAACCTCGACATCGGCTTCGTGTCGCTGACGATCGGCCTTGTCATCGCGCTGTGCCAGCCGAACCTGCAGAAGCGGGCGATGTCGCAGGTCGCCTGGCCCGAGATCATGCTGATCACCGGCGTCGGCACCTATGTCGCGGTGCTGGAAAACATGGGCACCATCGACTTCGTGGGCAACAGCGTGGCCTCGATGGCCTCGCCCATGATGGCGGCGCTGCTGCTGTTCTACATCGGGGGAATCGTGTCGGCCTTCGCCTCGTCCACCGCGCTTCTGGGAGCGCTGATCCCGCTGGCGGTGCCCTTCCTGCAGGCGGGCACGGGCATCGGCCCGGTGGCCTTCATCGCCGGCATGGCGGTCGCCTCGACCATCGTGGACGTCAGCCCCTTCTCGACCAGCGGCGCGCTGGTGCTGGCGAACTCGCAGGGCGTGGACAAGCAGGTCTTCTACCGCCAGCTGCTGGGCTATGGCGCGCTGGTGACGGGGGTTGCCCCCCTGCTGCTGTGGATCATCTTCGTGGTCATCCCCGCCTGATCCCTGCCCATGGATGCGGCGCACCCGCGCCGCATCCCCCTTGGCTTGACCCCGCGTCACCAAAAGTGCATTCATTATTCAAAATCACCCCTGCCCTTCAGGAGACAGATCCATGACCCATGTGTTCGGCCGCCATTTCCTGCAGATCCCCGGCCCCAGCCCGGTGCCGGATCGTGTCCTGCGGGCGATATCGCAGCAGGTGATCGACCACCGCGGCCCCGAGTTCGGCGAGCTGGGCCTCAAGGCGCTGGCGGGGATGAAGACGATCTTCAAGACGCAGCAGGACGTCATCATCTACCCCTCCTCGGGCACCGGCGCCTGGGAAGCGGCGCTGGCCAACGTGCTGAAGGAAGGCGACCGCGTCCTGATGTACGAAACCGGCCATTTCGCCACCCTGTGGAAGAAGATGGCCGAGAAGCTGGGCGTCCGGGCCGAGTTCATCGGCGGCGACTGGCGGTCGGGCGCCGATCCCGACCAGATCGAGCAGCACCTGCGCGCCGACAGCGCCCACGAGATCAAGGCCGTCTGCGTGGTCCACAACGAGACCTCGACCGGCTCGGTCTCGCCCGTCGCCGACGTGCGCCGCGCCATGGACGCGGCGGGCCACCCGGCGCTGCTGATGGTGGACACGATCTCGGGGCTGGCCTCGATCGACTTCCGCTTCGACGAATGGGGCGTGGATGTCGCCGTCTCGGGTTCGCAGAAGGGCCTGATGCTGCCGCCGGGGATCAGCTTCAACGCGGTCAGCGGCAAGGCGCTGGAGGCCGCGCGGAACAACGGGATGCGCCGGTCCTACTGGGACTGGCAGGAGATGGTCGAGATCAACGGCAAGGGCTATTTCCCCTACACCCCCGCGACCAACATGCTTTACGGCCTCGTCGAGGCGATCGACATGCTGCACGAGGAAGGGCTCGACACCGTCTTCGCCCGCCACCAGCGCCTGGCCGCCGCGACCCGCGCCGCCGTCCGCGCCTGGGGGCTCGAGGTGCTGTGCAACCGGCAGGGGCATGAAAGCGGCGTGCTGACCACCGTCATGATGCCCGAAGGCCACAGCGCCGACGCCTTCCGCGCGCAGGCCCTGCGCCATTACAACATCTCGCTGGGAAGCGGGCTGTCCAAGGTCGCCGACAAGGTGTTCCGCATCGGCCACCTGGGCGACATCAACGACCTGACGCTGGTCGGCGCCCTCAGCGGCGTGGAAATGGCGCTGTCGAAGGCCGGGGTGCCCCATGAGAAGGGCGGCGTCGCTGCCGCCATGGCGCATCTGGAATCCACCCCTGCCCCGGGCATCGACGCCTGACCGGGTTGCGCCCCGGTCCCCCGGGGCGTAGCCGCATCCCATCGTCTGCCCCAGAGGAAGAAGCCATGACCCTGACACTCGACCTGGCCCGCAAGCTGGCCGATCTCTGCCTTGATCGCGCGCAGCAGATGAACCTCAAGCCGCTGACGGTGGCGGTGCTGGACGCGGCTGGGCATCTCAAGGTGCTGCTGCGGCAGGACGGCACCAGCCTGCTGCGGGCGGAAATCGCGCAAGGCAAGGCTCGGGGCGCGATCGGGCTGGGGATGGGCTCGCGCGCGATCTACACCCGCGCGCAGGAACAGCCGTACTTCATCCAGGCGATGAACGCGCTTTCGGGCGGCAGCCTCGTGCCCGTTCCCGGCGGCGTCCTGATCCGCAAGGACGGCGAGATCATCGGCGCGGTCGGCATCACCGGCGACACCTCGGACAACGACGAGGCCTGCGCCGTCGCCGCCATCGAGGCCTTGGGCCTGCAGGCCGACGCGGGCTGATCCGTCTGGCGCGGGCCGGGGCCGGGGTGGTAGGATCGGCGCCACCCCACCGGCTGTGCCGGAGAAAGGACGGGACGACCATTCGATGAACTTCGTGCCGGATACCCTCAAGCCCCCGCGCCGGACGACCCTGCACGAGGAGCTGACGCAGAGGCTGCGCGACCTCATCATCCACGGCGAGCTTCAGCCGGGGATGAAGGTGCCCGAAAGGGACCTTTGCGAGGCTTATGACGTCTCGCGCACCCCCCTGCGCGAGGCGCTGAAGGTGCTGGCGAGCGAGGGCCTGGTCCTGCTGGAACCCAACCGCGGCGCCCGCGTCAGCCCCATCACGCAGGAGGACCTGGACGAGGTCTTCCCGGTCATGGGCGCGCTGGAAGCCTTGGCGGGCGAACTGGCCTGCCAGAACATCACCCCCGCCGAGCTGGAGGAGATCCGCCGCCATCACGCCGAGATGCTGGCGCATTACCAGAACGGCGACCTTGCCGGCTATTACGCCGCGAACCAGAAGATCCACGAGGGCATCTTGGGCGCCGCCCGGAACCCGACCCTGGCCGCCCATTACCGGGCGCTGTCGGCGCGGGTGCAGCGCGCGCGCTATGTCGCCAACACCACCCCCGACCGCTGGAAGCAGGCCGTCGAGGAACACGAGCGGATCATGGCGCATCTGGCCGCCCGCGACGGCGCCAGGCTGGCCGCGACCCTGCGGCAGCATCTGGAAAACAAGCTGCGGGCCGTCAGCCAGTCCCTTGCGCACAAGAACGGCACAACGGACAAGGCAAGGCCCTGATTGCATGCAATCCGCGCAGGCCGATCTAGGCAGATCGCCCCCGCTCCCCTATGCTGACCGACCACAAGGCAGGGAGGGGGCGGATGAACGACCTGACGACACGCGGTGCGGCCACGCCTGAGCGCATCGGCACCACGCTGCATGGCGAGATCCTGTCCCGGCTGCGCGATCACGTCGTGCAGGGCGACCTTCCCGACGGCGCCCGCATCTCGGAACGCGAGTTGTGCGAACGCTTCGGCGTGTCCCGCACGCCCCTGCGCGAGGCGCTGAAGGTGCTGGCCTCGGAAGGGCTGATCGAGCTTCTGCCCAACCGCGGCGCGCGGGTGAAGGCGCTGACGCCCGACGAGATCGGCGAGCTGTTCGACCTCATGGGCGGGCTGGAAGCCCTGGCCGGGCGGCTGGCCTGCGAACGGATCACGCCCGTCGCCTTCGGCGCCATCGAGCAGGCGCACCGCGAGATGTACACCTTCTACCTGCGCGGCGACCGGCAGGGCTATTTCGCCTGCAACCAGCAGATCCACGAGGCGATCCTTGCCGCTGCCGGCAACGGCGCCCTGTCGGCGGCGGCCCGCACGCTACTGGGCCGCCTGCGCCGCGTCCGCTTCACCGCCAACATCGACGAGCAGGGCGAACGCTGGCGCGAGGCCGTGCGCGAACACGAACTGATCCTGGACGCCCTGCGCCGCCGGGCCGGGGGCGAACTGGCGGACCTGCTGTTCGCCCATCTGCGCAGCACCAAGGACGCCATCCTGCGGAATCTCGGCACGGATTGAATCCATCTTCCGGCGGAACGGAAAGATTGTATTCAATCTGACCGGCCGCTAGTCTGGCGCGGACCGCCGTGCGGGGGCTCTCCCCCCCCCCGGCCCTCCGCAGCAAGAAGGCACCGGCAGATGAACGCATCCACCAAGCCCCGCACCCCTCCGGCCGCGCGCAGCCAGGCGTTCCAAGCCGCGATGGCCAAGGCGCTGGAAGGCGAGGTCCGCTTTGACGCCTTCACGCGCGGGCGCTATGCGACGGATGCCTCGATCTACCAGATCATGCCGCGCGCCGTGGCCTTCCCCCGGCACGAGACCGACATCGCCACGGCCCTTCAGGTCGCGGGCGAGCATGGCGTGCCGGTCATCGCGCGCGGCGGCGGCACCTCGCAGAACGGCCAGCCGATCGGGGACGGGCTGATCCTCGACATGTCGCGCCACTTCAACGGCGTGACCGACTATGACCCGCAGGCGCGCACCGTGCGCGTCCGCCCCGGCACCGTTCTGACCACGCTGAACGACCAGCTTCGCAAGGATGGGCTGTTCTTCCCGGTCGAGCCCTCGACCGCCTCGCGCTGCACCATCGGGGGGATGGCGGGGAACAACTCGTCGGGCGCGCGATCGCTGCGCTTCGGCAAGATGGTGGACAACGTGCTGGCCATCGACGGGATGCTGCCCGACGGCGAGCGGTTTTCCCTGGGGGACGCCCCCCTGGCCGCCCTGCCCCCGCGCACCCGCGGGATCATGGAGCGCCTGGCCGCCCTGGCCCGCCAGCACCGCAGCGACATCGAGACGATCTTCCCCAGGGTCCAGCGCCGCGTCGGCGGCTACAACCTCGACGAACTGCTGCCCGAGAACCCCAATTATTCCCACCTGCTGGTGGGCTCCGAGGGCACGCTGGCGCTGACCACCGGCGTCACGCTGAAGCTGTCGGCCCTGCCGAAGCACCGCGTCATGGGCGTCTGCCATTTCCCGACCTTCCGCGACGCGATGGAAACGACGCAGCATCTCGTCGCGCTGGACCCGGTCGCGGTCGAGCTGGTGGACAACAACGTGCTGGTGCTGGGCGCCCACATCCCCCTGTTCGTCCGCACGCTGAGCGACATCACGCGGGGCAAGCCGAACTGCCTGCTGCTGGTCGAGTTCGCGGGCGACGATCTTGATGCGCTCAAGCGCGACCTCAGGCGGCTCGACCAGTGCATGAGCGACCACGGCTTTCCCGACGCGGTGGTCGAGGTGATCGAGCCCGCCCGCCAGAAACCCGTCTGGGACGTGCGCGAGGCCTGCCTGAACATCATGATGTCGATGAAGGGCGACGGAAAGCCCGTGTCCTTCATCGAGGATTGCGCCGTCCCGCTGGAACACCTGGCCGATTACACCGACGCCGTGACCGCCGTCTTCAGCAAGCACGGCACGGTCGGGACCTGGTATGCCCATGCCTCGGTCGGCTGCCTGCACGTCCGCCCGATCCTGAACATGAAGAGTGAGGACGGCGCGCGGAAGATGCGCGCCATCGCCGAGGAAACCGCCGATCTGGTGCGCCGCTACAAGGGCTCCTTCTCGGGCGAGCATGGCGACGGGATCTCGCGGTCGGAATTCGTGGAACCGCTGTTCGGCGCGAAACTGACCCGCGCCTTCGAGCAGGTGAAGGACAGCTTCGACCCCGAAAACCGCCTGAACCCCCACAAGATCGTCCGGCCGCTGCGGATGGACGACCGCAGCCTGATGCGGTTTCCGCCCGGCTATGCGGCAACGCAGCCGGAAAGGACCGCGCTCGACTGGTCGGACTGGGGCGGCTTCGGCGGCGCGGTCGAGATGTGCAACAACAACGGCACTTGCCGGAAGCTGGCGGGCGGGACCATGTGCCCGTCCTACCGTGCGACGCGCGAGGAACAGCACCTGACGCGGGGGCGGGCGAACTCGCTGCGGCTGGCGATCTCGGGGCAGCTCGGCCCCGACGCCTTCACCTCGCCCGCCATGAAGGAAACGCTGGACCTGTGCGTCTCCTGCAAGGGCTGCAAGCGCGACTGCCCCACGGGCGTGGACATGGCGCGCATGAAGATCGAGTTCCTGCACCATTACTACAAGAAGCACGGGCTGCCCCTGCGCGAGCGGCTGATCGCCAACCTGCCTCACCTCGCCCACCGCGCAAGCCGCCTGGCCCCGGCGCTGAACCTGCGCGACCGCATCCCCTTCGTGGCACGGCTGTCGGAACGGATGCTGGGCTTTTCCGCCAAGCGCAGCCTGCCGAAATGGGGCAAGCCCTGGAAGGAAGCCCGCCCGGTCGGCCGCCCCGAGGACGTGAAGGGCGACGGCCTCGACCTTGTCCTGTTCGGGGACACCTTCAACCGCTACTTCGAGCGCGAGAACCTCGAAGCCGCCGAGCGGGTGCTGCTGGCGGCGGGCTATCGCCTGCACCGCGTCCAGCCCGCGGGCAGCAGCCGGCCGATGTGCTGCGGCCGGACCTGGCTCGCTTCGGGGCAGACCGACGAGGCGCGGGCCGAGGTGCGGCGTTCGGTCGATGCACTCAGGCCCTTCGTGGAACGGGGCGCGCGGGTGGTGGGGCTGGAGCCGTCCTGCATCCTGACCTTCCGCGACGAGATGACTGCGCTGCTGCCCGCGTCCGAGACCGGCTTCCTCGACGGCAGGGCGCTTCTGTTCGAGGAGGTGCTGGCCGCCGACCTCAAGGCGGGCCGGATCACGCTGCCGCTGGCCGATCAGGGCGGCCGGGTCGCGCATCTGCACGGGCATTGCCACCAGAAGGCCTTTGACGTGATGGGGCCGGTCGAGACCGTCCTGCGCAGCGTGCCGGGGCTCGAGCTGAAGGTGATCGAAAGCTCGTGCTGCGGGATGTCGGGGGCCTTCGGCTATTCCACCGAGAACCACGAGGTTTCGATGAAGATGGCCGAGCTGTCGCTGCTGCCCGCCGTCCGCAAGGCAGGGCCGGACGACCTGATCGTGGCCGACGGCACGAGCTGCCGCCACCAGATCCACGACGGCGCCGACCGGCAGGCGATCCATGTCGCGCGGGTGCTGGATCAGGCGCTTGTGCAGTGAGGGGCCGGGCCTTGTGCCCGGCCGCCCCCTTCAGCCGCGGTAAAGACCGGCGAAGCGGTCGCGCAGCAGGTTCTTCTGGACCTTGCCCATGGTGTTGCGCGGCAGCTCGTCCAGAAAGACCACGCGCTTGGGCAGCTTGAACTTCGCCAGCCGCGACTCCAGCGGCGCCAGAATGGCGGCCTCGGTCAGGGCGGGGGTCCCGGAGGGCACGACGACGGCGGTGACGCCCTCGCCGAAGTCGGGATGGGGCAGGCCGATGACGGCGGATTCGACCACGCCGGGAAGGGCGTCGATCTCGGTCTCGACCTCCTTCGGATAAACGTTGAAGCCGCCGGTGATGATCAGGTCCTTGCCCCGCCCGACGATCTGCAGATAGCCCCGCTCGTCGAAGCGCCCCAGGTCGCCGGTGATGAAGAAGCCGTTCCCGCGCAGTTCGGCCGCCGTCTTTTCCGGCATCCGCCAGTAGCCCCCAAAGACGTTGGGGCCGCGCACCTCGACCATGCCGATCTCGCCCTGCGGCAGGGGGGCGCCGGTCTCGGGGTCGGTGACCAGGATCTCGACGCCCGGCAGCGGCAGGCCCACGGTGCCCGCGATCCGCTCGCCCTCGTAAGGGTTCGAGCTGTTCATGTTGGTCTCGGTCATGCCGTAGCGTTCAAGGATCGCGTGGCCCGTGCGCGCCTGCCAGGCCCGATGCGTGTCCGCCAGCAGCGGCGCCGAGCCCGAGATGAAGAGGCGCATCCCCCGCGTCGTCTCGCGGTCCAGCCGCGCGTCCGCCAGCAGGCGGACATAGAAGGTCGGCACCCCCATCAGGACGGTGGCGCGGGGCATCGCCTCGAAGATGGCGCCTGCCTCGAACTTCGGCAGGAAGATCATCGACGCGCCCGACAGCAGCACCACGTTCGTCGCCACGAACAGCCCGTGCGTGTGGAAGATCGGCAGCGCGTGGATCAGCACGTCCCGGGCCGTGAAGCGCCATGCCTCCACCAGCGCCAGCGCGTTGGACGCGAGGTTCCCGTGGCTGAGCATTGCCCCCTTGGACCGCCCCGTCGTGCCCGAGGTGTAAAGCAGCGCCGCGAGGTCGTCGTCCCCGCGCGGGACGGTGGCGAAGTCCTCGGCCCTGTCCGCGGCGGCGTCCGTCAGGCTCCCCTGCCCCGCCGCGTCCAGCGTCAGCACCCGGGCGCCGGCCTGTTCGGCGGCGGGGCGCAGCGACTCCTCGCGCGCGGGATCGCAGACGAAGATCCGCGGCTCGGCGTCGCCCAGGAAATACGCGACCTCGGCCGGGGTGTAGGCGGTGTTGAGCGGCAGGAAGACCGCCCCCGCCCGCACGACCGCGAGATAAAGGATAAGCGCCTCGACCGATTTCTCCACCTGCACGGCCACCCGGTCACCCGGCGCGACGCCCAAATCGACCAGCGCATTGGCCATGCGCCCGCTGCGGGCGACCAGGCCGGAATAGGTGAAGCGCGCGCCGTCCGGGGTCTCGATGGCCGTGGCCTCGGGATCGGCGATGCGCCCGGCGATGCGGTCGAAGATGTTCATGGCAGGCTCCGGCAGGAAAGATCGGGGAGGATCGGGTCGGGCCTGGGGCAACGGCCGGCAAGGCGGCTCCTCGGGTGGTGAAGGCTCGTAGCCATGGGGCCTCCGTCCGGCAAGCCCGGCGCCCTCACGAGGCGGGCGGGACCGGCGCCATGCCGGCCTGCGCCACGGCCTTGCGGTCGAAGCTGAAGGTCGCGCGGCAGCCCGCCTCGCGCCCCGCCAGCGCGATCATGTGGTCGGAAAAGCCCGCCCCTCCGGCGCGATAGCGCTCGACCGCAAGGCCGGTGCGGTCGGGGGATTCCACCATCAGCTCGCGCGCGGCCAGCAGTCCGTCCAGCGCCGCCGCGATCCGCTCGCGCGGCAGGCCGTAGGCGCGTTCCAGCACCCAGACGAGTTCCACCACCACCTCGCGGCAGAGAAAGCCCGGCTCGGCCTCGGTGAGCCCCGCCATCAGCGCGTTGGCCCGGGCGGACTGGGCGGGGTCGTCCTGGGTCAGGAATCGCACGACCACATTCGTGTCGAGCGCGATCATTCCCCTTGTGCGCCCCCGGCGACCGCGGCCTCCATCTCGTCCAGCGAAACGGGGCGCTGGCCCTCGCGCCGCAGGACGCCCGCCAGCGAGGCCACGGGCTGCGCCCGCATCAGGCGGACCTGCCCGTCGTCGAGGATGACATAGCGCAGCCGGTCGCCCGGCCCGAGGTCGAGCACCTGCCGCACCGCCCGCGGAAGGGTGGTCTGGCCCTTGATGGTGACGGTGGATTCGGTCATGGCGGCGACCCCGAAAGGTAATGCGGTATGCAGTTTCGCATTACATAGCGCGGTGGGGGGACCGGATCAAGCGCGGACGGTGACGCCCGCCAGGCTGGGATCGGCGCGGCGCAGGGCTGTCACCAGCCGCTCGCGCAGGTTCGCCAGCACATAGCTTGCGTGAAAGCGGCTGGGGGCAAGAAGGATGAGCTGCCCGTCCTCGATCCCCGCCTCCGCGAGGGGGGCGAGCCAGGCCTCGAAGACGGACGCATCCTCGGCCGCGAGCAGGGCGCAGGCGGCGGCCCAGGGCCCGGACCCGGTCGCCGCAGGACGGGGGCGGCGGAAGGGAATGACGGTGCTGTCCTCCCCTGCCCCGGCCTGGTCCGGCCCGGCGCCCCCCATGCGGGCGACGAAGTCGGGACCGATGTTCGGCCAGGCCGGCCGGGTGTCCAGCAGGATGCGGTCGAGGGCGAGCCCCAGCACCGACACGCGCCCGCGCGCGCCGGGTCGCTTGACGACGATCCAGCCGAGATCGCGCAGCCGCGCCATGTCGCGCTTGACCGTGCGCTCGTCCACCGACCACAGCCGGGCGATCTCGGCCTGCCCCACGGTCAGCTCGTCGCGCTGCCAGTTGTAGCGGGTGGTGATCAGGGCCATCAGCCGCAGCACCAGCCGCTGCCGGTGCTTGTCGCCCGCAAGTCCGTGCGCCATCAGGGCCGAGAGCAGGTCGTACTTGCGGCTCGACGCCTCGCGCCCGACGGGACGGATTCCCTGCATAGACCCCTCGCTTGCCGGCCTGTCCGAAGCCGGTCCGCCGGCCTTGTGCCCTGGAAGGCGACATGGGTCAGGGACTTGCCGGAACGCTTTTCGCCATTCTGATCGCATTAGCGTCCGGGATCACCGATCTGTCAAGCGTGCGCTGCCTGTTGCAGGCAACAGCCCCCCGATCCTGATCTCAAGAAACGGTATCACTGGTTATAGGGGCCATGCAGGATGTCCCCCAATCCGCCGCGGATGTCCCCCAATTGCTTGGGGCTGCAGCCGTGATGTCCCCCAAAATCCGGTTCCGTGCCGTCCGGTGGCCCGGAGCAGGAACCCTGAACCTCTAGCCCCGATTCGCGCGACGGGAATGGGGCCGCCGTAGGAAGGAAGGACTTTGCTGCTTGCGCTGGATCCAATGAACATTGACTTTGCCTGAAATGCAAATCCGGCGTAAAAGCCGGATCAGTCACAAACAGCGTCCTTTCGGAACGGGGGAAAGATGTATTCGCACGAAGACCTCGGCCGGCTGCAGGGGCAGTCGCTGCGGATGCAGGGCTGGATCCGGCGCCAGACCTTCAGTCCCGCCAATGAGAAGACCCTGCGCCGCTTTTCCAGCTGGGAGGTGGCCGAGCTGATCTTCCGCATCAACCAGTCCACCTTCCGCGGCAAGCTGGCGGCCGAGCCGAACCTTCCCCTCGGGGAAGTCCAGGACGACGGCCGCCAGCGCTGGTTCAGCCTGGACGAGATCAACGAGCTGCGCCGGCGCATCCGTATCAACCGCAAGTCGCTGATGCCGCCCCGCCCCGCGGGCAAGCGCGCGCTGCGGGCGGCCATCGCCAACTTCAAGGGCGGCGCGGGCAAAAGCACGGTGGCACTGCATTTCGCCCATGCCGCGGCACTGGACGGCTATCGGGTGCTGGCGGTCGATTTCGACCCGCAGGCGACGCTGAGTCATTCGATGGGACTGACGGACGTGGGCGAGGACCATACCGTCTGGGGCATCATGGCGCGCGACCTGGAACGCGAAACCGACCGCATGAATGCCGCGGCCCAGGGTGCCGAGACGGGAACCGCCCTGCCCCGCCGCAAGCTGCCGGCCTCGATCCGCGACATGGGACTTGGCGCCCTGCGGCCGGCCGACTTCATCAAGCCGACCGCCTGGTCCACGATCGACATCATCCCCAGTTGCGCCAATGCCGCCTTTGTCGAATTCGCCTCGGCCCAGTACCGGCACCTGAATCCTGAATGGACCTTCTTCGCCGCGGTGTCTCGCTTCCTCGACAGCCTGCCGGACGACGCCTACGACCTGATCCTCTTCGACTGCCCCCCGGCGATCGGCTATCAGTCGATGAACGCGGTCTTCGCCGCCGACATGCTGTATATCCCCTCGGGCCCCGGCTACTGGGAATACGACTCCACCACCAGCTTCATCGGCCAGCTGTCGGAAGCGTTGGGCGACCTGTCGCACGGGTTCGAGAACATCCCCACGGGGAAGGTCGCCCTGCCCAAGAGCTTCGCCGACATCCGTTTCCTGATGACGCGGTTCGAGCCGTCGAACGAGTTGCACCAGGCGATGCTGAACGCCTTCCGCCAGGTCTTCGGGGAACGGATGGCCGAGCATCCGATCGAACTTACCCGGGCCGTCGAGCAGTCCGGCCGCTTCCTGTCCTCCATTTACGAGATCGACTATCGCGAGATGACCCGGGGAACTTGGCGGCGGGCGCGCGCCACATTCGACCGCGCCTACGAGGAATTCCGCGGCAATGTGCTGACCGCATGGGACAGGCTGGAGGGAGAGGCATGACGCGCAGGCGCAGGATGTTCGACATCGATCTGCCCGAGGAAGAGCAGAGCTTCCCCGCGGGGAAGGAGTCGGGACGTCGCGGACCGATGGCCACGGCAATCGTCGAGACCGCCGAGTCCACGCGTGAACGTGCCCGCGTCGAGGCCGAGATCCGGGCCGAGAACGACACACTGGCGCAGGAGCATGTCCGGCTGAAGCGCGCCGGGCTGATCATCGACATGATCCCGCTGGATGCCGTCGAAACGCGCAAGCTGATCCGCGATCGTGCGCCCGCGCCGGACCCGGAACTGGCGGAACTGGTTGCCTCGATCCGCGACATCGGGCTGTCGAACCCGATCCGCGTCGAACCCGGCGAGGACGGCCGCTACGAGCTGATCCAGGGTTGGCGTCGCCTGACGGCCTATCGCCAGTTGCTTTCAGAGACAGGCGACAGCGAGAGATGGGGCCGCATTCCGGCCGGGATCGCCGCCAAAGGCGACGCGCTCGAGGCGCTTTACCGCCGGATGGTGGATGAAAACCTGGTGCGCAAGGACCTGTCCTTTGCCGAGATGGCGCAGCTTGCGCTGCATTACGCGCTTGACCCGGAAACCGCCGAGACGGATCCCGAAAAGGCGGTGGCGGTGCTGTTCAAGTCGGCGGGCTACCAGAAGCGCAGCTACATCCGCGCCTTCATCCCCCTGATCGAGCGGCTGGAAGGCATCCTGCTTTACCCCCACGAGATCCCGCGTGCCCTGGGTCTTGCGCTGGCCCGGCGCCTTGACGAACAGCCCGGCATGGCCGCAGCGCTCAGGACCGAGTTCGCGGGCTGGGACGGCCGGTCGGCCAGCGACGAACTGGCGGTCCTGCGCCGCTTTGCAGGCTTTGACGAAACGGCGGGGCAGGGCGCTCGCGCCGCTGCACGGCGTCAGGCCTCAGCCTCTCCAAGCGAAGAGCTGTCCTCAGGCGACGGGGCAGGGCCGCGTGAGCCCGGCGCCCGTGCCCGCACGACCTTCCAACTGAACCGGCCGCAGGGCATGGCGAAGTGCACGGCAGCTAACGGTCGGCTGGAGATCCGTCTCGCCCGCGACTTCACTGCTGTGGATCGTCGGAGGCTGGAAACGGCCATCGTGCAGATGCTGGACCAGCTTGAATGATCTTCCCTGCGGGGAAGGGCAGGGGTGAGCGAGCACATGGGTGCAGTCCACCGAAATATGTTCCCTATATGTTCTCGCAGAAGGAAAGGCGAGGAATAGACTGGCTGAGAGACACTGCTCCTTTTCACCTTCCCTGAGGGGAAGGTTCTTCTGAGAAGTGGCTGTCATCCAGCCAGGGTCCGCCCCTTCTTTTGCCGCAGTTTCACTGGCCGTCACGTCCAGCAGAGTTCGAAGTGACGCCCACTTTGCATCCCTCCCAAACCCCCCGTGTGTCATGGTTGTTGCCCTGGACAACTGTCGACGAAGTTCGTGGACAGGTCCGGAACTGGTGCCGGAGCAATGGTGCTGCGACAGATAACAGTGATCCGAGGCGTGTCCCTGCCGGGTATGCGGGCCAATGAACTCGCCGCTTGTGGCCGATTTCAGGTATGCTGTCACTGCCCGTCACCAACTCCGCCGTCCGCGGCTCATTGGGGTCGATGGGCTCATTCCGCTAACCCGGCTCGAACCTTGTTCCTGCGGAGCAGCGCGCTGGAACTCGCGCGTTCGCCCCGGGTGATCCAGCTTGCCTTCGGCTCGGTCGACTTCCAGCTCGACGCCGGCATTCCTGACGACGACCCGGAGCGGGCAATGCTTTATGCGCGGTCGCGCCTGGTGCTGGCCTCGGCGGCAGCCGGCATCGCCGCCCCCATCGACGGGGTGACGCTGGATCTCGACAATCCGGCGCGCATCGCTGATGACGTCGCACGGTCGCGGGCGCTCGGCTTCGGGGGCAAGCTTTGCATCCATCCTCGCCAGATCACTGCCGTGCATGACGGCTTCGCTCCCGGCGCGGCCGAACTCGCCCGCGCCCGCGCCATCGTCGCCGCGGCCGATGCCGCAGGCGCCGCCGGAGCAATCCGGCTGGACGGCAAGCTGATCGACCGCCCCGTGGCCGAGCGCGCCCGTCGCATCCTTTCGACCACCTGAACGGTGGACATGCGGCCGGAACTGCCCGAAAGGATCGGGTTCCACGCAGCGTCCCTCCGGCGAATGGCACCATGCCCCTGCGCGACAGCGCAAGCCGGGTCCGTCCGAAAGAAGACGGAGGGCAGATGTGCTTTAATCCGGCGCGGCGGCAGGCCCTAGGTTTGCCGGATCGAGCGGGTGAAATGCGATGAATCCGTAGAGCCCGGTTCAAGCGCCGTCTGCGTGCCGGACTAGGGCGCCGAGAAGCAGGTGCCGATCGTCCGCCACCCCAACGTGCGCCGGATGCTGTTGTCGCAGATGGCGATCGCCGAGGGGGCGCTTGCCTTGTGCCTGAAGGGCGCCTTCTTCCAGGACCTGGCAAGCCACGGCACCGACCAGGCCGAGCGGCGCGCCACCCACGAGGCACGGGAGGGGCAGGAGCTGGAGGACGAGGCGCGGGTGCTTCTGGAGAACTTTGCGACTGGATCGAGGGACTGGTGGCGTCCTGCCTGAAGGACGGGCACAAGGCCCTGGCGCTGGCCAACGCGACCGGCTTCCTGGAAGGGTTCGGCCATTTCGTGCTTGCCTGGGTCTGGCTCGGCCCGGCCCGCGCGGCCGAAGGTCACGCCGATCCTGCCCTGGCGGATGGCAAGCGCTGGACCTGCCACTTTTTCCATGCCGCCGAGGTGCCGCGGATCAGGTCCATGATGGCTCTCCTGAGTTCGGCCCCGGATCTCGTGGCCGAGATCCCCGAGAAGCTCCTTTCCCGATAGGCGGAGCCTGCGGGCCTTCCTCGAGGCTGCCCGGAAAGAACAGCTTACAGAACGCGCAAGCATTTTTGTCGGGCGGCAAGCCTCCCGTATCGCATAACGTTCCGAAGCGCTGGACAGGACCGATGGGCGCAGCACAACAAGCGGGGACGACAGAGTGATGCGCGGCGCGAATCTTGTGACCGAGGCGCTTGCCTCGGCGGGCGTGACAACGATCTTCAGCCTGTCGGGCAACCAGATCATGCCGGTCTATGACGCCTGCCTCGACACGGGGCTCCGCATCATCCACACCCGCCACGAGGCCGCGGCCGTCTTCATGGCCGACGCCCATGCGCAGCTGACCGGCACGCTCGGCGTCTGCATGGTCACGGCCGCGCCGGGCGCCGCGAACGCGCTGGGGCCGCTTTTCAGCGCGCGCCTGTCGGAAAGCCCGGTGCTGTTCCTGACCGGGGATTCCCCCGTGGCGCAGGACGGGCGCGGCGCCTTCCAAGAGCTTGACCAGGTCGCGCTGACATCCCCGCTGACCAAGCTGTCCCTGCGGCCGAAAAGCGCCGGAGAGTTGCGCGACGCGCTGGTCGAGGGCGCCCGGACGGCCCTGTCCGGCCGCCCCGGCCCGGTCCATATCGCGCTGCCCTTCGACGTGCTGGAGGCGGAATCGAACATCCTGCCCCCGTCGGCCGAGGAGATGGGCGTGGCCCCGGACCCGGTCGATCTCGCTGAAATCGTCGGGATCGCCGCGAAGCTCGCGCAGGCCGAGCGTCCCCTGGTCATCCTCGGCCCCGCGCTGGCGGAAAGCCGGACAGGGGACCTTGCTGCGCGGCTGGCGGATCGTCTGGATGTCCCGGTCGTCGCGATGGAAAGCCCGCGCGGGCTGAACGATCCCTCGCTGGGGGGTTTCGGGGGGATGGTGGCCGAGGCCGACCTGATCGTCGCGCTCGGCAAGCCGGTGGATTTCACGCTCGGCTTCGGCAAGCCCGCCGCCGGGGCGGCGTGGGTGGTCGTCAGCGCCGAAGCGGCCGAACTGCAGCGCGCGCGGACGAACCTGGGCGACCGCATCGTCCATGAGCTTCACGCCCCGCCCGGCGCAGTCGCACGGGCGCTGCTGGATCATCCGCCGTCCGCAACCCGCCGGGGCGAGTGGCGGTCCCGTGTGGCCGGGGCGGTCCGCCGGCGCGCGCCCCATCCGGACACCGACCCCGACACGGACCGCATCACGCCCGGCGCGCTTTGCGCGGCCGTCCAGCGGTGCCTCGACCGCGCGCCGTCCTCGGTCGTGATCTGCGACGGCGGGGAATTCGGCCAATGGGCGCAGGCGGGCACCCGGGGCACGCGGCGCATCATCAACGGCCCCTCGGGCGCGATCGGGGGCGGGCCCTGCTATGCCCTTGGCGCCAAGGTCGCCGCGCCCGGGGCCACCGTTATCGCCCTGATGGGCGACGGCACCGTGGGCTTCCACCTGGCCGAGTTCGAGACGGCGGCGCGCGCGGGGACGCCCTTTGTCGCCGTGATCGGCAACGACGGCCGCTGGAACGCCGAGCACCAGATCCAGCTTCGCAACTATGGCGAGGACCGGCTGGTCGGCTGCGAGTTGTCGGACGCGCGCTATGACCTGGTCGTCGAGGCCCTGGGCGGGCACGGCGGATTCGTCGAGCGGCTGGAGGACCTGGACGCCGCGCTCGAACGCGCCGTGGCCAGCGGCAAGGTCGCCTGCGTCAACGTCGTCATGGCCGGCCTGCCCGCGCCGAGCGGCAGCGGCCACTGAACAAGAAGGGCGTCACGCCCCACCGTCGTTCCATGGGAGGATCAGGAATGTTGCTTCGGGGTTTTGCCCTTTCCGCCGCCATGACCCTGTTGGGCAGCGCGGCCGCGCTGGCCGAGATGGCCGAGATCACCATCGCCCGGCAGCCGAGCCTCGGCCACCTGCCGCTGATGATCATGGAGGATCGCGGCCTGCTGGAAGCCCGCGCCGCCGAGCTGGGCGTCGAGGGGCTCAAGGTCAATTACGCGACCCTTGCCGGGGGCGCGGCGATGAACGACGCGCTCTTGTCGGGCAGCGTCCACTTCGCGGCCGGGGGCGTGCCGCCGCTTCTGGTGCTGCGCGAGCGGACCGACGGCACCTCCTCCGAGGTGAAGGGCGTTTCGGCCATGAACTCGATGCCGCTGCTGCTCAACAGCAACAAGGAGGGAATCCGCTCGGTTGCGGATTTCACGTCGGCCGACAAGATCGCCCTGCCGGCGGTCAAGGTCTCGATCCAGGCCATCCTGCTGCAGATGGCCGCCGAGAAGGAATTCGGCGAAGGCGAGCATGACCGGCTGGACCCCTTCACCATCACCATGTCCCACCCCGACGGGATGGCGGCCCTGATGGCGAAGCAGGAGGTCACGGCCCATTTCACCGCCTCGCCCATCCAGGACCTGGAACTGCAGAACGAGGGCGTGCACACGGTCCTCAACTCCTATGACATCCTCGGCGGTCCCGCGACCTTCAACGTCGTCTGGGCCTCGGCCCGGTTCAGGGAGGAGAACCCGCTGATCTACCAGGCCTTCGTGGAAACGCTGGAAGAGGCGATCGGCGTCATCAACGCGGACACCGAGGCGGCGGTGGACACCTATGTCCGGCTCAGCGGCGATGCCTCGACGCCGGAACTGGTGCGCCAGATCATCACCGATCCGCAGGTCAGCTACACCACGACCCCGAACAACATCGGCAAGTATCTGGACTTCATGACGCGCATCGGCACGCTGAAGCTGGAAGGCGCGACCTGGCAGGACGTCTTCTTCGAGAACGTCCACGACAAGCAGGGCAGCTGAGCGGGGCGGGCGCGTCCCCAAGGACGCGCCCTGCCGCGTTCATCCGGCGGTAATCGCCCGCCAGACCGCCCCGGCATCCGGGGAATGCGCGGCCCTCAGGCGCGTCGCCATCAGCTGCAGGGGCTGGGCGCCGAGCCGGGGGCCGAGGTCCGCAAGACGGCCCGAGCGGACCTCTTCGCGGGCCAGCGTTTCGGGCACCCAGGCCACCGCCGCCCCCGTCGCGGCCAGTTGCAGCGCGGCCAGCGTCAGCGAGGTTTCCGCCTTGGGCCGCAGGGTCAGCCCGGCAAGCCGGGGGCGGATGTCGTCCCGCAGCACGCGGCCGAAGAAAACCTCGTCGGGATAGGCCACGACCGGCAGTTCGTCCCGCGCAAGCGCCGCCTCCAGCTCGTCAAGCCTGGCGGCCGCGAAGACGGGGATCAGGCTGTCCGCGCCCATCCGGTGCAGTTCCACGAAGCCGGGCTCCATCGGCAGGGGCAGGCGCTCGGTGGCGTAGAACAGCATGATGTCGGCCTGCCGGGTCAGAAGCTGCGTATAGCATTCGTCGCGGTTGGCGGACCGCAGCCGGATGCCGATGTCGCGCGACGCCGCGATCCGCTGCACCAGCGCCGGCGCGACGGCGGTCGTGATCGCGTGCTGGCTGGCGATGACCACATGGGTGCGCGCGGCATCCCCCAGCGCCGCCGCAAGACGGCGCAGGCGGACGGCCAGGTCCTGCATTTCCCCGCATTGCTCGCGGGCGGCGGGGTGCAGTTCCACGGGCTTGCGGCTGCGGTCGAACAGCTCGGTCCCCAGCTGGTCCTCAATCATGCGGATGCGGCGGGAAAAGGCCGATTGCGTGAGGTTGCGCCGTTCCGCCGCCCGGATCAGCGAGCCGGTCTCGGCCACGGCCAGGATGTCCTCGATCCATTCCAGCCGCATTCCGGCCTCCGTAAAATGCAGAACCCGCATGTTCCTGCCGGGATTTCGAATTTGCAAGCGGGGGGAACGGCGGCGAATGATGCGGGGGACATCTCGCGAAGGATCACGACCATGCTGCTGTCCCGCTTTCCCCGCATCTTCCTGGCGCATCTGCCGACGCCGCTGGAACGGCTCGACCGGCTGACCCGGGAACTCGGCGGCCCCGAGATCTGGATCAAGCGCGACGACTGCACGGGGCTGTCCACCGGCGGCAACAAGACCCGCAAGCTGGAATTCCTGATGGCCGAGGCCGAGGCGCAGGGGGCCGAGGTCGTGATGACCCAGGGCGCGACCCAGTCCAACCACGCCCGCCAGACCGCCGCCTTCGCCGCCCGGATGGGCTATGAATGCCACCTTCTGCTGGAAGACCGCACGGGCAGCAAGGACGCCAACTACAACACCAACGGCAACGTCCTGCTGGATCACCTGCACGGGGCGACGACGCAGAAATTCACGGACGGCCGCGACATGAACGCCGAGATGGAGAAGCTGGCCGACAGGATGCGCGCACAAGGGCGCAAGGTTTATACCATCCCGGGCGGCGGCTCGAATCCCACGGGTGCGCTTGGCTATGTGAACTGCGCCTTCGAGCTGGTGGGGCAGGCCATCGACCGGGGCCTCGTGATCGACCATCTCGTGACGGCCACCGGCAGCGCGGGCACGCAGGCGGGGCTGGTCGTGGGGCTGAAGGCCATCAACGCGGGCATCCCGCTGCTGGGCATCGGCGTGCGCGCGCCGAAGGCGAAGCAGGAGGAAAACGTCTTCGCCCTGGCCCAAGCCACGGCCGCGAAGATCGGCGCCCCCGGCGTCGTCCGGCGCGAGGACGTGGTCGCCAACACCGATTACGTGGGCGAGGGCTACGGCATCCCCACGGCTGGCGGGATGGAGGCGCTGGCCATGTTCGCCGAGCTGGAAGGCATCCTGCTCGACCCGGTCTATTCGGCCAAGGGCGCGGCCGGCCTGATCGACCTGATCCGCAAGGGGCATTTCAGGAAGGGCGAGCGGGTCGTCTTCCTGCACACCGGGGGCGCGGCGGCGCTGTTCGGCTATGACGCGGCTTTCGACTTCAGCGAGCGCCGCGTGACCGCCGCCTCGGCCGCCTGAGCGATGGGTCACGTGTGTTCGGGCTGGCCGCCCGGAGGTGCCCCGTGACGGCGCCGCGCCGGGTGGGCATTCTCGGCGGCATGGGGCCCGAGGCGACGGTGCTGCTGATGTCGCGGGTGATCGCCGCGAGCCCGGCGGCGGACGACGCCGACCACCTGCCGCTGATCGTGGACCAGAACCCGCAGGTGCCTTCGCGCATCGCGGCCCTGATCGAGGGCACCGGCGCCGATCCCGCGCCGGTGCTGGCCGCCATGGCGCGGCGGCTGGAAACGGCGGGCGCCGAGGCGCTGGCCATGCCCTGCAACACCGCGCATCACTATGCCCCCGCGATCCGCGCGGCGGCGGGCGTTCCGCTGATCGACATGGTCGCCCTGTCGGCCGAAGCCGCCGCGCGGGTGGGGCAGGGGGGCCGGGTCGGCATCCTCGCCTCGCCCGCGGTCCAGCGGATCGGGCTGTTCGACGCGGCCCTGTCGCCGCACGGCCTGCAGGCGGTCTATCCCGCCGACCCGCCCGCGCTGCTGGGGGCAATCCGCGCGATCAAGCGCGAGGGCGTCACGCCCGCCGCGCGCACGGCCCTTGCCGCCGCGGCCCGTGACCTGCGGCAGCAGGGGGCGACCGTCCAGCTCGTCGCCTGCACCGAGTTCTCGCTGCTGGCCGATGCCGCCCGCGATGTGGCCGAGGTGATCGACACGTTGGACGTGCTTGTCGCCGGGATCGTCCGCTTCGCGCGGCGTGAAGGCAAAGGCGGGTAGGGCAGGGCGCCTGCTGCCTTTGTCGGGATGCCGTCGGCGCTTGCCCTTTGCCCCGCCCGCAAGGCAAGATGATCTGAACTCATCAAGTTCTTCTTACATGTTTCTGTAAGACAGAGTTACGTTTCTTGGGAGGGAGACGGCGTGTCCATCAGGATGCTCAAGACGCTGATCGCGGTGGCGGATCACCAGACCTTCAGCGCCGCCGCCGAGGCGGTATTCGTCACCCATGCCGCCGTCAGCCAGCAGATGCGGACGCTGGAAGCCCAGTGGCAGGTCGAGATCTTCGACCGCTCGACCCGCACGCCCGAGTTCACGCCCATCGGCCGCGCCCTTCTGGCCCGCGCGCGCGAGGTGGTGCGCGCTTATGACAACATCGTCCCCTCGGTCCTGGGCGACGACGGGCTGAAAGGCGAATTCACCCTTGGCGCGGTGCCGACCTCGCTGACCGCCATCATCCCCTTCTCGACCGCGCTGCTGAAGTCGAACTGCCCCGACCTGCATGTCCGGCTGTTTCCCGGCCTGACGACGCATCTTGTCCACCAGCTGGAACGGGGGGCGCTGGACGCGGCGCTCACCTCGAAGCCGGGGATCATGCCGGTGGGCCTGCTGTGGCAGCCCCTGGCGCGCGAGGAGATGATCCTGATCGCCGCGCCCAAGGTCGAGAGCGACGACCCGGCCGAGGTGCTGCGGACCCATCCCTTCATCCGCTTCTCGCGCGATGCGGTCGTGGGCACGCTTGTCGAGAAATGGCTGCAGGACCGCGACATCGCCGTCCGTGACACGATGGAGCTGGCAAGCCTCGAGGCGATCTACGGCATGGTGCTGGCGGATCTCGGCGTCTCGATCATCCCCGAGCCCTGCATGAAGCTGGCCCACCAACCGCCCCTGCGCCGCATCCGCCTGGCCCCGGAGGGCGGGCCCGTGCGCGAACTGGGCCTGATCTGGCGCAAGGACAGCACCAAGATGCGCGTGATCGAGGAGATCACGGCGGCCATCGAGCGCGCGCTGCGGATCGGCACCTTCTCGCCCGAAGCCATCGCGCAGGCGGTCTGACATGGGGCCGGAATTCCTGGCCGTCCTTCTGGGCGGCGCCTTCGCGGGCGGGGTGATCAACGGGCTGGCGGGCTTCGGCACGGCGCTGTTCGCGCTCGGCTTCTGGCTGCAGGTCCTGCCGGCGGCGCAGGCCGTCGCCATGGTGGTGGTGATGTCGGTGGTCAGCGGGCTGCAGGGCCTCTGGATCGTGCGCGGCGAGATCCGGCGCAACCCCGGACGGCTGGCCCGCTTCCTGCTGCCCGCGCTGGTGGGCATCCCGCTGGGGGTCACGCTGCTGTCGATCGTCAGCGCGGCGATGCTGAAGATCGTGATCGCGGGCTTCATGCTGCTTTACGGCGGCTTTTTCCTCGCCCGCCGCTCGCTTCCCCGGTTCGAGCGCAGCACGCCGGTGCTGGACAGCCTCGTGGGCTTCGCGGGCGGGGTGCTGGGGGGCGCGGCCTCGCTGTCGGGGGCGCTTCCGACCATGTGGTGCGCGATGCGCCCCTGGCCCAAGGGCGAAACGCGGGCGGTGCTGCAGCCCTTCAACGTCGTGGTGCTGGCGCTGACGGCGCTGCTGTTCCTGCTGAACGGGCTCTACACCTCCGAGACGCTGGTCCTGATGGCGATCGCCCTGCCCGTGACGATGATCGGCGCGCAACTGGGGCTGTCGGTCTTCCGGCGGCTCGGGGACGACCAGTTCCGCGTCCTGCTGATCGGCCTGATGTTCGCTTCGGGCGCGATCCTGGGACTGCGGGAAATCATGTGACCCGCAGAACGGAGAAGGGGCGGCAGGTCGCCCTGCCGCCCCCTTGCAGGGTCCGAAGGTCCGCCGGTCAGGCCGGGGTGAAGAAGGGCGCGGGGACCAGGATCTTGTTCTCGATGTGATCGACCAGCGGGCGCATCTGCACCGCATAGGACTGCCATTCGTCCGAGGCCTGCAGCGCCTTCCGGCGTTCCCAGCGGTCGTCCATGCTGTCATAGCCCCACATGTGGACGATCTGGTTCAGCGGCCCGATGTCGGTGAAGTAATAGCCCATCATCCGCCCCAGGATGCGCGTCTGCACGGCCAGCCCCTCGGCCTCGTAGAGCTTGAGGAACTTCGAGACATTGCCGTTCTTCAGCGTATAGGTGCGCATGTCGATGAACATGGGTTCGGTCCTTCCGGGCGGGTTCAGATATGCAGGGCTAGGATCGCGCTCAGCGCGAAGGCGGCCAGAAGCGCGGTCAGCCCGCAGACGATCGCGATGGCGCGGGGGCCGACCTCGGCCAGCTTGCGCAGCGAGGTCTTCATGCCAAGCGCGGCGATGGCCGTGACAAGGCACCAGCGCGACAGTTCCAGCAGCGTGGCGGTGACGGCCTGGGGGATGAGGTTCGTGCTGCCGACCAGCACCAGCGCCGCGAAGCCCAGCACGAAGAAGGGGATCGGCAGCTTGCCGCCCTGCCGCGCGCCGGGATGGCGGGCAAAGCACAGCGACAAGGTGACGACCACCGGCACCAGCAGCGCCACCCGCAGCAGCTTGACAAAGGTGGCGGTCGCGCCGGCCTCGTCGGACACGGAATAGCCCGCGCCCACGACCTGGGCCACGTCATGGATCGTGGCGCCGAAGAAGACGCCCATCGCGTGATCCGACAGGCCGAACGCCGAACCGATCATCGGGTAGACGATCATCGCCAGCGTGGACAGCGCCGTCACCGCGATGACGGTGAAGACCGTGTCGCGTTCATGGGTCGGGTCGTCCTTGGGCAGGACCGAGGAAATCGCCAGCGCCGCCGAGGCGCCGCAGATCGCGACCGCCCCGCCCGTCAGCAGGCCGAAGGGAAGGCTGCGCCCCGACAGCCGCGCCAGCAGGACGCCCGCGCCGATGGTCAGCGCGACGCCCCCCAGCGTGATGCCGACCACGGCCAGTCCCGCCGCCGCGATCTGCTGGACGGTGATGCCCAGGCCCAGCAGCGCCACGCCGAAGCGCAGCAGCTTCTTCGAGGCGAATTCCACCCCCTGCGCGGTCGTGGACTGCGGCTCGGCCAGGAAGGTGAAGGCCATGCCCAGCAGCAGGGCCATCAGCATGACGGGGGCGCCGTAATGTTCCGAGATGAACTTGGCGGCCAGCGCCACGGTCACGGCCGAGACCATTCCGGGGAAAAGCTCGCGTGCCCGTTCCCACATCCGGCTTGGCACCTGCGTCATCTCTGCGGCGGTCATCCGATCAACTCGTCCGCCCGGTTGTCGGTTTCGCCGAAGCGCTTGAGAACCGCGGGCTTCGTGCCCTCGTAGACGCGGTCGAGGTTCTCGGCGATGCGGGCGTTCTCGCGCTCGAAGAGGCAGTTGCCCTCCATGTCCGAGGCGACCAGGAACGGCCCCATGCGGTTGCATTTCAGCACCCACATGGCCTGCGCCAGCCCCAGTTCCTCGTTCCAGTGGACGGCCTCGACATTCTCGACCCCCCGGCCCAGAAGCGCGCCGGTGCCGTAGCCCACGGTGGACAGGTAGATGGCGCCGTTCGGGACGAAATAGTCCTTGTAGTCCCTGGACGACATCCCGCCCTTGCCGACGATCAGCCGGGCGCCCGTCTTGGCGATCCATTCGGGCAGCCACTTGGCGAAGCGGAAGCTGGCCGTGGCCGTTACCGCGCCCATGTCGAAGCTGCCGTCCTCGCGGATGCTGGCGGCGGGCGAGCAATGGAAGTTCGCCGCGCTCTGCGAGGGCAGTTCCATCGGGATGTTGGCCTTGTCCTCCAGCGCCCGCATGTAGACGCCTTCGCGCGCCGTATACATCAGCCCGGTCAGGTAGACGATGTCGCCCAGGCGCAGGGCGGCGATCTCCTCGGGGGTGGGGGTGGTCGAAAGCTCGACTTCACGCGGCTTCATTCGGCGGCCTCCAGAACAGGGGCGTCTTCCCATTCCACCGTCTCGCGGCGCTGGTAGGGGGTGAACCAGTCGGGATCGGTGCGATGTTCCACCCGGCCGTCGGCATGGATGCGGGCCACGGCGCGGCGCGAGGACAGGCAGAAGGCATGGACCGACATCTGCATCCCGCCGGTGTGGCAGTAGCCGACCTCGATATGGGTATCGATCACCATGTTCTTGCCGACAAAGCCCATGGCGCCCATGCCGATCGAGTTGCCGACGACCTTCAGCTCCTCCTCCAGTTCGGCGATGCGGGGGTCGGAATTGCGGTCGCCCACCGTGCGCAGGCAGGCCGCGCGCTTGCCCAGGACCATGCAGGTGTCCTTGCAGCCGCCCAGGCCGATCCCGATGATCGCCGGCTGGCAGGCAAGCCCGCGCTTGCCGAAGGCGACAAGGCTGTCGAGATAGAAGCGCTTGATCCCCTGGATGCCGTCCGAAGGGAACAGCATCCGGTAGTCGGTCCCGAACAGCCCGCCCTTGTGGACCGTGATGAGGTCGATCCATTCGCCGTGGGGCTCGTAGCCGTATTCGATCTCGGGCGCGCCGATGCCGACGTTGTTGTCATGGTCCGTGCGCCACAGCGGATGGACGCGGTTCGGTCGCAGCGGGACCGAGCGTGTGGCGCTGGCAGTCGCCCGCCGCAGCGCGGCCTCAAGCGCGACGGGGCCGCCCTCGATCCGGGCGTCGTTGCCCATCTTGACGTACCAGCGGGGCGTGCCCGTGTCGCCGCACATGGCGCGGCGGTCCTGCTTGGCGGCCTCGTAGTTTTCCAGCATCGCCTGCAGCACGAAGGAGGACAGGTCCCCGTCCTCGGTCGCGGCGGCGGCCTTGAGGCCGCTCAGGTAATCCTCGGGGATCTCGATGGCGGCCTTGGCCATCAGGTCCTCGGCGGTGGACTGGATGAGTTGGATGGGGATCACGTCTTTTTCTCCTGAAGCCGGCGCGGCCAAGGCGTCACTGGGCCGCCAGCAGCGTCTCGGGCTCGCTTTCGGGCAGAATGGTCTCGCCGGGGCGGACGATGGTGAAGCGGACCTGTTCGCGCGTCAGGGTCAGTTCGCCGCCCTTCATCTGCGCCAGGGTGAAGTAGGAACTGTCGAGGTCGCCCGCCTCGGGGAAGTCCTCGCGGTAATGGGCGCCGCGGGAATTCTCGCGCAGCTCGCCCGCCCGCGCGATCACGGCCGAGATCTCGGTCAGGGACGCCACGTTCAGCCAGTCGTGCCAGGTCAGGTTGAAG
Organism: Paracoccus niistensis; assembly: GCF_042432925.1. Taxonomy (NCBI): domain Bacteria; kingdom Pseudomonadati; phylum Pseudomonadota; class Alphaproteobacteria; order Rhodobacterales; family Paracoccaceae; genus Paracoccus; species Paracoccus niistensis. The sequence continues at coordinate 14,763 of NZ_JBHLWE010000039.1, read as the reverse complement.
GCGAGGTTCGCCGGATCGACGCCCGTGTCCATCAGTTCGGCCCCGATCTCGGCCACCCGGCGCTGGCCGCGCTGAAGCCCGGCGCCGGTCCGCATGACGCCCACGTCCTCCCACATGGCTTCCTGCAGCTTGTGGCGCAGGCTCTGCACATGGCCGGGCTTGCGGGTCAGGGGGTGGATCGCGCGCTCGACCTCGGCGACAAGCACCGTCTCGTCGGGGTCGCGCAGGCTCATGCGGCGGACATCCATGCCCATCACGTCGCCCGCGACGCCCCCGAAGACGGTCGAGTTCGCCACGCCGTTGCCGCCCAGACGGTTCGAGCCATGCGCCCCGCCCGCGTCCTCGCCCGCGACGTAAAGCCCTTCCATCGCGGTGCGGGTGTCGGGATCGACCACCACGCCGCCCATGAAGTAATGCGCGGTCGGCACCACCTCGACCTTGCCCGCGGCCAGGTCGAAGCCGCAGTCGGCGCAGCGCTTGACCATGCCCGCGAACTTCTTGCGGACGTTTTCCGGTCCGAGATGGCCCATCGAGATGAACATGCCGACCTGCGCGGGGTCGTTGTTCTTGCGCATCTCGGCATAGATGCCGCGGCTGACCACGTCGCGGGTCGCGCGCTCGCCCCGCGCGTCATAGTCGAACATGAACCGCTCGCCCCGCGCGTTCAGAAGCTGGCCGCCCGCGCCGCGCAGCCCTTCCTCCAGCACGGTGCCGGTCATGCGGGTGTGGTCGCCCGCCAGAAGGCCCGTGGGATGGAACTGCACCATCTCCATGTCGCGCAAGGGCAGGCCGATGCGCAGCGCCATCGCCAGCCCGTCCATGGTCTTGTCGCCCGAGGGGGTGTGATACTTGTACATGGTCGGGCCGCCGCCCGTGCCCATCATCACGCATTTGGCGCGCACGAAGCGGAAGCCGCCGGTCCGCATGTCGATGAACAGCACGCCCGCCAGCGAGGCGCCGTCCTTTGTCGGAACCAGCCCGATGGCGCGGTGCTCCTGCAGCTTGCGGATCGGGCGGGCGAGCACGTGTTCCATCAGGCGGCTGATGATCTCGATGCCCGTCAGGTCGCCCTTGTGGACAGTGCGGTCGGCGGTCTGGCCGGCAAAGGCCTTCTGGTGCAGCGTCCCGTCCGGGTTGCGGTCGAAGAAGCAGCCGATCTCGTTTTCAAGCTCGGTGATGCGGACGACCGCCTGCTCGCAGAGCCGCCAGGCCATGTCCTGGTTGGGCAGCCACTTGCCGCCCTGGATCGTGTCCATGAAATGCCGCTCGACCGTGTCGCCGCCGCCGAGCGCGACGTTGTAGCCGCCCTGCACCATGCGCGTGCAGCCGCATTTCCCGATCAGGCCCTTGACGGCCAGGGTGATGCGCGTGCCCTCGGGCGCGGTCTGCTGGGCGTGAAGGGCCGCGAACAGCCCCGCGCCCCCCGAGCCAAGGATCAGGATGTCGGTGTCTTCGCGTTCGATCCGGAGGTTTAGGGACATGATTACACCGCGCGCAGAAGGAAGGTGCCCGAGACCAGGAAGGCCCCCGCGACCGAGGCCGCAGCCAGGCTTTTCTGGCGGGCCGACCAAGGCAGGAACTCGAGCGCGAGCAGCCGGAGGCCGCCGAAGAAGTGGATCGCCAGCAGGAAGACCAGCCCGAACTCGGCCACCTTCACCAGCGGGTTGGCCGCGAAGTTCAGGAAGTAGTCCAGGCTGTCGGGGCGGCGGACCGCCATGGCGAGGACGTAGAAATGGGCGGGCAGGAACAGCGCCAGTCCCAGGCCCGAGACCCGGTGCAGCATGTAGGCCAGCCACAGCGGGTGATGGCGGTGCGGTTTCAGCTTCATGGCATCGTCACGGCCGCCACGGCGCGCGCCCCCATCGTCAGCAGCACGACCCCCGCGCCCCAGGTGAAGATCCCAAGCCCCCGGCCGCGCAGCCCGGTCGTCTCGTGGACGATCACCCGCAGCCCGATCGCCGCATGGACCGACACCGCCAGGACAAAGGTGCCGTAAAACAGCAGCCACGGGATGCTGCCCTGCGTGCGGCCCAGGATCTCGGCCGTCGAAAGCCCGCCCTGGATCGCGTAGATCATCACCGCGATATGCCCCAGCACCAGCGGCGCCATCACCATCGCGCTGAGCCGCTGCGCCATGTAGAGACGGAGGTTCAGCATCCTCAGGCCCTCCGCCGGAAGAACGAGGTGGCGACCGCCCGCTTGAGGCCGGCGATGGCGCCGAGGGGGTCAAGCTCGTTCGGGCAATAGCGGGTGCAGCTGCCCTGCGTGTGGCAGTTGAGGCAGCCGTCCGAGCCCGAGACCGCGTCCAGCACCGCGCCCCGGTCCTGCACCTTGGCGTCGTTGAAAAGCGTCCAGGCCCGCTGAAGGGCGGCGGGGCCGAGGTAATCCTCGTTGCCCGCCACGGTGTCGCAGGCCGCATAGCAGACCGAGCAGTTGATGCATTCGATGGCCTTGTTGGCCTCGACCCGGCCGGGTTCCTCGGGGCTGACCTCCTGGATCGGCTCGTGGCGCGTGCGCGAGGGGCGATGGACGCCGCCCGCCTTGATCCACTTGTCGAAGAAGGGGTCCATGTCGGCGGCCAGGTCCTTGATGACCGGCAGGTTGCGCAGGGGCGCGATCTCCAGCCGGTTGCCGTCCAGCACGCGGCTGACATGGGTGCGGCAGGTCCAGCGCGGCTCTCCGTTCACCATCATGGCGCAGGAGCCGCACATCCCCACGCGGCAGGCATAGCGATAGGTGAGCGTCGGGTCGGCGGACTGCTGGATCCAGCTCACCACGTCAAGAACGGTCTGGCTTTCCTGCGAGGGGACGCTGAAGGTCTGGAAGCCGCCGCCCTCCTGGGTGCCGCGCCAGACGGAAACCTCCAGTGTCTTCGTGTTCTCGCTCACGGCGCACCTGTTGGCTGGGACATTGCCCAACAGCTAGATCAGGGTTCCGCTAACACAAAATCTTAAATGCTAAAGGTAATGGTAAGATGATCTTACATCTGAGATCGACGGGCAGGCGCCCTGCGGTTGCAGAACCACAGGGGAAATCATCGTTCTGTAAGTTTACCTACACCTATCTATTAGCATTAATGTATTTCGGTAACCGCATCTTTCCCATACTCTGGCCGGAACATGACCTGCCCGGCTCGGGCGGTCCTTGTGCAGGAGGAAAGAAGGAGGCCTGATAGCCGGGTTCCCGGCAGGCCAGTCCGCAGGCAGGCACCCTTGGGCCATATGGCGACAAGGGCCAAGCCGGGGGACGACCAGCATGACTGCGCATCGTTCGGGAGGCGGCGCGCGTAGCCAGATACGAGGGAGGAACCATGCAGCCACAGGAACCGCTGCTTGCCGTCAAGGGCGTGACGCTTCAGTACAAGACGCCCCAGCACTTGGTCACGGCGACCTATCGCGTCAGCTTCGACGTGCACCAGGGCGACCGCTTCATCCTGCTGGGGCCATCGGGCTGCGGCAAGTCCACCCTGCAGAAGGCCGTCGGCGGCTACATGGCGCCGACCGAGGGCGAGATGACGCTGAAGGGCCGCCGGATCACCGAACCGGGGCCGGACCGCATGATGGTCTTCCAGGAGTTCGACCAGCTTCTGCCCTGGAAGACGGTCAAGCAGAACGTGGCCTTCGCCCTGCAAAGCGCCAAGCGCATGTCGCAGCGCGAGGCCGAGGAGAAGGCCCTGCATTACGTGGACAAGGTGGGCCTGTCCAAGTTCGCCGACAGCCATCCGCACATGCTGTCGGGCGGCATGAAGCAGCGCGTGGCCATCGCGCGCGGCATGGCGATGGAGCCCGACATCCTGCTGATGGACGAGCCCTTCGCGGCGCTGGACGCGCTGACCCGGCGCAAGATGCAGGACGAGCTGCTGAAGCTGTGGGAGGAAACCCGCTTCACCGTGCTGTTCGTCACCCATTCCATCGCTGAGGCGATCAAGATCGGCAGCCGCATCCTGCTGCTGTCCCCCCATCCCGGCCGCGTCAAGGCCGAGATCAACAGCACCACCGACCCGAAAGAGGCCGCGGAGCTGGAGCGCTACATCCACGAGACGCTCTTTGCCCATGAAAAGCAGGAGGAGCTTGAACATGTCTGAGGCCGTCGCCCGCATCGACTTCGGCCATGGCGCCACCGGCCGCCGGCCCGAGATCTTCAACAAGGACGTCGAGCTCGGTGGCGAGATGACCGTGGTCGAGCAGAAGCTGTCCACCTTCGAGACGCTGTACCGCGAACCCGCCCTGCGCAAGCTGCTGATCCTGGTGGTGCTGGCCGGCATCTGGGAACTCTACGGCCGCACGCTGAACAACGACCTGCTGTTCCCGACCTTCTCGGCGACGGCGGGCGCGTTCCTGACCTCGGTGATGAACGGCACGCTGCCGGCCGCGGCCTGGGTGTCGATCAAGGTCCTGCTGACCGGCTACGCCATCGGCATCGGGCTTGCGGCGGTGCTGACGGCGCTGGCCATTGCCTCGCGCATCGGGACCGATTTCCTTGAAACCATGACCTCGATGTTCAACCCGCTGCCTGCCATCGCGCTGCTGCCCCTGGCGCTGATCTGGTTCGGGCTGGGCAACGCGAGCCTCATCTTCGTGCTGGTCCATTCGGTGACCTGGGCCATCGCGCTGAACACGCATTCGGGTTTCCTCGGCGTGTCCAAGACGCTGAAGATGGTCGGCCGGAACTACGGGCTGAAGGGCGTGGGCTTTATCACCAAGATCCTGATCCCGGCGGCCTTCCCGTCGATCCTGACGGGCCTCAAGATCGGCTGGGCCTTCGCCTGGCGGACCCTGATCGCGGCCGAGCTGGTCTTCGGCGTCTCCTCAGGCTCGGGCGGGCTTGGCTGGTTCATCTTCGAGAACAAGAACATGCTGGACATCCCCATGGTCTTCGCCGGGCTTTTGACCGTGATCCTGATCGGCCTCGTGGTCGAGAACCTGGTCTTCCGCACCATCGAGCGCCGCACCATCCAGCGCTGGGGCGTGCAGCACTGACCGGACGCGGCGCCCGCCCACACGGCGGGCGCCGCCCATTCGCCCTTGGGGCGACAACAAGGGAGGACAGGATGAACACACGGCTTTTCTCGATGATCGCGGCCCTGGGGATCGCAAGCTTCGCGGCGCTGCCCGCCTCGGCCGAGGCGATCAAGGTGCGGCTCGCCAAGCAGTTCGGCATCGGCTACCTGCCGCTGACGCTGATCGAGGAACAGGACCTGCTGCAGAAGCACGCCGCCGCCGCCGGACTCGAGGTCGAGGCGGAATGGCTGCGCTTCACGGGCGGGTCGGGCATGAACGAGGCGCTGCTGTCGGGCAACCTCGACCTTGCCGCCGGGGGCACGCCGCCCATGCTGACGATCTGGGCGCGCACCCAGAACAACCTGCGCGTCAAGGGCGTGGCGGCCCTGTCGTCCATGCCGCTGCACCTGATCACGACCGATCCCGAGATCAGGGAACTGGCCGACTTCGACCGTTCGGACAAGATCGCGCTGCCGGCGGTCAAGACCTCGATCCAGGCGATCACCCTGCAGATGGCGGCCGAGAAGTATCTGGGCGAGGGGCGCCACGCCGATCTTGACGCCTTCACCGTCTCGATGGGCCACCCGGACGCGCAGCTCGCGCTGCTGGGCGGGCAGTCCGAGATCAACGCGCATTTCGGATCGCCCCCGTTCCAGAACCTCGAGATGAAGGACGAGCGCGCGCACAAGGTCGTGGACAGCTACGACGTACTCGGCGGCCCGCATACCTTCACCGTGGTCTGGAGCCGCGCCAAGTTCGTCGAGAAGAACCCCGAGTTCATGAAGGTCTTCATGGCGGCGCTGGATGAAAGCATCGCCTTCATCAAGGCCAATCCCGAGGAGGCCGCCCGCATCTGGTCCGAGGCCGAATCCTCGCCCATGACGCAGGAGGAGGTCGTGGCCCTGATCACCGACGAGCAGACGCGCTGGACCACCACGCCCGAGCGGCTGCTGCCTTACGTCAACTACATGGCGCGGGTCGGCCTGATCCAGCAGGACACCAGCGACTGGCGCGACCTGTTCTTCGACACCGTCAGCGGCGCCGAGGGAAGCTGACCCTTGCGCGGCGTCCGCCTGCTTCGGCCCCAAGGGCCGGGCAGGCGGGCCGCCCTGCGCCCCCGTCCATGATGTCCCGGCCGCCCGTGCCTTCGCGCAGGCGGCCGGGTTGTCACGTGCCGCCCGTGGACGCGCTACCCCAGATGCGACTTCAATAGTCAACGTTATGTAAGTTTAATCTGGAAAGATAGCGTTCGGCTCATCCGGGTTGCCAAAGCCATGATTGCCGCCGTCATCCCGCCGAAGAGCAGCGAGGCCAAGAGCCAGTTGCGCCAGAATGGCCGGTGCGGGCCGATCAGCTCAGTCTCCGGGTCTTTTTTCGACCGACCCTCGGCAAAGCGCGCCTTGCGCTTGTTGAAGCCGGCGCGGGCCATGGGCGTCCGAACCATCAGCGCATAGACCGGCCCCGCAAGCAGCGTCACCAGAAGCACAACGGTCATGTTCATCCCGGTGCCGCCCATCAGTTGCTCACCGCCTTGAACTCCAAGGTGATGGCCCTGCCACGCTCAAGGAGTGATCGATAGTGTCCACTATGGATGGTGGACACTATGGGGCGGCGGTGGCGCGTCGGACGAAGCGGCTCTGGACGGACGAGGAGAAGCGGTCGATCTGTTTTCAGAGGACGGCTCCGGGCGCGTCCGTTGCTCAGGTCGCGCGCCGCTACGCGATGCTGAAGAAGTGGTGCGACTGCGCGTTCATTCAGGCCTGATGACCTGGGCGTCGGCTGGTCCTGAGATCCTGAGATCATGGCCGCGTCCGGATTGGCCGTGCCCCAACCCTTGCCGCCTGCCTCCGTGCACGCCCTCACAAGGCGTCGCCCGCCTCCCGCGACCGAACTTGCGGCCGGGCTGCGGAAAGCCGCGAGCCGCTTGCGCCCAAGCGCAACAGAAGGGTGATTCCGGCATAGGCAAACGCGAGAAGCCAGAGCTGGCGGATGAGGGGCGCCAGTTCGGCCAGTCCGGCCCCCATCTGGGCGCTGCGGACATAGCCCTCGATCATCGCGGTGCTGGGAATGGCCTGGGCGGCGGCTCGCAACAGGGGCGGCAGCGACTCGATGGGCCAGGAGAAGCCTGACAGGAAGAACAGCGGCATCCCCAAGGACAGAAGCACCATCTGCACCATCTCGGCACGGCGCAGCACGGCGGCCACGGCCTGCGCGAGGAACCCGACCGCGAGCACGAAAGGCACCCCCAGCATCGCCAGCGCCGGCAGATGGCCCAGCCAGGGCAGGCCATAGGCCCAAGGCAGCACGACCAGATACATCGGCAGCAGCAGCGCATAGAGGCCCAGCCACGCCGCGGCCCGACCCAGCATCCGCCACGGCAGCGGATCGGCCGAGGGCGCACGGCGCCTGGCGACAAGGCCAAGGCCCATCATCATCGTCTGCTGCAGGATCAGCACGAAGGCCGCGGGCAGGATGTAGGTGGCATAGCCGCCGGCCGGGTTGAACAGCGGCACTTCAACCAGTGCGATGGGGCTGGCGCCCGACAGGGCCTCGGTGCGGCTGGTGCCGGTGGCCAGTTGGCGCGCGACCTGCACCTGCACGCCGGTGGTGCGGGCAGGTCCGGCGATGCCGGTCAGCGCCTTCTGATACATCAGGAAGTAGCTCGCGTCGGCATAGATGGCGATGGGGCTTTGCCGACCGCGCAGCAACTCGCGCTCGAAGCCTTGCGGCACCAGCAGGATGCCATAGGCGCGGCGTTCGTGGACCAGCCGCTCGGCCTCTGCCATGGTCGGCGGGCGGGCAACGACGGCCACCGCTTCGCTGGCGTCGATGTCGCGCGCAAGCTGGCGCGAACCGGCCGAGTTATCCAGATCGACCACCGCCACAGGCACCTCGCGCAGCAGTTCTGGCCGGTAGGGATAGGGATAGATCAGCGCATAGATCGCCAGCGACACCACCATCACCGACAGGATCTGCGGATCGCCGAAAATCGCCGCAAGCTCGGCCCGCAGCGCGCGCAGGATCGCCTTCATGCCGTCCTCCTCGCCGTGCGCGCCGTGGCGGGAGCAAGCGCTGATCGCATCCGGTCAAGGCGCAGCAGCACGATCAATCCCAGTGCGACGGCAATCGCCAGAAGGTAAAGGACAGGCCAGACGGACAGATCCATGGGGGTCGCGCGCAGCGACTGGTCGATGCGCAACTGGATATACCAAGTGCCGGGGATCAGCGCGGACCACGCCTGCGCCAGGGGCGGCATCGCCCCGCGCGGGAAGCCGATGCCCATGTAACCCAGCGCTGGCGCCAGGATCACGCCCACGAAGCTGATCGCGCGGGCGAAATCGCGCGTCAGAAGGAAGCAAAGCGCCCCGATCAGCTGGCAGGCGATGATGAACAGCGCCGCCCCCACCCCCATCAGCAGCAGCGAGCCGCGAAGCGGCACCCCGAGCCACCCGTAAAGCCCGATGTCAGAGATGCCGAGGATCAGCATGAACAGGAAGGTATATGGCAGCAGCTTGCCCAGCATTGCGGGCAATAACCCGCCTGCCAGCCGTGGCAGGACGCGGGCGTGGCGGCCCGGGCCGAAATCCAGCGATACCGCATAGGTGGTCGCGGCGGCGGCCATCAGCTGGATCACCGCCGGCATCAGCGCCGCCAGCAGGAAGTCGACATAGTCGAGGGCGGGGTTGAACAGGGCATGCGTCTGCAGCAGCATGGGCTGGGCCGCCGCCGTGGCCTGCAACGAACCGGCCCCCTGAGCTTCGCGCAGGCTGACGCTGAGGCCCCCCGAAGCGGCGGTGACGGCATTGCGGGCGCCGCGGGCGACGACCGACCCGGCGCTCATGTGCTGGTTGTCGTAGAAGATCACCGCCTCGGGCCGGGCGCCGCGCAGCGCGTCGCGCTCGAAGCCCGCAGGCAGCAGCAGCGCGCCGCGCGCCCGGCCCGACAGGATCAGCGAGCGCGCCTCGGGCAGGCTGTCCGCCCGGGCGGACACTTCGACGTCAGGGGTGGCGTCCAGCATTCTCACCACCTGCCGCGAGAGGCTGGAGCGGTCCAGATCGACCACGGCGACTGGCAGGTTGGTGGCAACTCCGGAGCGGAAGACAAAGGCCAACAGGACGCACAGAGCCAGGGGCAGCACCACCGTCAAGCCGATCAGCGCCGGGTGGCGGCGGATCAGCCGGAACTCGCGCCGGATCGCCGTGACGAGACCGCTCATTCGCCCTCTGCCTCCGCCGGCCGGATCAGGGCGGACATGCCGGGGCGGAGCCCCGGAACCGGCGTGGCGGGGGCGGCGCGGACCTCGAAGCTGCGCAGGTCGAAGTCGCCTGTCGCCCGGGTCGCGCGCCAGCTGGCGAAGTCGCCCTGCGCATTGATCAGCGTCACCGTCGCATCGACCTGCGCATCCAGCGCCGGCACCTGCACCCGCAGCCGGTCGCCCACCTTCAGACCGCCCAGAAGGTTCTCGCGGATGTTGAAGGTGAACCAGGTCCCGTCCAGATCGACGATGGTGAACAGTGGCGCGCCCGCGCCCACGTTCTCGCCCAATTCAACCATGCGGCCGGTCACCTGGCCGCTTTGCGGGGCGGTGACGTTCAGTTCGTCGATATTGGCCTCGGCCTGCCCAATCGCGGCGCGCGCCTGATCGACCTGGGCCGCGGCCACGGCGCGCTCCTCGGGGCTGGCGCCGGCGCGGGTCAGGTCCAGCTGCGCCTGCGCGGCCTCGACCTTGCGTTCGGCCGCGGCAAGGTTGCGGGCGCTCTGCTCGATTACTGCCTGCGAGCGGACGCCGCGCTGTTCCAGCGCCTGATCGCGGGTTGCGGCTTCCTGCGCCAGTTGCAAGTCGGCCTCGGCCGCGGCCAATTCGGCCTCGCGGGCGCGGATGATTTCGGGCCGGGTGGCGCCGATGGCGGTCTCATTGCGCTGCGCCACCACCAGTGCGGCTTGGGCGGCGCCCAGGTTTGTGGTCAGTTGCGCGTTTTCCAGCCGCACCAGCAGCGCCCCCTGCTCGACCCTGTCGCCCACATCGGCGCCCAGTTCGACTACGCGCCCGGGCACGCGGGCGCTGACATCGACCCGTGGCGCCTCGGCCTCGCCCTGCACCAGCATGACGACAGGGCGGGTGGCGTACCATACCAGCCCCGCGACCAAGGCCGCTAGGATCAGCAGGACGACATAGGGCAGCACCTGGGACCGAGGTCGGGCTGGCTTCGAAGGGGGCAGGTCGGAAGAGATCGAGGTCATGAGGATCCTTGTGGTTTATTGCCGCGCCCGCATGGATGGCCGGGATCGCCCTTGCGCGCCACCATAACGTGAGGAGCGGGGCAAAGGTGCCGGCTCTGCCGCCCTGCTGCCGGAGAGGCGCCTTGCCCCCTGCTCAAGGCGCGTCGCGGCATCGGCCAGCCCTTGCCTCGCGCCGGGGAAGGTCATGGCCGGACTGGCGCAAATAGCGGCAAGCGCAAGAACAGGAAAACTCAGGTCTTGCGGCCTTGAAGCAGGCAGGACGTGACGCGGCGTCGGCATGAACTTCCAAATGGATGTCGCGTTAGGCGGCCAAGCGGTGACAGGCCCGCCTTTGATCTCGCAACCCGATCATGAGCGGATCGCGAACGGAGTCGCAATGGATATTGATTATGTCAGGTGGTCCCCGGATCTAGAGGTCCTGCAACCCGACGAGGCGCGGCTGACCGACGAGATCGTGTCGCAGATGGGCGCGACCAATCTGGCGGCATTCGACCGCCACCGCCACGCGATCCGCGACGCCCATGCAAAAAGCCACGGCTTCCTGAAGGGCAGGCTGAGGGTCCATGACGACCTGCCCGCGCATCTGCGTCAGGGCATCTTTGCCGAGCCCGCCACCTATGACGTAATCGCCCGCCTGTCATCGGCGCCCGGAGACATCCACAGCGACGAGGTTCCCGCCCCCCGTGGCTTTGCGATCAAGATCCTGGACGTCCCGGGCGCGCGCCTTGCCGGAGAGGAGCCGGGCCGGAACCAGGACTTCCTGATGGTCAACTTTCCCGCTCTCGCTTTCGGGACGGTGCAGAAATACAAGAAGATGCTGGGCTTGTTGGAAAAGAATGCAAACGCCCCAGACTTCTTCCAGCGCATGGTCGCGGCCGCCGCTCGGGGAGCCGAAGACGTCGTCGAAGTCTTCGGCCGCGAACCCGGCGCAACCCTGCAGGGACTGGCGCGCGACAACGCCAATCTGCTGGGCGAAACCTATCACACCCAGGGCGCGCTGCGTTTTGGCGACTACATCGGCAAGATTTCGCTCGCGCCCGCGTCCAAGAATGTCCGCGCGCTGACGGGCAGGATTATCAAGGACGTGGACTTCTCGACCATGCGCGACCTGGTGGTGGACTTCTTCCGCGACCAGGGCGCCGAATACACGCTGCGCGTCCAGCTTGCGACTGACCTCGACAGGATGCCCATCGAGAATGCGGCCGTGCAGTGGGACGAGGAGTCCTCGCCCCAGCAGTCGCTGGCGAGCCTGACCTTCGAGGCGCAGGACGCCTTTTCGCCCGCGCGGCGCGTCTATGGCGACGACGTGCTGCACTTCAACCCGTGGCAGTGCGTCGAGGCGCACCAGCCGCTGGGTTCGATCAACCGCATCCGGCGGGCCGCCTACGCGGCATCGACGCTGCGTCGCCACGAACTCAACGCTGTCGAGCGGCATGAGCCGGCAACGCTCGACGAGATCCCCGACTGACGACCGCGCCCGGTCCAGCAAGCCAGAAGGAGCCGTGCAATGGCCCAGAAGCACGAGACGAAAGACAAGCCCGAAGGCGCGAGCGCCGGCCCGGTCCAGACCGGCCCCGACCCGCGGCTGGAGGATGAAAGCAGGTTGGCCGAAATCCGGCGCAAGATCGAGGAGGTCGCGAGCGATGCGCCGCAACTGGCCAAGATCGCGCTCGAAGCCATGGTCCGCCGCCACAATCCGGAACTGAAGGGCACGTCGCAGACCGCCGGGCGGGCCGGGCGACAGTCGGGCAACGTGTCGGAACTGACCGCCTTCGCCACGCTGAAGCCCGGCGGGGCCGAGCGGCTGCGCCGCATCTTCAACCTGACGAACGGCAACTTCGATGGCGCGCAGCGCGTCTCGACGCTGCACGACATGCGCTTCGTCTTCTTCGACAATGACACAAAGATCCTGTTCGCCACCACCTATGACGGCGACTGGGACGCCTATATCAACGATTTCGCGACCAAGATCCCCGAACTGATGGACCTGCTGTTCCAGTCGGTCGAGGGCTGGCCGGGCATTGCCGATCCGTCGGTCAAGGACTTCATCGCTAGGCACCAGATCGACGCCGCCGGCTGGTTCGTCGCCAACCCGCAGGTGACGGTCGTGGACGTGCGCCGCCTGCAGCGCATGGAAAAGGCCGTGAACGAGATGATGGACGAGGTGGCCGGAACCGACCTCGACAACAGCGGCCCGAAGGCGCTGAAAGCCTTCCTCGACAAGATGTCCCAGCCGGAGGGGGTGGATTACTGATGGCCCTGCTCTCCAGCCTCCGCAAACGCTTCCGCCGCGACCGGGTCAAGCTGCAGCTTGACGACATCCAGGGCCTGATCCTGCGGTCGCGCCCGGAGCCATATGTAGGCATCCATGCGATGCTGCATGTGGACGATGCCAGTGGCGGGCGCGACCTGCTGGGCCGCCTGGCCGAGCACGTCCCCTCGGCCGAGGACTGGACCAACGAGATGGAATCCTGGGTCGGCGTGGCAATCAGCCACGAGGGGTTGAAGGCGCTCGGCCTGCCCGAGGAGTCGCTGTCGAGCTTTCCGCTGCCCTTCCGCCAGGGCATGGCCGCGCGGGCCGAGATGCTGCGCGACTTCGGCGAGAACGCACCGGAGACATGGGAAGAGCCGTTCAAGCCCGGCACGCTGCACATCGCGTTGACCATCTTCGCCGCCGACGAGGCGGCGCGCGACAAGGCCGTGGGCAAGGCCATGGCCGAACTTGAGCGCTCCAGCGGCGTCACGCTGGTCGCCACCCATGAGTTCGGCGCGGACGAGGATGCCGAGAATCCCTTCGGCTTCCGTGATGCCATCGCCCAGCCCAACATCGCGGGCAGCGGCGTGGACCCGCTGCCGGGCGACGGCCCGGCCATCGCCGCGGGCGAGTTCATCCTGGGCGAGAACAGCGAGACGGGCCAGCCTCTCGGCGTGCCGCAACCGCCGGAACTGGGGCGCAACGGAACCTATGTCGTCCTGCGCAAGTACAACAGCCGCGTCGGCGCCTTCAACGACTTCCTGCGCGAACATGCCGAGAGCGAGGAGGCTCAGCACCTGCTCGCGGCCAAGATGGTCGGCCGCTGGCGCAGCGGCGCCCCCCTGATCCTGTCGCCCGACCACGACGACGAAGACTTGGGTGCCGACCCCGAACGCAACAACGATTTCACCTTCAGGGACGACCCGAAGGGGCTGCTCTGCCCTTATTCTTCGCATATCCGCCGACTGAACCCGCGCGACAGCAGCATGACGATCCTGACGGATGTGAACATCAAGCGCATCATCCGCCGCCCTTCGACCTTCGGCCCCAAATGGACATCCGATGTCACAGCCGCGGATGACGGCAAGGACGCCCGCGGGCTCTTCTTCATCTTCATCAGCGCGCGCGCCTATGACACGATCGAGTTCCTGCAGCAGGAGTGGATCAACCGCGGCAACTTCATCGACCTCGGGGAAGAACTCGACCCGATCGTGGGCCTGCACGAAGAGCCGGGCACCTTCACTATCCCCGACGAACCCGCCCGCCGCCGCGTGAACGGCGTGACCACTTTCAACCGCCTGCGCGGTGGAGAATACATGTTCATGCCCTCGATCTCGGCACTGAAATGGATCGCGAAAGGAGAGTGGGTCGGTTCCTGATCCGCTTTCCGGCCTGTCTTCGCCCAAAAACCGAAGGGACGTACCGTGCAATCCGAAATAGTGCAGCAGCACAGAGGATTATGGGCCAGAAACCGATTGATTGCATCTCGAGCCCGACCTGGGGCGAGCTTGAGGGCGGCAGGCGAGGGTTCCGTACGGCCGGCTGTATCGAAGCGGCTCTGCCCGGCGACACGAGATCGGGCATGATCCACGAGAGCCGGGTGATCGCGGTCAATTTCTTGCTGCCAAGGCCCTGACGAGGGTGATCGCGTTGTGGCAAGCATGAACGGCCGCATCAACGAAGCCAGACTGCGGTTCCGGGGGCACGGTCGGCAGCTCAGGGCCTCTTGCTTCAATCCCCGCCCGCCCGCCGACCGACGATCTGCAGTCCTGCAATATCCCTCTCGTTGTCCATTACCGCCGGGCAGTCGCTGCTGCCCGCTCAGGCCGGCTTGACCGCAGGCGCTGCGGTCTGGCGCCCAAGCGTCCGGTAGACAGTCGGCCTTGAGACCCCGAACAGCTCGCCGCCGCCAAGGTCCGCAGCGTCTACAGGGCCGAAGGCCGAAGATCGATCCGGTGGAGGTGCGAAGGCTGCATGAAGAGGAACGGCTCAGCCCCACCGCCATCGCTCGGCGGTTGGGGATTGCACGCTCTTCGGTCTACCGCTTCCTGCCTAGGGTCGAGCAGGTAGATGATCTGTGAACGGGCTCGAATGGCTAAGCCTGAACAGCAGTTATTTGCTTCACGGCAATGATTATAATCGTTTGTCCGAAGTCGTTCGACTTAGGCAGCCCTCAAAACTCCAGCCCTCAGACTTTTTCGGTGAGTTCCGGCAGGACGGTGAAGATATCGCCGACCAGTCCGTAATCGGCGACCTGGAAGATGGGGG